>JBPCLI010000062.1:0-16993 GCA_051003415.1 Chthoniobacterales bacterium | reverse complement strand
AGGGAGGCGTCTACAACCGCCGCGCAGGTCCAGAGCTGCGGATCAAGTTCCGCGCGCGCGCGCGCAGCCACCGGTTCGGCTCCGCCCGCCTCCCGCAGGATCGCAAACATAGTCGAACCCGATCCCGACATTAGCGCCGCTTCGACCTCCGGTTGCTTGCGCAACCAGACCTTCATCCGCGCGAGAAAGATGTGCTTTTCGAAAACCGGCCGCTCCAAGTCATTCCCCAATGTCATCTCTCCGACCTGTTGGGGCGCATAATCCACCCCCGGCAGCTCGCGCGAATCCTGCCATTGCCGATAGGCCCACGGCGTCGGCACGCCGAACTCCGGTTTCAAGAGCAGCAGCGACAATTGCGGAAGCTGCACCACTGGTTCGACAATCTCGCCGCGCCCGCGACAGCGGGCCGCGCTTTGAGCCAGAAAAAATGGCACATCGGATCCGAGCGCAGCCGCCAGATTCGTTAGGCACGCGCGGGGCAGACGTTCCCCGTGCAACCGATTCAAGCCCAGCAAAGTGCTGGCGGCATCGCTGCTCCCGCCGCCCAACCCGGCCCCGTGCGGAATTTTTTTTCGCAAGTCGATCCGGACCCTGGGTTCCTCCTGGATCTCAGCGAAAAAACTACGCGCCGCGCGCACCACCAAATTGTCTTCCCCGACCGGGAGAGTCGGATCGTCGGTCGAAAATTCGATCCCGCCTCCTGCTTCGCCAGATTCAATCGTTAGCTCGTCCCCGAGCGAAATCGGCGCCATCAAGGTCTCGATCTCGTGAAAGCCATCCTCCCGCCGGCGCAGAATCTTAAAGAATAAATTGATCTTCGCGGGCGCGAAAAGCTGCATAGGTTCCCGCAACCCTGTGTGGAACCGCATGAACTGGCAAGCCACTGAAATCACCGTCCGCGAGCGCATCATCGTCGCGCTCGATTTTCCGACGAGCGCGGAGGCCCTCGCTCTGGTGCGCCAGTTCGCGCCTCATGGCGGGCTTTTCAAGATTGGGCTCCAGCTCTACGTCGCGGCTGGGCCGGAGATCGTCCGCGCGGTCCACGACCTCGGCGGACGCGTCTTTCTCGATCTCAAGTTGCACGACATTCCCAACACCGTGGGCCGCGCGGTCGAGAGCGCCGGTTCGTTAGGCGTGGAAATGCTCACCCTCCATCTCGGGGGCGGGCGCGCCATGGTCGAGGCGGCGGTACGCTCGGCCGGCCCGGCTTTGCTGCTTCTTGGGGTAACCGTTTTGACCTCCGCCGATGAAGCAACCTTGCGCGAAGTGGGCGTTAATTCCTCGATGGAAGACCAAGTCCTACGACTTGCCAGACTGGGTGTGGAATGCGGGATCGGCGGGATCGTCGCGAGTGCCCATGAACTGGTGGGGCTGCGTTCCGCGCATGGTTCGAAAATCAAGATCATTACGCCCGGGATCCGGCCGGCGGGCTTGGCTGCGGACGACCAAAAGCGAGCCATGGCACCGTCAGAAGCGCTTAAAGCGGGCGCCGATTTTCTTGTGATCGGCCGGCCGATTACCGCCGCGCCGGATCCTCGCGCGTCCTTCGAGCAAATCGTGGCCGATGCTGTTTGAGCGTCTGCTGGTGCACGACGGTGGCGCGGCAGCCGACGCCGCGTTGAACATGGCGATCGACGAAGCCTTACTCGAGCAGGCCAACCTTCCCACTCTGCGTTTCTACGGATGGCAACGACCGTCGCTTTCATTCGGATACTTTGGCAAATTCTCCGACGTCGCCCACGAAAGGGAACACCGCGATCTCGTTAGGCGCTGGACTGGCGGAGGCAGCGTTCTTCACGGCGAAGATCTCACTTATTCGCTTGCCACCCCGGCGACGGAATCTGCCGCCGCCCTCGGACCAGCGACAATCTATGCGGCTCTGCACGGCGCAATCCGCGCCGCCTTGCGCAGGGATGGAAGAGAAGCCGAACTGGCCGCGGCCGCCGCGCCGAAGGTTTCCGACGCCTGCTTCGCCAACCCGGTGCGCGATGACGTCCTCTTGCTCGGCCGTAAGGTCGCCGGAGCCGCCCAGCGGCGGACGCGCCGAGGTTTTTTGCACCAGGGCAGCATCCAGATTGCCGGGCTGGACGAATCTTTTCGCGAACGATTCGCCGCCGCCCTGGCTCCGACCGTGCAGCAAACAAAAATCTCATCGCCGATCCTGGAACGAGCTGCCGAGTTGGCCGCTGAAAAATACCGGACTGAAGAGTGGCTCCGCCGCTGGTAAAGAGGCGCTGCCGAGTAGCTTTGACATTAAAAGCCGACCTTCTATCCTGCGCTTGTGAAAATTTCCGCGAACTCAGCTGCCACGGCCAATGGCGTGGCCGGACCGCTGAGCCGCGTTTTTGAGCCGGTCCAAAGCCAGCTCGATGAAGTGGATCGACGCATCACCGCGCAAACCGCCGCCTTTGACCCGGCGGTTGAAGGTTATGTCGCATATGCGATCGGCGGCGGCGGCAAACGGCTCCGACCGCTCGTCGCCCTTCTCAGCGGCGGCGCCACCGGTTCGTTAGTCTCGGGTCATCTCGACCTGGCCGTCATCGTGGAACTGATTCACCTCGCGACCCTCGTGCACGACGACATCATGGACGAAGCGGAACGGCGTCGCTCTCAACCGACGGTCAACGCACGCTGGGGAAATTCGCTCAGCGTCCTGCTGGGCGACGTGCTATTTGCACATGCGCTCAATCTTGCGACCGATTTCGAGGACACGAACATCAGCCGCACGATTTCGCGCACCGCGACCGAGGTTTGCTCGGGCGAAATGATCCAGACGCAGAGGCGTTTCGATCTGCAGCTCTCCCGCGAGGATTATTTTCGGATCATCGGGATGAAAACCGGATCGCTCTTCGCCTGCGCGGCGGAATTAGGCGCGGTCATCAGCGGCGCACCGGAGGAGACGGTCGCGCGAATGAAAGGCTTCGGCGCAAAAATTGGCACCGCTTATCAGATCTACGATGATTGTCTCGACATCGCGGGCACGGAAGCGCAGACCGGCAAAACTCTCGGAACCGACCTGCGCAAAGGCAAGCTGACCCTGCCGGTACTGACGCTGCTCGAATCCGCCAGCGCGTTCGACCGCGAGCGCTGCTGCGCGCTTGTGCTCGAAGGAAAACTCGAAGAGGTCACGGCGTTGCTGCAAAATTCCCCGACCGACGGGGCGCTCGATAAGTCGATCGAAACCGCGCAGGATTTAATCCGCGAGGCGCAGACCGAACTCGCGCCGCTCGGCACGAACCGCCATATCGATTCGCTTTTCGGCCTCGGCGAGGCGCTGCACGAACTGCTCGAACAGCTGCGAGGATAAGATCTCGTCTTGGCGACTCCCCTCAAAATCCGTGAGATGCCGAAGGAGGATCGGCCACGGGAACGCCTCGAGGCGCTGGGCGCGGAAGCGCTCACCCCGGCGGAATTGATCGCTATTCTTCTCGGCACAGGACGACAGGGAGCGAACGTTGTCGAGGTCGCGCGGCAATTGATCGCGGAATACGAATCGTTAGGCGCGCTGAGCCGCTGCACGGTCAAGGAACTGAGGAAGATGAAGGGCATCGGGCCGGCCAAAGCCACACAGCTGGCTGCGGCGTTTGGTCTCGGTCACCGGCTGGCGCGGGAGAACTTCGTGAGGCGCAAAATCGAAACGCCACAGCAGATTTACGAGTTTCTCGGCCCGGAAATGCGCGCTCTGCACAAGGAAGCGCTCCGCGTTATTCTGCTCGACACGCGTTATAACCTGATCCGGATGGAAGAGGTTTCGCTAGGCAGCGTCAACGAAAGCATCGCCCACCCGCGCGACGTTTTTCGCCCCGCGCTCATTTATTCCGCCTACGCTGTCGTCGTGGTGCACAATCACCCTTCGGGCGATCCGTCGCCCAGCCAGGCGGACCACAGCCTGACGAGACGCCTCCGGGAAGCGGCCGAGCTCCTCCAGATCAAGCTTCTCGATCATGTCATCATCGGCGCTCCGGCCGAGGGACGGCTTCCCTATTTCAGCTTCAAGGAAATGGGGGTGCTGTGAAAATTCATTCGAGCGCGATCGTTGATCCGAAAGCCCGGCTGGCCGACGACGTGGAAATTGGACCCTTTGCCTGCATTGGCGGCGAAGTGGAAATCGGAGCACGCACCGTTGTGCTATCACACGCCGTCATTAAGGGCGCGGTCCGCTTAGGCACGGATAATCGAATTGGAAACGGCGTGATCATCGGCGGCCTGCCGCAAGACCTCAGTTTCAAGGAGGGGACGCGTAGCTCGGTCGAAATCGGTAATGGCAATCTGATCCGCGAGCACGTTACCGTCCATCGCGGCACGGCGGAAGGCTCCGTCACCCGGGTCGGCGACAACAATTTTCTCATGACCGGCGCGCACCTCGGGCACAACTGCGAAATCGGAAACAAGGTGATCATCGCGAACAATTGCCTGCTCGGCGGGCACGTCGCGGTTGGCGACGGCGCTTTCCTTGGGGGCGGCTGCGTTTTCCACCAGTTCATGAGGGTCGGGCAGCTGGTGGTTACCCAGGGTACGTCCGGTTTCGGCAAGGACATTCCACCCTACGTCGCCGCCGCCGAGGTGAACAAAGTGATCGGCCTGAACGTCGTCGGTTTGCGACGGGCCGGATTCGACGCGACCGACCGGGCGCAGATCAAGGCGGCCTTTCGCCTCCTTTATGAGAGTGGCCTGAATGTCAGCCAGGCGCTGGCGCAGGCGCGGAAAAAAACCTGGGGCGGACCTGCGCAGATATTTTTCGACTTCGTCGCGGCCGCCAAACGCCGCGGGATCTGCGCCCTGCGCCGGGGACGCGAGGCGGATTAGTCGTTAGGCGCCGGGGTGCTCGTCGGCATGGTTGGGTTATTCAACTTGATCCCGAACTTGGCGACAAGTTTCTGCGCTTCCTCGTCGGTTTTGCCCAGCTCAACCAATCCACGAACGAGTTTCTCGAGTCTGGCCTGCACTTTGGTAGCCTGATCGACGAGCGTCACCTGCTGTTGCTCGAGCTGCTGGGCGCTTTGCCGAGTGAAAATATTGGTCCGGACCTCCCAGGCGAAGATGAAAAGCAGGCTCAAACCAATCAGCAAGACCGGCCAAAAGCCGTGGTAGGTCGAGTGAACCGGTGGTGAAATCTGCGTTTCCGTTTCCATCGTTAAGGCGCGGGTGAGGCGGCTGGAGAGGGCGAAGCGGCACCGGAAAGGTTGAAGCCGTTCTCCTGGAGCAAGGACCGCATTTTTTCGTTGTTCTGCGCGACCGCGGCCATCTCGCGCAGAAGGTTGGTCCCGATTTGTTGGCTGAGGGTGCCCTTGTTGATGATGGCCTGCTGCGCCTGCACGCTTTCCTGCAGTTTGCGGTTCTCGCGCGCGAAGACAATCGTCACCAGACTGAGGCAAAGGCACGCGATCCCGAGGGTGAGGAGGACGTAAAATTGCCAGCGCTTCATCTTCCTAACGAGTTACAGAATCCGCGCGCGAACGTCAAACAGAAAGTCAATCGCGCAGGGCGAGGAGGGCGAGCATCCGGCCGGTCCGGGCCTTCTCCGCGCGATAGCTGTAGTAGCGCGCGAGGTCGGAGGCGGTGCAAAGGCCGCTGTCGTGGACCTGCTCGACCCCGGCGCGGCGGGCCTGGCGCACAATCTCACTCGCAAAATCGATTTCGTAATGCGGCGGCCGAATGCAGGGGCTGAGCTGCACGATCAAATCGCGCGGTGCGCTCCCGAAATTTTCTTGCAGGCCCTGAATCGCCTTCTCCACAATCGCCAGCTCGGTCCCTTTTTTCCCGGAGTGGACAAGGCCAAGACAGCGCCGGACCGGATCAACCAGGTAAACCGCGCAGCAATCCGCGACATAAATGCCTAACGACACCCCGGGCTGGTCGGTGATGAGGCCGTCCGCTCCTTTGAAACAGCGTTGGGCGCCGGCGGCGGAATCGATTACGGCGATCTCGTTGCCGTGGACCTGCTCCGAGGTGGCAAGAAACTTCTCCCCGAGACCAAGCTCGGCGCGGAGCGCGCGATGCGCGGCCTCGAGGCGAGCGAGGGCGGCCGCCCGATCGGTCGCGACGTCGATCCCGGGGATGCGCGCAACAAAGGCATGCCTAACGAATGGGATTTCGTTCAGCGCCGGAAAAAATTCAAGCGCCCTTCCCAGCTCACCCGCGTGCGCCGACATGGCGCCGGCTATTTCCCCGACGACTCAGTCGTCGTCGTCTTGATGAACTTCGTCTCGCGCCCTTTGCGCATGAGCGGATCATCAAAGGTGTCGTGATAAACCGTGTCGGTCGCCGTCACGCGATCGAACTCCGCGAGATCGGCGTTGTAACTAAAAAGCGCAGTCAGCCGGGTCGATTGCGCCTGGGTGAGCGCGACCTGCGCATTCAGGACATCCAACTGCACCCCCGCGCCGACACCAAGCCGGGCACTCGCGAGGCGTAACGCTTCCCGCGCCTGGTCGACGTTCTTGGATTGGCTAAAGTAGAGTTCGCGATCCTGCTGCAGGTTGGAATAGGCCTGCTGAATCTCCAGTTCCACCTGCCGGACAGAATCATCATAGGTGATCTTGGCCTGGCTGAGCGTAGCGCGGGCCTGCTTCACCTTGCCCACCGTTTCCAGGCCGTCGAAAATTGCCCAACTGCCGGTGATTCCGAAGAACCAGCCCTCGGCGACATCCCGCAGCCTGGTGGAAAATTGATTGCTTTCGAAGGCATAGCCCCCATTGAAGCTCAGGCTCGGTTGGATCCCGGCGAAGGCGCCGCTCAGTTGTTGCACCTGCACGAGAACGTTCGACCGCTGCTCTTTTAAAAAGGGCCGGCGCTCCTTGCCCAACTCGATCGCGACCGGGAGCGGAATTTCCCGCGGGGTGTAGCTTAGGTCGCCAACGCATTCCAGCGGCGGTCGATCCCCTCGTCTTGGATCGAAATCGAGCCCGATGGTTTTCGCCAGCTGGAGCTGGGCGATGCGAAAGTTATTCCGCGCCGTGATGAGCGCTGGCTGCTGGTTCACCAGCGCGACTTCCGCCTGCAAAACGTTGAAGCGGGGAACCGTCCCGGCTTCGAAACGATTCTGCTGGTCCTTCAATTGGCTCTCCAGCAGCCGAACCGATTCCTCCTGCACGCCGATGAGCGCTTTGTTCAGGACGACCTGGTAGAACTGCTGGCGGACGAGCGCGATGACCCGATCGATAGTGTCGCGCAAGGCATAGGCGCTGACATCCTTGGCAGCTCCCGCACCCCGGATGGCTGGGATGACCGAACCGTTATAGAGGAGCTGCGAACCGGTCAGGCGAAGGTTATAAGAGTAGTCGACAGGAACAGGGGTAAACGTGGTCACGCCCGGGGTGGGCGTGACAGTTGGAGCAGGAGTGGGAGTGCCGCCTACGCTGCCGGCCGAAGTGAATGCGGAGCCGCCGATGCGAAGATTCGGGTCGATGAAGTTATAAGCCGCGTTCGCGTCGAGGTGCGGCAGTGCTTGGGAAAGGACTTCGATCTGGACCCCGGTGGTGCGCCGAATCTCCTGGCGCGCGCGCAAAATATCGGGATTGCGCTGGAAGGCCGTTTCGACCGCTTCCCTCAGGGTAAAACGCCGGGAGCCTACGCCGGTGTCTGCCACGCGCATCGTATCACTACCGGCAAAAGCCGACAGGCAGAGTGCGAGCAAACTGGTGGAAAGTGCGAGACGGCAACTAAGCGGTCGAAGAGAAAAAAAGTACATCGTTAGAAATTCCTTTGTGCGGAGCCCGCCGCGCACCGTGAAAAATGCGCTTACCGCAGGAAGCACTTCGGGTTTTGCAAGGCGAACGAGGTTACTGCCCCCGCCTGGTCACGGCTCATTTATTTTGGCAGTAATCGTATATCTTGCTGTAAATTTGCAACCAGGATTTTTGCTCACTCGGTGAAAGGTGAGCCATCATCTTCATCAGGTTGCAAATCATCTCCTCACGGATGCGCCGGACTAGCGCCGACCCGCGCGGAGTGATGCAAACCATCACTTTGCGCCGGTCATCCGAGGCGTGGGAACGCATGACATAACCAAGATTTTCCAGCCGCGCGACGAGTCCACTGGCGGCGGCGGTGGTGTGCCCCATCTTTTGCGCGATGGCCGACATCGTTAGCACCTCCTGTGCGTCGAGATACGTAAGGAGGAAGAACTGCGGAAACGAGACATTTCCCGGAGCCAGTTCTTTCGAGAGACGGAGAATGAAGCAGCGCTGCATCTCCATGATGATGTGGGCCAATTGAGCGGCGTCGACACGGAGTTGATCCGTTTCTTGAGATGAATTTGCCGTGGCCGCGCCCATTAGTTAACGGCCTAAACTATCGGGTGAAAAAGGAGTGTCAACCGTCTCCCAACGCAACTCTTGTGCCGTGGCGCGCCGCGCACATTCGCGCTCTTGCGGAACAATCCGTCTCAAGGCTTGCACCCTTCCCCCGAAAATGATTCCCTCGATGCCCCGGACAGAAGTATTCGCGTGCGGTCGCTTCGGAAAAAAGACCGACCAATGCCGCTGAGCCCAAAACTTTCCGCTGAACAGCTCGCCATCAACCTGGGCGATATCGCGCCGCCTTACACCGCGCAGCAGGCAATCGTCGAATCCTCCCGCTGCCTCTTTTGCTTCGACGCGCCCTGCATCACTGCCTGCCCGACCGGAATTGATATCCCGGCATTCATCAAAAAGATCGTGACCGGTAATGTGACCGGCGCGGCGCGCACCATCCTCACCGCCAACATTCTCGGCGCGAGCTGCGCGCGGGTTTGCCCGACCGAGGTCCTCTGTGAAGGCGCCTGCGTCATGCTCGATCGCGACAGCGACCCGATCAAAATCGGCCGGCTCCAACGCTACGCGACCGATCACCTTTCCGAAAACCAGATCCCGGTCCTGAAACCAGCCGCAAAAAAATCCGGCAAGCGCGTCGCCGTCATCGGCGGCGGCCCGGCCGGGATGGGTTGCGCCGCCGAGTTGGCCCAGCTCGGTCATGACGTGGTCATTTTCGAACGCAAACCGAACGCCGGCGGACTCAACACCTACGGCATCGCCTATTATAAGATGAAGCCCGCTGTAAGCCTCGAGGAAGTCGAGCTCGTCAAGTCGTTAGGCGTGGAATTTCGCTGCGGCGTGGAAGTGGGGAAGGATGTGACCCGTGAAGACCTCGAACGCTTCGATGCTATCTTCGTCGGAGTCGGTCTCGGCGATGGCCAGCGATTGCGCATCCCGGGCGAAGACCTGCCCGAGGTCGTCGATGCGCTTACTTTCATCGAGCAGATCCACACCGATCCGCTCCATCAAATTCCGGTTGGCGCGTGGGTGGCGGTGATCGGTTGCGGCAACACCGCGATCGACGCCGCCACTCAGGCGCGGCGGCTTGGCGCGGACGAAGTCATCGTAGTTTACCGCCGGGGCGAATTCGACATGTCCGCCTACGCCTTCGAATACGATCTCGCGAAACGCGATGGCGCGACTTTCCTCTTCCATCACACGCCGATCGAAGTGCTCGGCGAAAACGGCCACATCACCGGGTTGCGTCTCGCTCGAACGCGCTTCAACACCAGCGGCGCGCTCGAAACGATCGAGGGTTCTGAGTTCATCGAGCTGTTCGACATGGTGATCAAAGCCATCGGCCAACAGAAGCAAGGCGGCTGGCTCGGCCAGCTTTTCCCGGAGCTCGAGCTGAACCGCAACGGCACCGTCGCGCGCGATGCTCAGACCGGGCAGACGAGTTTGCGCCATGTTTTTAGCGGCGGCGATTGCGCGAATGGCGGGCGCGAAGTTGTCAACGCCGTCGGCGAAGGGAAAAAAGCGGCGCGCGGGATGCACGCGATGTTTGGCGAAAAGGCCGTCGTCGGGCCAATCCAGCCCTCGCGCTGGGGCGTAGCGCACGGTCCGTTCGGCTCCGGGCTCGACGCGCCGATTCGCGTCCAGGAGTTGGAAGCCCAATACGCGCAGCTCTCACCCGCCTCCCATTCCGAGCCCGCCACCAGCGCCCTCACCTCGAAAAACCAGGAATGAAAACTCACACCAAGAACACAAAGGTCACAAAGGATTTGGAAGAATCCCGGCGAACCTTTGTGTCCCTTGCGTCCTTTGTTTGAGCTCATCCATATCCATGGCCGACCTGTCCACCAACCTCGCCGGTATCAAGTCCCCCAACCCATTCTGGATCGCTTCCGGCCCGCCGGGCAACACCGCCTACCAGGCGCACCGCGCCTTCGAAGCCGGCTGGGGCGGCGTCGTTTGGAAAACAATCGGCGACCCGATTCGCAACGTCTCTTCGCGCTATTCCTCGATCGATTACGGCAACATGCGCATGGCCGGCTTGAATAACATCGAACTAATCAGCGACCGCGCCCCCGAGACCAATTTCCGCGAGATCGCGGAGGTGAAGAAGCGCTGGCCGAACCATGCCGTCATCGCCTCACTCATGGTCGACACGCGCGAAAATTGGCACGACTTCGTCCGGCGCTCAGCCGACTGCGGAGCCGATGGGATTGAGCTGAACTTTGGTTGTCCGCACGGCATGTGCGAACGCGGGATGGGCTCGGCCGTTGGCCAAAATCCCGATGTCGCCCAGACCATCGTCGAGTGGGTGATGGAAGTAGCGACCATCCCGGTGATCGCGAAACTCACTCCCAACATCACCGACATCACCGCCGCCGCCCGCGCCGCGAAACGCGGTGGCGCCAACGCCATCTCGCTCATCAACACCATCAACTCCATCACGCAGGTGAACCTCGACAGCTTCGTCCCCGAACCATTCGTCGGCGGGCTCAGCTCGCACGGCGGTTATTGCGGTCCGGCGGTGAAACCGATCGCGCTCAACATGCTGCAATCCTGCGCGTCCGATCCCGGCGTCGGTCTCCCGATTTCCGGCATCGGCGGCATCACCACTTGGCGCGACGCCGCGGAGTTCGTCGCGCTCGGATCGACCACAGTCCAAGTCTGCACCGCGGTCATGCACTATGGCTTCCGCATCGTCGAGGACATGATCGACGGCCTGAATGACTATCTCGATTCCAAAGGCTTCAAGAATCTCGAAGAACTCCGCGGCCGCGCCGTCGACACGGTGCGCAAATGGGAAACGCTCGATCTGAATTACAAGCGGATCGCCGAGATCGATTACGGCAAGTGCATCGGCTGCAACCTCTGCTATATCGCCTGCGAGGACGGTGCCCACCAGGCAATCGCGCTCGCTGATCCGGCCGCCTACGATTTGGGCCCGGGCCGCGTCCCGGGCAAACCCCTCCCGGAGATCAAGGAAGAGGAATGCGTCGGCTGCAACCTTTGCTCGTTAGTCTGCCCCGTCCACGGCTGCATTACGATGGTCAGCGTCGAGACCGGGCTCGAACCACTCGCCTGGGCCGACTATCAAACCCGCCTCGCGGAGGGCGACGCCACTGCCTTCGCGCCCCATCCTTAGAAAATTATGGTCACAAAAACATTGGAGCCCTGTCCCGTCTTCATCGGCGGCGAATGGCGCGAAATTTCCGGAGTCGAAACCTCGCCGGTCTACAATCCGTCGCGCGGTGAAGTCATTTCCGAGGTGCCAATGTGCGGCGCCGATGTTGTCGACGAAGCGGTAAAAGCCGCAGACGATGCTTTCCCGGCCTGGCGCAACACCCCGCCGGTCGAGCGCTCGCGTCTGTTCTTCCGTTACCGTCAGTTGGTCGAGGAAAATTTCGATCACCTCTGCCAACTGGTCTCGCGCGAACACGGCAAGACGCTGGCGGAAGCGCGCGGCTCCGCTTATCGCGGGTTGGAAAACATCGAGTACGCCTGCGGAATTCCCACTCTGCTAATGGGCGACACGCTCGAGAACATCGCTCGTGGCGTGGACTGCGAGACGATGCAGCAACCGTTAGGCGTTTGCGTCGGGATCACGCCTTTCAACTTCCCCGCCATGGTGCCGATGTGGATGTTCCCGCTCGCCCTCGCCTGCGGCAATAGCTTCGTCTTCAAGCCGAGCGAAAAGGTCCCGCTGACCGCGAACTTCCTCATCGAGCTGCTCGCCAAAGCCGGACTG
This sequence comes from Chthoniobacterales bacterium, assembly GCA_051003415.1. GTDB lineage: Bacteria > Verrucomicrobiota > Verrucomicrobiia > Chthoniobacterales > UBA10450 > Palsa-1392. The sequence continues at coordinate 4,999 of JBPCLI010000062.1, read as the reverse complement.
CCGAAGGGCGTGCTCAATGTCGTGCACGGCGGTCGGGCCTGCGTCGATGCGCTCCTCCGGCATCCCAAGGTGCGCGCGATCTCGTTCGTCGGCTCGTCGCCCGTCGCGAAATACATTTTTGAAACCGGCACGAGCCATGGCAAACGCGTCCAGGCCAACGGCGGCGCGAAAAACTACATCGTCGTCATGCCCGACGCCGACGTCTCTCATACCGTCGAAGCGCTGGCCACGGCCGCGTTTGGCTGTGCCGGCGAACGCTGCATGGCAGGCTCGACCGCACTCACTGTGGGCAAAGCGGCGGATAATTTGTTGCCGTCGTTAGTCGAGGCCGCGCGCGCAATTAAGGTCGGCCCGACCGATGTCAGCGCTCAGCCCGACATGGGACCGGTCATCACCGCGCAACATCGCGACCGCGTTCTCGAACTGGTGGCGAGCGGAGAAAAAGAAGGCGCGAAGATTATCTGCGACGGACGCAATTCCCGCAGCGCCGATGCGCCTAACGGATTCTACGTCGGCGCGACAATTGTCGACCAGGTGCAAAACGAAATGACGATCGCGCGCGAGGAAGTCTTCGGCCCGGTCTTGAACGTGATGCGGATGGACGACCTCGATCACGCGATCGCGATGGCGAACACATCCTCCTACGGCAACGGCACCGCCATCTTCACCAACTCCGGCAAAGCGGCGCGCGAGTTCAAGCACCGGGTCAAAGCCGGCATGGTCGGAATCAACATCGGCGTGCCCGCGACGATGGCGATGTTTCCCTTCACCGGCTGGGACGATTCCTTCTACGGCGATCTTCACATCCAGGGCAAGGAAGGCGTCCAGTTCTACACCCAGCAAAAAGTGGTCAGCACCCGCTGGTTCGGCGAAGGCGTCGGCGATGTCTGGAAGAAATAGCGCTAACACGCAGCCACCGTGATTGCCCATTCCTCCCAAAGGGGGTTGAAGCGTGTCATGCACTTTACGCCAAAGGGGACGACGGCCGGCTAGCTCTAAATCTTCGCGCGGCGTTCCGCTGTGGACGTTTCGAGAGTGCAGGACGCTTTGAACTTTTGTATCCTGGAGAAATGAAGGCGAAGATTTTCAGTGGCGGTCGCGTCACGGTGCCAATAGTAATTCGGCGACGCCTTGGTTTAAAACCCGGAACACAACTACGGTTCGACGAGAGTGTAAACTATATCAAAGCCGACAAAGTGGATCCATCCGACCGGCGCGCGAGCAAAAAAAAGCGCATTCGAATAAGGCCATGAGCCTGCTCATCAAAAACGGCGAGATCGTGACCGCGGACGAGTGCTACGTCGCCGACATCTTTTGCGAGGACGAAAACATCAGCGCGATCGGACGCGATCTTGACCCGCCTAACGACACCGAGGTGATCGATGCGACCGGGAAATATGTCTTTCCGGGATTTATCGATCCGCACGTCCACATTTACCTGCCGTTCATGGGCACGTATGCGAAAGACACGCACGAGTCCGCGAGCCGTGCCGCGCTCGTCGGCGGGACGACCACGTTTATCGAAATGATCTGCCCGGGCTTTGAAGAAAAGCCGCTCGAGGCGTTTCAGGTCTGGCTGGACAGAGCGAGTGGAGCCAGCGCCTGCGACTTCACCTTTCACATGGGCGTGACCCGTTACGACGCGGAGGCGGAGGCCGACTTCAAGGAAATCGTCACAAGCGGAGTGAGCAGCTTCAAAGTTTTCCTCGCCTACAAGGGCGCGCTTGGGGTGAGCGACGAGCAGCTCTACAAGACACTCACTCTCGCCAAGTCGTTAGGCGTGATCACCACCGCCCATTGCGAGAACGCCGATCTCGTGGCCGAGTTGCAAAGGAAGCTCCTCGCCGAAGGCAAGACCGGACCGGAATGGCACTACTGGAGCCGGCCGCCGGTGGTGGAGGCGGAAGGTGTGCATCACCTCATGACCTTTGCCGAGATGACCGGCGCGCATGTTTACATCGTTCACCTCAGTTGCGAGGAATCGCTCCGCGAAGCGATTCGCGGCGCCGAGCGCGGGGTGAATGTCTGGGTCGAAACCCTCATTCAATATTTGCTCCTCGATCGCACCGACGCGGAGAAGCCGAACTTCGAAGGCGCGAAGGCCGTGATGTCACCGCCGCTGCGCGACAAGCAAAACCAGGAAGTGCTCTGGAACGGGTTGCGCCAAGGCTTCGTCTCTACCCTCGCGACCGATCACGCGCCATTTGATTTTGCGACCCAGAAAATCATGGGCCGCGACGATTTCACCAGGATCCCGAACGGGATTCCGTCGCTTGAGGACCGGGTGAATCTCTACTTCACCCACGGTGTGAAAGGCGGCCGGATCGACCTCCATCAGTTCGTCGCCACCGCGAGCACGCAGACGGCGAAGATCTTCGGCCTCTTCCCACGCAAAGGAACTATCCAGCCGGGCAGCGACGCCGATCTCGTTGTTTACGATCCGAATTACCGAGGAAAAATTTCCGCGAAGACCCACCAGATGAATCTCGATTACAACTCCTTCGAAGGATTCGAAATCGAAGGCCGACCGAACGTCGTCACGGTGCGGGGCAAAGTCGCGGCGCGCGATGGGGAGTTTGTCGGCGAGATCGGCCGCGGGAAATTCCTCGCGCGCGAGCCGTCGCACTTTTGAACCGTGTGAATTCAGGACGTAATCACAACTCGTAGGTCTTCGCCAAAATGTTCCAAGCGGTCGAGGGCGTCGTTGATCGCATTTGCTTCAAGCGGAACGGTACGCGTGACGACATTCGAGAGATTCAGTTTCCCGATGCGCGCGAATTCCAGCAGCACCGGAATCTCAGCTGCCAGGTGATCGGATACGCCGATGATTTCCGCCTCGCGATTAATCAGTTCGTGATACGGCGTAACTTCGAAATTTCCTTCCGTGATCCCGGCGAGCGCGGCGCGACCTTGCCGGGCGAGAGCGCGGACCGATTGCTCCATGGTCAAGGGAAGTCCGATAAGTTCCAAGGCCACGTCCACTCCCTGTCCGCCGGTGCGATCACGAATCAATTTTACCGGATCGCCGGCCCGGGCGTCGATCGGATCTGCGCCTAACGATTCTGCGAGCGCGAGTTTGTCGGGATGAATGTCGACGGCGAAGACTTTGCTCGCCCCGAGTGCTTGCGCGAGCTGGATGGCGGACATGCCGAGTCCGCCTGCCCCAAAGACGGCGACGGATTCGCCGGGTTTCATCCGCGCTTTGGCGAGCGCGTGAAGGGACGTGGCCGAGGAGCACATCATGATGGCTCCATGCTCGAAGGGAATTTCATCCGGCAACGGGAAGACGCTGCGCGCGGGCATCACGATGAACTCGGCGTAACCGCCGTCGCGAGATTTGCCGATCATGGCGCCGGTCTCGCAAAATTGTTCGTGGCCCTTGCCGCACCAGATGCACCTCCCGCAGGTCGCCATGTAGTGCAGACAAACGCGTTCGCCGACGCGGAATTGTTTTACCTTCCGGCCGATGGCTTCGACGACACCGGCGACTTCATGCCCGAGCGTCAGAGGCAAGGGATCGACGCGCGATCTGCCGGCGCGATAATGCGCGTCGGAATGACAGATCCCGGCGGCCTTGACCCGTACCAAAACGTCATCCTCTCCCGGATGCGGGAGCGGGATGTCGTGGAGTTCGAGGGGCAATCCCGGTTGAACAAGGCGAAGAGCCTTCATCAGATTTGCAGATCGGCACCGACCTTCACAGCTCGCCAAGGTGTTGTCGGAGCAGTTGGTCCAGTTTTCGCGGTTGGGTGATCGTAATCGTTCGCCCTGCGACCTGGAGCAACTTCTGATCGCGAAACTTGGCCAGGGTGCGCGAGAGCGTTTCACTGGTCGCGCCCAGTTCGGCCGCGAGGACGCGCTTGGTCCGATCGAGCTCGATCACGATCGCGCTGTCACGCAACGGGTGCGGGCATCGTTTCAAGAGCCAGTTGGCCACGCGGGTTTCGCTGTCTTTCAGAGCCAAATCGTCGAGCAATCCCACCAGCACCCGCAGATGCTGGCTCATTGAACCAAGCATGCGCAGCGCGAGTTCCGGGCGGTTCCGGAGCAGGTCGATGAATTCGCGTTTCGGAATCAGGAGAACTGCGCTCGCTTCGGTCGCGCGGGCGTCCGCCGGGTAACCGCCCTCGCTCGCCAGCGCCGCTTCGGCGAAGGATTCGACCGGACGAAAAACATAAATGACCTGCTCTTTTCCGGCGGGACTGACCCGGTGCACATTGATCCGGCCCTGCTGCACGACGTAAAAGCCGTGCGAAGGATCGCCTTCGCGGAAGAGGTAATCGCCTTTCGCCAGGTGTTTCGTTAGGGCAAACGCCGCCAGTGCGGCGATGTCGCCGGCCGGCAGGCCCATGAAAAGTTGGCAGCTGCGCAGGGTGTTTTCGGTGATTGCCTGTTTGAAATGCGTCCGATCGAGCGCCACAGGCGACGCTAGCCGAGATTGGGTTTGGACGACCATAAGAATGTGCGACTCAACCTCGCGCAGCCAGAGTTTCGGCACGAGCACAGCGCCTCAAACCCTCACGCTTTCCGCTGCGACCGATTCTCGCTTCAGTCGCTAAAAATCGCGACGCCGGTCGCGGCATTTAACGGCGGCCCACGTTTTCGGGTTCGCAGATGATTGCTCTTCTCTAATCTTGTGGATGAATGTCTGCGGGCGCAATGCAGGAAGCACAATCAGAAGCAGACAAGCAGATCTCACCGATCGTAATGACGGTCGGCCATTCCACACGATCGCTCGAGGAGTTTGTTCACCTTTTAGAGGCGCACGGCGTGAAACGGGTGGTGGATGTACGCACCGTCCCGCGTTCAAGGCATAACCCGCAATTTAACAAGGCCTCGCTGCCAAAGGCGCTGAAGAAAGCGGGATTGCGATACCTTCACATGCCGGAACTTGGCGGCTGACGTCATGCGAAGCCCGATTCGCCAAACACCGGTTGGCGAAACGCCTCTTTCCGAGGCTATGCCGATTACATGCAAACGCCGGAGTTTGCGAAAGCCA
>JBPCLI010000061.1:0-21279 GCA_051003415.1 Chthoniobacterales bacterium | reverse complement strand
GCCGGGGACAGCGTCCCCGGCTACAACTAGCGGCGGAAGATCGTTAGCTTACCGGCGAATCGCCAGTCGTCCGCGCGTTCTACGAGGCCGGCGCGCACCGGATTATTGCGCACATATTCCCATTTCTCGTCATAGCTCTCAACTGACCGAATCAGGTGATCAAAAAACTCCGCCTGCCAAAGAGCAACCGAGCGACGGGGCGCAGTTGTAGCCGGAGACGCTGTCCCCGGCCGGGAAAGCGCGTTGATGCGCCGGCTCGTCCATCGCTTCCAAGCACCGACGAAATCCGAAAACGATTTTGCTTCTCTTTCCGGCGTACAGAAAAAATGCACATGGTCCGGCATCACAACATAGCGGCCAACCAGCCAACCGGGCGTTCGTGTGCGGCTCGCCATTCGTCAACCAGGATTTCCACAACTGATTCCCGTGCCAGACTTTGCGCCTCTTTTCCGTGCACGCGGAGAGGAAATAGATCGGCGGCTCCACCCAAACTCGCTCGAGCCGGGTGAGATGTTTGTGCATTGTTAGGGGGACCGAGGACAGCGTCCCCGGCTACAACAATCAGCGAGAAGGCTGGTAATCGTCGGGGTGCGACTGCGGAGCCTGCGCCGGCGCGGGCGCTTGATCGCCAGCCGGACGATCATCGTGCCGACGTTCCCGTCGGGGGCCGCGTCCACCACCACCACCACCACCGCGGCGTTCGCCGCGATCGCCACCTCGTCCGCCACCACCTCCGCGATACTCACCGCGCGGTTCGCCGCCATCACCCCCGCTCGGCGGAGTGAAGGTCTCGGCTTCGCCGCGATCTTTCATCGCTGCTTTACGGGAAAGTTTCACCCGGCCCTTGTCGTCGATGCCGATGCATTTCACCCACATCATTTCGCCGACCTTGGCGACGTCTTCGGTTCGGTTCACCCGAAAATCGGCCAACTCGGAGATGTGCACGAGTCCGTCTTTGCCTGGGAAGACTTCGACGAAGGCGCCGAACTCCTTAATCGAGACGACCCGGCCATGGTAGATCTCGCCGATCTCCATCTCCTTGGTCATGCCGCCGATGATTTCCTTCGCCCGCGCCATGCTCTCGCCGCTGGTGGCGTAGATGTGGACGGAGCCGTCGTCTTCGATATTAATCTCCGCACCGGTCTCGGCCACGATCCCCTTGATCGTCTTGCCGCCCGGTCCGATGAGCGCGCCGATTTTCTCGGGATTGATTTTAATCGTCTCGATGCGCGGCGCGTATTTGCTGAGGGATTCGCGCGGCTTGTCCAGCGTCTCGGCCATGATGGCGAGGATCTTGGTGCGCGCGTCTTTGGCGCGGTGGATCGCTTCGGTCATGATTTTGTGGCTCACGCCCGGGAGTTTGAGGTCGAGTTGGAATCCCGTGACGCCATCCTTGGTGCCGCAAAGTTTGAAATCCATGTCTCCGAAATGATCTTCGGAACCGATGATATCCGTGAGGAGGTTGTACCGCTTCAGGTTGCCGTTCTCATCGCTCTCACTAACCAGACCGACGGAAATGCCGGCGACCGGCGTCTTGATCGGAACGCCCGCGTCCATCAAGGCCAGCATGCCGGAACAAACGCTGGCCATTGAAGTGGAGCCGTTCGATTCCATCACCTCGCTGACGATGCGAATCGCATAACGGAAATCTTCCTTGCTCGGAACGACTGGCTCTACAGAACGCTCCGCAAGTGCGCCGTGGCCAATTTCACGCCGGCTCGCTCCGCCGAAGCGGCCCGTTTCGCCGACGCTGAAGGGCGGGAAGTTGTAATGTAAGAGGAAGCTCTTCGAATTTTCGCCGCCGCCGTAAGCATCGATGTTCTGCCCCTCTTCGATCGGCGCGAGGGTGGCCAGGGCCATCGCCTGCGTTTCGCCGCGCTGGAAAATCGCCGAACCGTGCACCCGCGGCAGGACGCCGACTTCGCAGGTGATCTGCCGCACATCGTCGTAGCCGCGGCCGTCGACTCGCTTTTGCTTGTCGAGAATGTTGCTGCGGAAAGATTTTTTCTGGATGTAATCGAACGCCTGGTTGATCGAAAACTTGTCCGACTCGGGAAACTTCTCCAGGACGGCCGCTTTCACTTCATCGCGCAAGCCGCCGACTGCTTTGCTGCGGGCCACTTTGCCTTCGGTGTAAAGCGCCGCTTCGATCCGATCGCCTGCGACACGGTCGGCGATTTCGAGAATCTCCGGCTTCACCTCGAGCAACGGCATTTCACGTTTCGGCTTGCCGACCTGCGCCGCGAGTTCCTTTTGGATGCGGATCATTTCTTTCGCGTGCCCGTGGGCGAACTCGAGGGACTTGATGAACTCGTCTTCCGGCAGCTCGTCAGCCGCGCCTTCGATCATGATGATGTCGTTCTCGGTCCCGACATAAACCAGGTCGAGATCGCTCTGCTCGCGTTCGTCGTGCGTCGGGTTGGCGATGAATTCGCCATTCACCCGAGCGACGCGCACCGCCCCGATCGGGCCTTTGAACGGGATATCGGAAACAGTGAGCGCGGCCGAGGCGCCGTTGATCGCGAGAATATCGGGATCATTCTGGCCGTCGGCGCTGAGCAGGATGGAAATGATCTGGGTGTCGTACAGGTAGCCGGCCGGGAAAAGGGGACGCAACGGCCGATCGGTCATGCGTGAAGTGAGCGTTTCCTTTTCGCTCGGGCGACCTTCGCGCTTGAAATAACCGCCCGGGAATTTTCCGACGGCGGCAGCTTTTTCACGGTAATCGACCGTGAGCGGGAACCAGTCCTGGCCTTCCTTCAGGGAAGTGGCCGAGACGGCGCTGGTGAGAACGATCGATTCGCCGCAGGAGACGACGACAGAGCCATCGGCCAGCTTGGCAATCTTGCCGGTTTCGATGGTGATTTGCGTGGACCCGATTTGGGCCGTGACCTTGTGTTGCATATGGATTTCCTGGATGTGCGAACTCCAGGCCGGTCACCTTGATTGTAGGTTTTAACTCCGGAGCGCGCCGATCCTAAAACCTAAACTCAAGGTGCACTGACGGCCTGGTCGCCGGTTGTGTACTTGGTTTGACGAATGGCTCGAGCGGCGCGCGAAGAACGCGAGCTGCGCCAGAGAGATTGACCTGCGCTATTTACGCAGGTTCAGCTTCCCGATCACGCTCTTGTAGCGGTCGTTTTTCGACCGGCTGAGGTAATCGAGGAGGCTGCGGCGCGTGGCGACCATCTTGAGGAGGCCGCGGCGCGAGGAATGATCTTTGGCGTGACTCTTCAGGTGTTCCGTGAGCTGTGAGATGCGGCGGGTCAGTAGTGCCACTTGCACGTCCGCGCTGCCGGTGTCTTTCTCATGGAGCTGGAACTCCTTCATATCCTTCGTGTCACTGCTTTCTGCCATAAGCGAAGCGGGACTTTAGATGAACTTGGCGGTTTGGCAAGGCGCGGTCTGAAATGAAGCGCCACCCGGTCCATTCCTGATTGCACAGGAAAGATCAACCGCCCGGAATGCCGCGACCAAACAGTCGCGGCGTGCCTTGCGTGTTCCGCGTCCGCAACACGTCCAGGCCATAGATGCTTTCCCGGTGCCGCCGGGCGAAACGCTCATCGGCGTAGTTGATTGCGCCACGCGCCGCCTCGGCTCGCGCCACGATGGAGTTTGGATTAATCCGGAGCTTCCAGGAAAGTTGGGCCCACGTTTGGGTCTTCGCCCGCATCGCCAGGATCCGAGCAAAACTTTTGCCGCTTCCGACCGCGAGCGAATCAGCCACCAGTAGCTCGCCGTAGCTCAATCCCGTCTCCGCCTGCTGCGCGACGACCGTCCCAATCGGCACCTGCGTCTGGGCCGAGACCGCCGCCGGCACTAATCCCGTCCCGCGCATCACCTTGCCGACATCCGCGTCGAGCGCGTCGACCGCCTTTCGGAAAGCCGGGACCTCACCCGACATCGTCCGAGCATGCAGGCGCACCGTCGCGGCATCCGCAATCGCGGTCGTATGCTCGTTGAGGCTCGGCAGCTTGGCGTTTTGCGCCTCACTCAGCGCGGGCCAGAATGCCACCGCGCAGAGCACCACAGGGAACCGCCACGCCACCTTCATGAGTCGATCCTAGACAATCGGAACTCGGGAAACAAGCTGCGAATCAAGCCCTCGCTTCCCTCACATCCGGCCCCGATGTTGATAGAAATGGTAGCGCTCGATGATCGACTTCACGTATTTCTTCGTCCCCGGAAAATCGATGTTGTTCTGAAATGCAGCGGACGAGATCGGATGCTTGCCGTCGCCCCCGGCCCAGCGTTGCGCGCGGCTCGCGCCGGCGTTGTATTCCGCGAGCGCAAACGGCGTCGGATCGCGCGTCCCCTGCCAATGCAGCGTCGCCCGGTGCAAATACCAGGCGCCCGCTTCCAGGTTCATCTTCGGATCGAACAACTCCTCCATCTGGAAATTCTCAATCCGGTTTTCCGTCGCCCATTCCCGGGCCGCAATTTCGCTCACCTGCATGAGACCGCGCTCACCCGCGCCGCCGAGCTTCTGCGGATCGAACCGGCTCTCCCGCCAAACGACCGCCTTCACCAGCATCGGGTCGAGACTGTTCGCCGTCGCAACGGCATGGATGAGCGGATCATATTGATTGAAGCGCGCCGGGCTGAGCCATTCGTAGAGCGTATAAAACCCATCGCCCGAACGCCAGGCGAGCAAGCCGAGCCCGACGATCGCCGCCAGCAGGAGACGGATGATGAACTTGAAAAGAAATCGAATCATTAGCCTAACGAACCCGATTCGGGAGAAACAAGACGCCGCTGGATAAGTTGGTCGACGCGCGCAAAGTCACCGCCAGAACCAACTCACGCCAGACCAGCGTGAGCAATCAAAATGTCTGCCTTTGTCCGCGTCATCATCGATCGCTCCATCCGGCGCGAGCTGGACTATAGCGTGCCCGAGGCGATGGCGGGCAAGGTCGTGGTCGGCTCGCGCGTCCGCGTCCCGTTTCGCGACAAGACGCTGCTGGCCACCGTCGTCGCGACGCTCGAGGAAAGCCCGGCCGAGGGCATCAAGCCAGTCACGGCGTTGTTAGGCGAAAAACCGGTCCTGAGCGCGAGCCTCATCGAGCTCGCCCGCTGGATGGCCAATTACTATTGCTGCCCGATCGAGACCGTCATGCGCAGCCTCCTCCCGCAGGTCATTCGCAAAGCCGAGGTTGGCTGGAAGAAACAGCTTTTCGTTAGTCCGACGCGCCCGGTGGCGGCGGAGGAGATCGAGAAACTTCGCCGACGCGCTCCCCGCCAGGCCGAACTCCTCGAGGCCATCGCGAAACTGACCGAGCCGGTCCCCGCGGCCGATCTCCTCCGCCAGACCTCGCTCGACAACGGCAACCTGCGCGCCCTCGTGAAACGCGGTTTGGCCGAGCTCCGCGAACAGGCCGTGGCGCGCGATCCGCACGGCACGGAGGAGTTCATCGCCGATGTCGACCTAACAATGAACGACGAGCAGACCGCGGCGCTCAAGTTGATCGAACACGCGCTCGAAAATCCGGAAACCCATCCGCCGGTTTTGCTTCATGGCGTCACCGGCAGCGGGAAGACGGAAGTTTATCTGCAGGCGATCCGCGCCACCCTCGCGCGCGGCAAGACCGCCATCGTGCTCGTCCCGGAAATTTCGCTCACGCCGCAAACAGTCGAGCGTTTCAAAAGCCGCTTCGCCTCGCAGCCCGACACGGTCGCCGTCCTGCACAGCCACTTGTCAGAAGGCGAGCGGCACGACGAATGGCACAAACTCCACGCCGGCCGCGCCCGCATCGTCATCGGCGCCCGCAGCGCCATCTTCGCCCCGCTCGAGAACCTCGGCCTCATCGTCGTGGATGAAGAACACGAGACCTCTTACAAACAGGAAGAAGCGCCCCGCTACCACGCCCGCGACGTCGCCGTCGTGCGCGGGAAGATGGAAAAATGCGTCGTCCTCCTCGGCACCGCCACCCCGTCGCTCGAGAGCTACCACAACGCCCAGACCGGCAAATACCTCCTCAGCCAGCTCACCCAGCGGGTCGATCAATGTCAGATGCCGCTCATCCGCATCGTCGACCTGCGGATGGAACGCCGCAAAGAAAAAGCCGCCGCCATATTATCCGAAAAATTGCGCACCGCTATCGCCACCCGGCTGGAGAAGAAGGAACAGACGATCCTCTTCCTCAACCGCCGCGGCTTCTCCACTTCGCTCCTTTGCAGCAACTGCGGGAAAGCGCGCGAATGCCCCAATTGTAGCGTTGCCCTCACCTTCCACCGCACCAATGCCCGCCTCAGTTGCCACCTCTGCGGCCACACCGCCGCCGTCCCGAAGCGCTGCCCCGAGTGTCACGAAGACGCCCTTATCTACGCCGGATTCGGGACCGAAAAAGTCGAGGCCAACGTCAGCGTCATCTTCCCCCAAGCCGTCGTGAAACGGATGGACGCCGATTCCATGACCCGCAAAGACGCCTACCGCGACGCACTCCACGCCTTTCGCGCGGGCAAGATCGACATCCTCGTCGGCACCCAGATGATCGCCAAAGGCCTCCATTTCCCAAACGTCACCCTCGTCGGCATCATCAACGCCGACCTCGCCCTGCACCTCCCCGATTTCCGGGCCGGCGAACGCACCTTCCAGCTCCTCACCCAGGTCGCGGGTCGCGCCGGCCGTGGCGAAGAACCGGGCGAAGTCTTCGTCCAGACCTACACCCCGTTTTCCCCTTCGATCCAGTTCGCGCGCCACCACGATTTCGCCGGCTACTTCCAACAGGAGCTCGAATTCCGGGAGCGTTGCGATTTTCCCCCCTTCAAGCACGCCGTCCTCGTCACCGTCCGTTCCGAGCACGAAGCCCGCGCCAGCTTCTCCGCCGATACCTTAGCCCGCCGGCTAAAGGAAGCGCTCCCCGAGGAATTTCACCTGGGCGCACCGGCTCCTGCGCCTTTGGAGAAACTGCAAGGCAGTTATCGCTTCCACATCCTCATAAGAGGCGCCGCCATCCTGCGCCTCAGCCGCCTCCTGCGCGGGACCCTCGACAAACTGCCCTTCCCCGAAGACGTCGCCGTCAGCGTCGACGTCGACCCGTACCAACTCCTGTAAGAGCGTAGGCAGGCGGAGCGGCCGCCGTCAAATCTGGGATCGCGTTAAGGTTGCGTTAGCCGTTCGTTAGGGGGTCGGGGGCATTGGTTTCGTGCGCCGGAAATAACTGCTCATCCCCTGTCCAGATCCTTATACACAGCCGGCACCCCACCCTCGATCAGATCCCGATTGGCGTCGTCAAACAGGAGGGGCACGTCGTTATCCAGGACGGCCCGTATCGGTTTGTCCGGCACCCTGCCTATCTTGCGTTCATCTTGCTTTACCTCGGTCTTCCCTTACTGATGGGAAGCTGGTTCGGTCTTCTTATCCTGAGCATTCCAACTAGCGCGGTGTTTGTCTGGCTCTGTGTCGTCGAGGATAACCGCCTGGCTTTAGCGATGGGAGATGAGTATCGGGAATATATAAGAAAGAGAGCGCGCTTGATTCCGGCTGTGTGGTAACGCGCTGACTAGCCTAACGAGGCTGTCGAATAAATAGGTTTGAGCAGCCGATTCGGGGGTTAGGTTCAGAATTTCGATCTTTCCAAAGCCACTGGATGAGCAGCGAGATTCTGAAGCTGTCCCAATCGCCCCTCCGCCCATTTCCCGAGGGTGTCGCTGCCTTGGAAAAGAATAAAGCGGCGAGTCCAGCCCAAGTAGGCCTCCTCCGTGCGCGAGATATAATGGCGGGTCCGCAAATCCACCGGACTTGGTCCAGAAATTTGGGCTTGGTAGGCGAATTGGCTGCTGTCACAATCTATGGCATGTCTTCGTTCTACCCTGGGCTCTGCCCCGCAATCAATCGAAATAGGCGAAACTCCTTTTCGTATAATCACTGTTGGACTTAAAGAGCCTTCATGGCATGAAACTGTTAGACACGCTGAGACCAATTTTCGCATCAGATCAGGTTACGGTGCCGCTCCATGTCGAGGGAAATCGCGCGTTCATCGATGTCACCTCCCAGAAGCCTGACAGCTCAAGGCTGTCGACGCGGTATTGGGTAGATACACGCGGTGGTGCGTTCTTCATCACTGAGCCGGTCGCGCGCGACCTGGGTCTGCGATGGACGATGAGGCGCGAAGAAGGAGAAGAGTTTGGCGAAGTCAGCCTTCTACCCAAGGCGTTCGTGGGAATATGCCTCTGGAGCTGGAGCCACATCGCGTGGATGTTGCAGCGGGCACCAAGACATGGTGCCGCCTGTCGCACCGGGGCACGCAGAAGGCATGTTTCTAAGGCGTCTGCTCGCGCGTTTCCACGTTGTCTTCGATTATCCGAACGCCAAATTCACCTCGCGCGGCCGGGTGTTCTCCGGCGTCCTTTACCATCGTGTCGCAAGTCTTACCGAAGTCGTGGGGCACACAGCATCCCGACTGGTCGTGACATCCCGGCGCCGTTGGGGAACCGAAAACCCTCGGCGGTTCTACGATTGAAACTATGTCCGTGCCCGGCGCCCGATTGGTCAGCTCCGAATGGCACTAAGTTAAGAAGGATAATGGATGAGCGGGATTGCGGCGCTTCTCCTGGAGCGTGACATGCGCGTGCGCTGAGACAGCGCACGCGACAAGCGCTGTCTTTGTCCTTTGCGGGTAAAATCCCCTAACGGAATTGTCCAAACCAGCGATAAGGGAAGTCGTCGCCCGGACAATCGGTCGGCCAGCGGGGCGGGTTCATTTCCCGATGGGGACGGACGGGGATGTCGTGCCGCTCGACTTTCCCGCAGCGATCGCGCAGGTAGCGGATGAGTTCCTCGCAACTGTCGAGCTGGGCCCGGGTCGGCTGGCTGCGGTTGAAGTCGCCGACTAGGCAGATGCCTAACGATATATTGTTGAGGTAATCGCTGTGCACGTGGCCGCCGTTGATCTGGCGCCGCCAGCGGTCGCCGATCTCGATCTCGCCGTTGCCGGAGGAGGTGCCATTACCGATCACGAAATGGTAGGCGAGGCCGTTTTTCATCCGGCGGACGTTACGGTGGTAGTAATCGAAGATGCGGGCGTTTCCCTGCCGGGTGCCGCTGTTGTGCACGATGATGAAGCGCCAGCGTTCGCGCAGGACCGGGGCACGGTCGATCTGCCGCCGGACATCGTTGGTCAGGTATTGGTAACGTTTCCCGAAGAGGTGGAAGGGCAGGAGAGAAAAGCCGCGCGGCTTTTGGTAGCCGGATTTCTGCACTACGACCTGGGCGGGCGCGGTCGAGCGGCCGGGTGTCGGGCAGGGTTGCGGGGTGGGAGTGGCGGCAATGGCTTTCGGCGCAGGAGTCGGCTCGTTAGGGGTGGGGTGGCGGGTGGGCGTCTCTTCTTCTTTCGGGCGCGGGGTGCGGGCGGGGGTTTCTTCTTCCTTCGGGCGCGGAGTGCGCGCCGGAGTTTCTTCCTCCTCGGACTCGGGAGTTGGTTTGGGTGCGGATTTCTTCTTTTTCGCCGGTGGCTTTTTCGCGGGCTTCGGTTTGTGGCGCGGGGTGGCGGATTCTTCCGGGGTTGGGGTCGGGACGGTGCGCATGCGTTCGCGCGATTTCAGGAAGATCTCCCTTTTTTGCTCATCGGTGAGCTCGGCGTGGGTGAGCGTGCCGGCCAGCCCGAGGAGGAGGAGCAGGACGCAGAACAGGCGCTGCCAGCGGACGATATTTCGCGGACGGATCAAGGCGCGCGAAATGGTTTAGGCTGGCTGCGGTTCCGGCTCGGCCGCGGCATGCTCGGCCCGGGCCGCCGCCTTTTCGCTTTCGCGTCGCAGGATGGCGTTGAGTTTTCCACCGAGCAACAAAAGGAGGCAGGTGAGATACATCCAGGTGAGCAACATGATGATGGAAGCGAGGGCGAGGTAGGTTGGGTTGTAGCGGTCGTAACGCGCGACGTAGAACTGGAAAAGCTTGGTCACGGTTATCCAGCCGACGGAGAAGAAGATCGCCCCGGGGAGCGCCTGGCGGATGGTGAGGTAATTCTGCGGGGTGAGGAGGTAAAGAGCGAGGGCGAGGACGACGAGGGCAAGGGCGGTGAATGGGACGTTGAGGTAGGCGAACCAGCTCTGCAGCGGGATGCCGAGCTGGAAATTCACCTCTGCGATCCCGGCGAGCGTTTCGCCGAAGACGGTGATGTTGAAGGCGAGCAGGATGGTAATTCCAAACCAGAAGAGGAGGAAGAACGAGATGATGTATTTCGACCACCAATGCTTATCCTCCGTGATCCCGTGGGTGCGACTAAGGGCGTGCGAGATGGTAGAGATGAACATCGTGCCCAAATAAATGCCAAGGATGATGCCTGCCGTGGCGAGCGCGCCGCCGCTCCCGGTGACGATGACATTCGCCACCACGCTATCGAGAATTTCCTGCACCTTCGGGTCGGGCGGGAGAAAAGCGCGGACGACCCCGAGCATTTTGTGCAGGGTGGCAGGGTCGGTTCCAAAGAGGCCGAGGAGATGCCAGAGAAAGAGGAGACCGGGGGCGAGGGTGAAGAGGAATTGGTAGGCCATCTGCGCGGAGAGGCCGAGCGTCTCGTCGGTCGCAGTCTCCCAGGTGAGGCGGCGCACGACGCGGCCGGTGAGTCGGAGGAATTTCATCGTCACGCGAAGTTTACTTTGCCACCCGGGGATTGCCATTAAACTCTCCGCCAACTTCTTTGCCTAACGAATGGAGAAACGAATCCTGATCCTGACTGCTGGTTTCGGCGAAGGCCACAACAGCGCCGCCCGCGGGATGCGCAACGGGTTGGCGGCAGTCTCGGGGGGGTTGGCCGTGGTGGAGATGCACGACGTTTTTTCCGAGACGTTCGGCTTTGCAAACGACTGGGCACGGCACGGATATCTCGCCATGATCAACCGCGCGCCGCGCGCTTGGGGATGGTTCTACCGGCAGCTCGACGGGCGGGATAATTACCATTCGCAGGTAAGCTGGCTCTTCATGGCGAAGTCCAGCCTGAGCCAGTTGCTCGTCCGCTTTCAGCCGACGGCGGTGGTCTCCGTTTACCCCGCTTATTCGCACATGCTCGGGACGATCCTCGGCGGTGCGCCGGCTTCCTTCCGGCAGATCGTCTGCATCACCGACTCGATCACGGTGAACGCAATCTGGTTTCGCTGCGCGAGCGATCTTTTTCTTGTCCCTAACGAACAGACGGCCGCCGTCCTCGCGGCGGCGGGTTTGCCTGACGAGAAGGTGCGCGTGACCGGGTTTCCGGTGACGCCGAAGTTTGCCGAGCTCGGCGAGTTGCGGCAGCCGCCGGTTGCTAATGGCGAACGCCGGATCCTCTACATGATCAATGCCGGTGGCCGGGCCGCGCCCGAGATCATCCGCGGCTTGAGCCGCTTGCCTAACGTGCACCTGACCGTGACGGTCGGGCGCGATGAGCCGTTACGCCGGACGGTGGAAGGCGTGAACACGGAAATGGAGCGCAAGTTCGAGATTGTCGGCTGGAGCGATCAGTTGCCGCGCCTGATGCTGGAAAGCCATCTGCTAATTAGCAAGGCGGGCGGCGCAACCGTCCAGGAAACGATCGCGGCGAAGTGCCCGATGATCATCAGCCAGATCGTGCCCGGCCAGGAGGAAGGTAATGCCCGGCTGATCGAAGAATCGCGCGCCGGATTGGTCGCGACAACGCCGGCGGCGATCATCGCGGCGGTGGAGCGTGCCTTCGCGGATGACGCGCGACTCTGGCACGACTGGTCGGCGAATATCAGTCGAATCAGCCGGCCAAAAGCTCCGCTCGAAATCGCTGAAATGCTCCTCGCCCTGTAGAAGCGGGCGTGTCGCCCGCAATCCACCATTTTGCGGCCGGCATGGGCGTCGCTCCAGTATTTCTGGCAGGCTTTTTCGTTCAGCGAGTGCCTGATCCCGCTGAATTTATTCTACAGTTGCGCGATTTCTTACGGTGAAATGCTGCTGCCAGGCTCGGTCATGGTCGGTCCAAATCGCTGGAGAATTCGGTCGGGTGTGCTTGACTGATAGGTTCTAGAGATTCCGTCCGATGCCTGCCAAGAGTATTAAGATCAGTGGTGCGCGCCAGCATAATCTGAAGAATCTCCACGTTGAGATTCCGAGGGAAAAACTGGTCGTGATCACGGGCCTGAGCGGCTCAGGAAAATCGTCCCTCGCTTTCGATACGCTCTACGCCGAAGGACAGCGCCGTTACGTCGAAAGCCTCTCCGCTTACGCCCGGCAATTCCTCGATCAGATGGAAAAACCAGATGTCGATTTCATCGAGGGCCTTTCTCCCTCGATCGCGATCGAACAGCGGAGCGCGGGGACGAATCCGCGTTCCATCATCGCGACCACGACGGAGATTTATGATTACCTGCGCGTTCTTTTTTCGGCCGTTGGCCAGCCGCACGATCCGATCACGGGCCAGCCGATCTTCCGCCAAACGGCGCAGCAGATTGTCGATCAGATTCTGAGTTATCCGGCAGAGACGAAGATCATCCTGCTCGCGCCGCTGGTGCGGAACGAGAGCGGCGAGTTTCGCGACGTGATCGAGAAAACGAAACGCGAAGGTTTTGTCAGGATCCGGGTCGATGGCGAAATAGTCGAGCTGGGAAGGCCGGAGCCGATCCGGTTGAAGAAAGGCGAGCGGCACAACATCGAGGCGGTAGTCGACCGGTTGGTGGTGCGGGAAGGGATTCGGACCCGGCTCGCCGATTCGGTCGAGACGGCGCTGAAGTGGGGTGAGAACCGGATCGTTGTCCTGCGCCAGGCCGGAGCAGATTGGGAGGAAGTGCGCTACTCGACCGACTATGGAAATCCCGAGACTGATTTTTCGTTAGGGCAACTGACTCCGAAACATTTTTCATTTAACAGCCATCTCGGCGCCTGCCCGGCCTGTCACGGACTCGGAACCCAGCTGGTCTGTGATCCGGAGTTGATGGTCACTGACACCTCGAAGTCGCTCGCGGAGGGCGCCGTCGTACCCTGGCGGCGCGGGACGAAACGAATGCAGGCCTATTACCGCGGACTTCAGACCGCGCTCGTTAGGCACTTCGATGTCGCAGACAACATCCCGTTTGAGGATCTGCCGGAAAAATTCAAGGAAGCCCTTTATTTCGGGACGGGGGATCGACCGATCGAGATGAGTTTCGGCAGCGGCAAGGGGCGAACCGCGAGCAAGACCGCCCGGCCCTTCGAAGGGTTGCTCCCGCAACTGCAACGCCTCTACGGAGAGACGGAAAGCGAATTCACGCGGAGCCGGATTCGGGCTTTCATGAATCGCGCGGAATGTGTGGTCTGCCACGGCGCTCGGCTCAAGCCCGAGATTCTCGCGGTCACGATCAAGGAAAAGGGCGGGCGTGAATTGAATATCCATCAATTCTGCGAGCTGACGATCGCGGCCGCCGCGCAGTTCGTTAGGCAAGTGGAGCAGACCGAGCAACAGCGCACGATCGTCTCCGAAGTGATCCACGAGATTTCCTCGCGGCTCGATTTCCTCCTCGAAGTCGGACTCGATTATCTGACGTTGAATCGTGAGAGCGGCACACTCTCCGGCGGCGAAGCGCAGCGCATCCGGCTCGCGACCCAGATCGGTTCCGGGTTGGCCGGCGTGCTCTACGTTCTCGACGAGCCGAGCATCGGGTTGCACCAGCGCGACAACGCGCGCCTGATCGGCACGCTCCGCCGGCTGCGCGATCTTGGAAATTCCGTCATCGTGGTGGAGCACGATGAAGAGACGATTCGCGCGGCGGATTACATCCTCGATCTCGGTCCGGGGGCGGGTCCGCGCGGTGGTGAGATCGTGGCAGAGGGAACATTGGCCGAGGTTCTCGAGGCGCGGAACTCTCCGACGGCGGCTTACCTTTCCGGTCGCTCGAGAATCGCCATCCCGCGGCGGCGCGTCGCGCCGCGCCCGGCGAATGATTCCTCCGACGGCTGGGTCACGATCGTCGGCGCGACGGAAAATAACCTGCGAGACGTGACCGCCGCCTTTCCGTTAGGTTGCCTCACCTGCGTGACGGGCGTCTCCGGCAGCGGCAAGTCGACCCTGGTAGACGACATCCTCCGCCGCGCGCTCTTCCGACACTTTTACAACTCCAAGGACAAACCGGGTGAACACCGCGCCCTCCGCGGCCTCGACCAGATCGACAAGGCGATCATCATTGATCAAACCGCGATCGGCCGCACGCCGCGCTCGAATCCCGTCACTTACACCGGGGCTTTCACGCCGATCCGTGATCTATTTAGTCAACTACCAGCCTCACGCATTCGCGGCTACAGCGCCGGTCGTTTCAGTTTCAACGTCAAAGGCGGCCGCTGCGAAAACTGCCAGGGCGACGGTTTGATCAAGATCGAGATGCATTTCCTGGCTGACGCCTACGCGGTCTGCGAAGTCTGCCAGGGCAAGCGCTACAATCGCGAGACGCTCGAGATTACGTACAAAGGCAAGAACATCGCGGACGTGCTCGAGATGACGGTCAACGAGGCGTCGCGTTTTTTCCGCAACGTCCCGACGGTGTTCGACAAACTGAGCGCCCTCCAGGATGTCGGTCTCGGTTACTTGCGGCTCGGGCAGGCGGCCACGACGCTCTCCGGCGGCGAAGCGCAGCGGGTCAAACTCGCCACCGAGCTGGCAAAAAAAGCGACCGGCCGCACCCTCTACATCCTCGACGAACCGACCACCGGGCTTCATTTTGCCGACATCGAAAAGCTCCTGCAGGTGCTGATGAAATTGCGCGACTCGGGTAACACCCTAGTCGTGATCGAGCACAATCTGGAGATGATCAAGAGCGCTGATTGGGTGATCGATCTTGGTCCGGAGGGCGGCGAAGGCGGCGGCCAGATCCTCGCCGCCGGGACGCCGGAAGAGATCGCGCATGTTCTCGGCAGCCACACCGGCGAGCATCTGCGGCCATTGTTAGGCAAATGAAGCGGCGGCTGGCAATCGCGGGGCTGGTTTTGTTCTCGTTAGGGCAAAATGTCTTTGCCCAGGAAAGCGAAGCGCTCCGCACGGCGATCGCACCTCTCACCCAGGACGTGCCCGAGGTGGCGATTGAACGGCTGCAATACTTTCTCGCCAAAAATCCCGCGGCGCCGGAGCAAGCGGTCGCGAAACGCAAGCTGGCCGAGGCGCTCGTGCGCGCCGGGCGATTGGACGCGGCGCTGGAGATTTTTGCTGATCCCGCCCTAACGAGCGACGCAGAATCCAACTTCTGGCAGGCACAGGCGCTGGCGGGCCTCGATCGTTGGCCGTCCGCGCTCCCGCTTTACGCGCAGGTCGCGGCCGATGCAAAGTCCGCGCTGCGGAACGAGGCGGCCTTCGGTCAGGCCGAGGCGTTGCGCGCGCTCGGCCGAAAAGACGAGGCGCTGCTCGTTCTCCGGTCGCTCGAAAAGACTTCGACCTGGGTCACGCGGGCAAAGCTGGGTCAGGCCCAACTATTACTCGATCACGGTGATCTGACGGCGGCGGATCGGCTTCTGCGTGAAACGAAACCTCAGGTCGCGACGGAACGAAGCGAACGGCGATTTCTCTTTGGCCGGCTCAATATTGCGCAAGGCCATTCCGAGAAAGCGATCGAGACTTTGAACCTCATCTTGAAGCACCCGGAAGGCGTTTCGCACCGGCTACTCGTGGCCACGCTTTTCGCGCTGGCCGACGCCCATGCGCAGGAGAAAACACCAAAGGGAGGTGACGATTTGCTCGAGGAATTTATCGATCATCATCCTAACGACAGCGCGCTACCCGCAATCTTTGCCCGGCTGGATGAGCTCTATCGAATGGAGCGCAAACCGTCGACGAACGAACTGGAGCGCTGGATGCGTGATCCGGCCCAGCCGCGTCAGGCTCTGGCCCAGTGGTATATGGCCCGAAGCCGCCTGCGGGCGGGCGACCGGGAAAAAGCAATCGAGTTGCTCACGCAGTTGCGCGACAGCCCGACCCATTTGCCATCGTTAGGCGAAGCGGACTTGGAACTGGCCCGCCTCCATCTCGAACGGCGGGAGTGGGACGAAGCGATCAAGGCGGCGGAGGCCGCGCGCGCGTTAAATTCCACTCCGGCCTTCCTGCAGCAGGCCGACTGGTTGATTGCGGAAGCCAATTATCGCAGCGGCAAGATGGAGACAGCGGCCAAGACGTATGAAGACCTTGCGCGGCGCACTCCGGGGCTCGCGGGCGACGCACTTTTCAACGCGGCTCTCTGCTGGTTGCGGCTCGATCGTTCCACTGAATTTGCGGCCGACTACCGCAAGATCAGCAACGATCCCGCGAAGCAGGGAGCGCAGGGCGATCTGCTCCTCGAAGAAGGCTCGGTGCAGGCCAGCCAGGGCAAGCCGGAAGCCGAGGAGACGTTTCGAAAATTCATTCGCGATTTCCCTCAGAGTCCGCGCATTTCTGAGGCGTGGGTTGCATTGGCTGAACTGGCTTTCCACGCCGCCCAGCCGGATCTGAACGCGGCGCGCAAAGACCTGGCCCAGGCTCGGCAGGGAAATCCGACCCCGGAGGCCCGCGAGCGCGCGGATTATCTCGAAATTTGGATTGAGGATGCGACGCCCTCCTCCGCCGAAACGGCCGTGGTGGAGTCCGCCAACAAGTTCCTCCAGCAATATCCGGATTCTCGTTTCGCGGCAGAGGTGCGGATGAAATTAGCCGAGGCCTATTTCCGGCGACAGGATTTTGCCAACGCCCAGACGCAGTTCGAATTGCTCGCGCAACAAAAGCCCGAGGCTCCGCTGGCGGAGAAGGCTCTCTTTTTCGCGGCTCGCAGCGCGACTTCGAGCATGGGCGCGGGTTCGCAGGATCATGCCCTCGCGCTGCTCGATGAGGTGGTGAAATTGGATGGCGACCTGAAGTGGGCGGCGCGCAACGAAGAGGCGGCAATCGAGCGAAGGCTCGGAAAAAATCGTGAAGCGCAGGCGCTTTACGACGAAGTGCTGAAGAACGAAACGAAGCCTGCTGAGCGTCGCGAGGCGCTTTGCGGCAAGGGCGACATTTTTTACGAGATGGGTGCGACCGATCCGCAAAATTACCAGCGCGCCATCGAGTTCTACGATCAGCTCGCGAAGGACCCGGGCGTGCCGGCACATTGGCGCAACCAGGCGGAATTCAAGAAGGGAAAGGCGCTCGAGAAACTGGACGACAAACCGGCTGCCCTAACGACTTATTACGGCGTGCTCGAAGAAGGGATGGGGACGGATCGGCAGCGCGAGTTCTTTTGGTTTTACAAGGCGGGATTCAACGCCGCTCACCTTCTCGAGGAATCGAATGACTGGAAATCGGCCGCCGCGGTTTACCGCAAACTGGCCGCGGTCGGGGGGACGCGAAGCGACGAAGCCAAGGCGCGCTTAACCCAGCTGCGACTCGAACATTTTCTCTGGGATGAGTAGCCGAAATTGTCGGCTTTAAGTCCGAAGATTCACCTTGCGCAGAAGGCCCTAACGGGAGGACACTTCTGGCATGAAAACAAGAAGCGGATGGTTCCATCTGCGCGGTTTGTCTCTGGTTTCCGCGGGCGTTGCCCTCGGGGCCATGCTCTGTGCCTCAGCCAACGCCGGCCCGGTAACTTATCGGGAATCGAACGCTGGCCGCCCGCACTCAGCGCAGGAGATGCCCGCGCAAAAAACAATTCAGGTCTTCATCCTGACCTCAGCCTCGGCGATCCCGAAGCCGATCACCTATGTGATCGGAGGCCTGGTGACGACTGCGGTTCCGATTCAGATCATCGGTCGCGGCGAAACAATTAGCCGTTAGGCCGAGCACCAGTCGAATTGGTTCCCCCGCCGGGCGCCGCTTTTCGCGGCGCCGTCAGGCTTTGTCAGGGGTTTTGTCCAGCCACGGCATCCGGGCACGCAGGCGCTCGCCGACTTTGTCGATTTGTTGCCGGGCCGCTTCCTCCAGCAACCGATGATACCGCTTCTTTCCGGTAGCCGTTTCCCGCAACCAGCCCCTGGCAAATTTTCCCCGCTGGATTTCGCCCAGCACCTCTTTCATCCGTGCCTTCACGGTAGCTTCGATGATTCTCGGTCCGACCGTGATGTCGCCCCACTTTGCGGTTTCCGAGATGCGAGCCCGCATCCCGCGGATGCCCTGTTCGTGCATCAGGTCGACGATGAATTTCAACTCGTGCAGACACTCGAAATACGCCATCTCCGGCTGATACCCGGCCTCGACCAGGATCTCGAAGCCAGCTTGCACCAGCGCACTCATTCCGCCGCATAAGACCGCCTGCTCGGCGAATAAATCTGCCTCAGTTTCTTCGCGGAAAGTGGTCTCGATCACGCCGGCCCGCGTCCCGCCGATCGCCTTGGCATAGGCGAGTGCCAGCTGCCGCGCGCGCCCGCTGGCGTCCTGCTGGATCGCGATCACGCAGGGCACGCCCTGGCCGGCTTCAAACTGCGTGCGGACCATCGGTCCCAGTCCCTTCGGCGCGACCATGATCACGTCAACGTCGTTAGGCGGAACGATCGTGCGGTAATGGATGGCAAAGCCGTGCGCGAAAAGCAGTGTCTGTCCGCTGCGCAAATTCGGCGCGATCTCCGCGCGGTAGATCTCAGCCATTTTCGTGTCCGGCAGCGCGAGGAAAATGACGTCGGCTTGCCGCACGGCCGCGGCCGGGTTGGTCAGGCAAAGCCCGTCCCGGCGAGCCCGGACACGCGACCGGCTTTTCGGGAGCAGCCCAACAACGACTGGGATCCCGCTGTCGCGTAAATTAAGAGCATGAGCACGGCCCTGCGCGCCGTAGCCGAGAACGGCGCAGGTCTTGTCGAGGAGCGGCCCGAGTTCGACGTCTTTATCGGTAAGAATTTTCGCAGGCATAGGCCGCGGCAGGCCGCCGATGGTACCGGCCAGAATCGGGCTGTCAATTCCGCACGCCACCGCGACGATGAAAAGAGACAGCAATCCTCAACTCCACCCACGCAGCGGCATGGGCGCATTGCGCGAGACGTGGGCAGGAGCGATGCCTGCACAGTTTGAGAAGCCACAACTGGCTTCCCGCAGAGCGGAAAACGTGCCCCGCCTACCGAGAACGGACTTTACTGGCCGTTGCGGCTCGCCGCGCCCGTTTTCCCGAGCACTGCATCCGCGGTGGCGAGAATGGCGTTGTCGTCGTTGTCGCCCAGGCCGCGGAGGAAATGCCGCGTCTTGCGCAGGGCGCGCCGGACAAAAAGGTCCGCCGCGATGTGATCGACGGCGTCATGCCCGTTGCGTGCGTGGGCCGATAATTCGGCATCCCAACGGCTCAGCACGCAGGTCGCGGCAAACATTTCCATCGCCGCGTTCGCGATCCGTTCCTGCACCAGCTGCATGTCCATGACCGGCTCGCGATAAGTGATCAGCGCCTTATTGACCGCAAAATTGAAACGCCAGACCAACCGCGCCAGCTGCCCGGCATAAGATTTCAAGCGGTCGTTCCGCACCGGCACCTCAGGCACCTTGACGGCCGCGGTGAGCCGCTTCATGCCGGCACCGAACGCGGCCTTCGCACCGTCTGGCCGCCAGGGTTTGAGCATCGTGTCGTAGATTTCCTTGAACTCCATGCCCGGCCCGCGCATTCCAACGAGGGCGACAAAGGAAGTGAGCACCTCGTTGCTCCCCTCGCCGATCTGGTTGATCCGCGCGTCGCGCAGCATCCGGCCGAGCGGCGAGTCATCGAAATAAGCCGAGCCGCCGTGAATCTGGAAGCAGTCGTTGACCGCGTCCCAGAGCCGCTCCGTCGTGAAAACCTTCAGCATGGCCGTCTCGAGCATGTAATCCTCGAGCCCGCGATCGATCAGCGATGCCGTCACCTGCGTCATCGCTTCCATCGCGTAAATGTCGGCCGCCATGCGGGCGATCTTCTTCTTTACCAGATCGAAATTACCCAGCGTCTTCTGGAATTGCTTGCGGGTGTTGGCGTGTTCGACCGCCAGTCGCAGACAGGTTTTCGCGCCACCCGTGCAGCAGGCGCCGAACGTCGTGCGTCCGAAATCGAGCACGGTCAGCGCGACGCGCAGCCCTTTGCCTAACGGGCCGAGAATGTTCTCCTTCGGCACGCGCACATTATTGAGTCGGAAACGGCCCGTCGCCGTGCCACGGATCCCGAGCTTCGGCATGCGGGGCTCGATCATTTCAAAGCCTTCCATGTCCGGTGTGACGAGGAACGCGGTAATCGCGGTCTTGCCCGGCTTCTTCGGGTCGGGCGTGCGCGCCATCACCGTCAGCACCTGGGCGATCGAGGCGTTGGTGATGTAGCGCTTCTCGCCGTTCAAAATGTAATGAGAGCCATCTTCGCTCGGCTGCGCCTGCAATTGCACATTGGCCGCATCCGAGCCGGCTTCCCTTTCCGTTAGGGCAAAGGCCGCCAGTTGCTCGCCGTTCATCAATTTCGGCAGCCATTTTTCCTTTTGCTCCTTCGTTCCGAAAAGCAGGAGGGCGCGAATCCCGATCGAGTGATGCGCGTTGGTGAAGACCGCAGTCGAGGCGCAGCGCGCGCCGATTTCCTCCAGCACCTTGCAGTACTGCATCTGCGAAAAACCGCGGCCGCCCACTTCCTGCGGCGCCGTCATCCCGAGGACGCCGACGCGTCCGAGTCCATCGATCACATGGCGCGGGATATCCGCCTCGCGATCGATCTCCTCAGGATCGAGATGCTCGTCGAGGAAAGTGCGGAGCTCCGCGACCGCGCGATCGACGTCGGCCTGCTGCGCGTCGGTCGGGCGCGGATAAGGCATGGCCCAATCGGCCACAAAATTTCCGAGAAAAAGCCCCTTGGCGAAGCCAAGTTCCTGGTGGCCGCTGAAGAGGAGCTCCTCGGCCTGTTGAATTTCCTTCTGTCGCTGAATGTCGGTTTCGGTGAGTGCCATAAAGTGGAAAAACGGTAAGCCGCAGGCGAGTGCCCGCGGGAGGCAGACTCTAGCTCACGACGCCCGATTGTCCACCCGGGGGCGGACAATCGGAGCGTCGCTTCGACTGACGAAACCTCAGCTACATCCCTGGCTCGTGCCGCACTCGGTGCAGCAGCCGCAGGCGCCGGCCCGGATCACTTTGTTGCTCCCGCAATGGGAGCAGGTGATGTCCATGAACATGTTGCCCAACGCTTCGCTGACCCGTTCGGCGTGGCTGCGGCCGTTGGAGCCGGATGGGCTGCCTTCGTTAGGCGCATGCTGGGTGATGACGTCGATCAATTCTTTCTCGCCGGTGCGGGAAAGGTCGGAGACGGGCCGGTTAACGGCCTTTTTCTCCATGTCGGCGATTTCTTTCAAGGGCAGCTCGGGATGGGCGCGGTTGGGCGAGGTGGCTTCCTTGTAGCCTTTGATGAATTGGCAGCCGAGCCAGCGAAACACGTAATCGGTAATCGAGGTCGCGTTGCGGA
>JBPCLI010000060.1:0-59869 GCA_051003415.1 Chthoniobacterales bacterium | reverse complement strand
CGAATCACTCATCAGCCCGCAACCGCTCGAGGAACTCAGCCGGCGTTGAAGCTTCCCGCAGCGCCTGCCGGGTCGCGTCCTTGCTCAGGCGGCGCGCCAGGCCGCCGACGCAGATCAGGTAGTCGTTCACCATCTGCTGCGGAACGGCGATGAGAAAAACGAGGTGGACCAGGTTTTCCTCGTCGCCAAACGAAATCCCTCGCGCGCTGCGTCCGATGCCGAGCAGGATTTCTTCGACCAGATCGGTCCGCGCATGCGGAAAGGCGACTCCGCGGTTCGCTACCGTCGAGGTCTTCTCCTCGCGCGCCATGACCGCCTGAAAAAATTCGGTCGCCTTATTCAGCTCGCCGCTCTCTCGCAAGACCTCGACAATTTCCCAGATCGCCTCGCCGGCCGTTTTCCCGCGCAGATCGAGAAGGACGTGTTTCGGATTGAGCAGGCCATCGAGCAAAGGAGAGATCATCGGCGGTTGAATTGATAGATTGACGGGCGCGGGGCCGATGTCGAACTATTCGGCACGCGTGTCGAACGAAAATCAAGCCCCGGCTAACGACGCGGATCATTCTGCCCACGGAAGCCTTTATGACCAGGGCTACGTCAACGCGATGTCCCACTTTTACCGGGGCGAGCTGGGTCGGATCATGATCTGGCGGCAGCGCCTCGATACGACAACCAACTGGGCGGTCACGAGCAGCACGGCCATCATCACGATCGCTTTCTCCAACGCCGGCGTTCCCCATCTCATCTTTTTTTTCAATCTCGCGATCGTCTGGATCATGCTCTGGATCGAGGCGCGGCGTTACCGTTTCTACGACGCCTTCCGCGCCCGCGTGCGGATGCTGGAAGCGCATTTTCTCGTCCCGATGGTGATGGAGAACCGCCATCTTTTGCAGGGCGAATGGAAGAAACTGGTCTGCGAAGATCTGATTCTCCCCTCGTTTAAAATCGGCAAACTCGAAGCCGTCGGGCGGCGTCTGAAACGCAACTACGTCTTCATTTTCATCCTCATCATGATCGCGTGGGTGATGAAAATTTTCCTCCACGCGACGGAGCCGATTGATACTATCGGCGCCTTCTATCGCGCCCTCCGCGTGGGACACATTCCTTCCTGGCTGGTCGCGATTATTTTTGTCGGCACGCTGGTTTCCGTGATTGGGATCGCGGTCTACGTCGGCCGAAAGACCTCCGGCGAAATCTCTGAGTTCGGAAGTCATCGCTCGCTCTGGCGAATTTGAGGTGTTTGCTGCCGGTCGGTTGATAGCCGAAGGAAACGCGTGGACGCCCAATCGAATTTTCGACGCCTCTGCGAGATCGTCGCGCAACTGCGCGCACCGGGCGGTTGCCCGTGGGATCGCGAGCAGACGCATGACTCGTTAGTCCCGGGATTGCTCGAGGAAGCGTATGAAGTGGCCGATGCGATCCGGTCGAAGGACGACGCCAACCTGCGCGAGGAATTAGGCGACCTCCTTTTGCAGGTGGTGATGCATTCCGAAATCGCCGCCGAGACCCGGCGCTTCAATATCGACGACGTGGCCTGGGAGATCGGCGAAAAATTGATCCGGCGGCATCCGCATGTTTTCGGCGAAAGCGAGGCGCGTGATACCGGCGCGGTCCTGAAACAATGGGACGCGATCAAGCGCGCGGAAAAGAAATCGGAAGAGGCCGGCTACTTTGCCGGCCTAACGAGAGCCCTGCCGGCCCTGATGTTGGCGCAAAAAGCGCAGACCAAGGCTGCGCGAGTTCATTTCGACTGGAGCAATCTCAAGGACGTGATCGCGAAGGTCGACGAAGAGTTGGGTGAAGTGAAGGAAGCAATCGCCAGCGGCGACGAGAAAGCAATCGCGGACGAGCTGGGCGATCTCTTGTTCGCCGTCGTAAATCTAGTACGGAAGCGCCAGCTCGACGCCGAAACCGTGCTGGCGGCCGCGACGGAGAAATTCATCGCGCGCTTCCATGCGCTGGAGAGTGAATTGGAAAAGCAGGGCCGGCATCTCGGCGAGGTTGATCTCGCGGCGATGGATGAGATTTGGAATCGGTTGAAAGCCGAGACCTCGTAGGCGCTCACGGCAAAGCTTCGTTGGCCACTACGGCACCAATCCGAACGAGTCGATGTTACCGTTCACCGTCGTCGCGTAGATGCGACCGCCGGCCACTGCCACCGGTGTTTCGTTCGCTCCGCCAAGAACGATCGTCGCGAGCGGGCGACATCCGTCGCTGCAGTTAGCCGGGTAAGCCAGCACGTCGCCTTGGGTGTAAATGAAATCGAGCGCGCCGACGTAAACGACGCCGTTTGCGACCGTCGGGGTAAAGAGAGTAAAGCCCGACGGCTTCGATTTCCAAAGCGGGCCGCACACCGCCGACCCGCACCCGGCAACCGCGTATGCGACCAGTTCGCCACGCCCCGAAGCCAGATACGCGACTCCGCGCGCGACCGCGATGGCGTGCGGGATCGCCGCGATGTTGCCTTTCCACTTGCTCGCTCCCGTCGCCGCATCAATCGCGTAGATGGTGCCCTGATAATCGGCCACCAGCACGGTCGTGCCGGCCACTGCCGGCGCTGCGGACGGCGAAAACTCAGTGCGGCTAATCCAGAGCGGAGTGCACGGCGTGCTGCAGCTTCCCGGGAAGGCGTAGATCCCTCGATCGCCGGCAACGAACACCTTATCGCCGGAAACCGCCGGCGCGAAGTTCAAGGGATCGCCAATCGGAGGGTTGACCTGGCCCGACCAAAGCTCGGCGCCAGACGTCGCGTCGAACGCGTAAACGCGACCGTCATAGCCACCGATGTAGATTTTTCCATCGGACAGAGTCGGCGGCGAGTTCGTGCCTAACGCGCCGACCGGCGCAGCCCACGCGGGAGCACACGTCCCATCGCAGCTGGTCGGGAAAGCGTAAAGGTTGCCGTCGAGCGAAGCGGTATAGACATACCCATCGCCGATCGCCGGATCTGAAAAATTGCTTGTGCCCGTATAAACCCAGCGGCTGGCTCCGGTTGCGGCATCCAGCGCGGTGAAAGTAGTCTGCGCGATTGAAGCGACATAGATCACTCCGCGGGCGACCGCAGGACCGCTGAGTGGAGCGATGCCGACGCCGTTACCTGTCATGAATTCCCATTCGAGTGTGAGCCCCGCCACATTTGACCGATTGAGAATGCGTTCGAAGGGTTCAAACATGGTGTGGCGAGCGTCGAAGCCGTACTGCGGCCAGGCGGGCGAAGGGCCTGCGAAAGCCGACAAAGAACCGAGCAGGGTGAGCACGGCAAGGGCTACCGCCGCGCAGAACTTGCGCGCAGTGGGATGCATAGCCGGAGTCTGGCATGACAACGCAGAAGTAGTCAAGACACTCAGGTGCCCGTCGAAGCTCAACCGGATCACCGAAACACCGGCCATCCCAGACATGACAAGGGCGGGCGCTGCCGTTAGAATCGCTGCCTAACGATGGAGACTGAATACAAAGTCCGGCTCGAAATTTTCGAGGGCCCGCTCGATCTCCTGCTTTATCTGATCAAGCGCGACGAGCTCGATATCTATGACATCTCGCTGGAGCGGATCACACAGCAATACCTCGAGTATTTGCAGGCCTTCAAAGAGCTGAATATCGACGTCGCCGGTGAATTCGTCGTGATGGCCGCGAATCTTATTTATCTGAAGAGCCGCAGCCTGCTTCCGGTCGACCAGCAGCCGCCGGAAGAGGATGTGGAGGAGGACGATCCGCGCTGGGATCTGATTCGGCAGTTAATCGAATACAAAAAATTCAAGGAAGCGGCCGGACAACTACAACTGCGCGAGCTGGAGCAGGAACGCATCTTTGCCCGGATCGGCAACGGCTCGGTGCCGGAGACGGCGCCGCTCCATCTCGGCGAAGTCGGGATTTTCCAACTCATCAACGCTTTCCAAAACGTGCTCAAGCGGATCGATGCGAAGGAGGATCTGCGCGAAATCTTTGGCGAAAATTTCACCGTCTCGGACAAGATCGAGCGCATTCTGCAAAGTCTGAGTGCGGGCAAATCGATCCGTTTCTCGGATCTCTTTGCCCGGATGGCGTCGCGGGTCGAGATCGTCGTCACCTTTCTTGCTCTCCTCGAATTAATCCGGCTCAAACAAGTGCGCGCGATCCAGGCCGATCCCTTCCAGGAAATCGAAATCGCGCCGGTCGCGCCGTGATGCCGCGGGTTCTGATCGCCGGTTGCGGTTATGTAGGAACCGCGACGGCCGATCTGTTGCAGGCCGCGAGCTGGGAAGTGGAAGGCTGGACGCACTCGGCCGAATCGGCGACGCAACTGCGCAGCAAACCCTATCCGATGCGAGCAGTCGACATCGCAAATGAGGAAGCGGTAAAAGAAGCCGCGGCAGAATTTGACGCCGTTATTCACTGCGCCAGTTCTGGAGGCGGCGGTGCCGAAAGCTATCGGAGCGTTTATCTCGAGGGAGCGAAAAACCTTCTTATGACGCTGCGTCCGCGCACTTTTGTTTTTACCAGCAGCACCTCCGTATACGCTCAAAACGACGGCGAATGGGTCGACGAGACAAGTGCTGCCGAGCCCCGACACGAGACGGGCCGGATCCTGCGCGAGACCGAGGAGTTCGTCACGCAGGAGAACGGTCTGGTCGCGCGCCTAGCTGGAATCTACGGGCCTGGCCGCTCTGCGATCCTCCGCAAATTTCTTTCTGGTGAAGCACTCATCGAGAAGAACAGTGAGCGGTTTCTCAATCAGGCACATCGCGACGACATTGCCGCGGCGCTGTTTCGCATCATCGATGTCTCGATTAAAGACCCATCTCTGCCAGCAATCCTCAATGTCGCAGACGACCAGCCGATCACGCAGCGCGACGCCTATGCATGGCTGGCGGCTAGGTTCAATCGCCCGCTTCCCGCAGTCACGAGTCGATCCGCAGAACGAAAACGCGGTGCGAGCAACAAACGCGTCTCAAATCGGCGACTGCGCGCTCTTGGCTGGGAACCGAAATTTCCAACCTTCGCGGCCGGAATGGAAAACTCGGTGCTGCCTGCCCTCCCGACTCTGGGTGACTGAGATCAGGCTGCCGCGATGTCGGACGAAGGGACGGCCGGGGTCACGTCCTCGGATTTGCACGCCCACCAAACGCTGGTGAGAACTGAACCTGTGGTGAGGATGAAGGCGAAGATGGTGAGCATGTTAGTGTAATCGTCTTTAGCAACGGGCATGCCGAGGCCGTCTTACGAGGGAAGAGTGGACAATAGGGCTTTGGGAACGTCAACCCATCAACAATAGTGTCGTGATCCTGAACACTCGCCGAGCTACCCGAACGACGGCTCGATCAGCCCAAAATCGCCGCTTTTGCGCCGATAAAGGACATTTACCCGCGAGTTCCGCGCGTTCATGAAAACAAGAAACTGGCGGGTCGACATTTCCAATTGCAACACCGCTTCGTCGACGAACATCGGCTTCACCGGATGACGCTCCGTTCGCACCACGGTATGCTCGTGGTGCTCGTCTTCCTCAACCGGCTCGGGGTGAAGAATCTGCTCTTCGATGTGCCGGATATCCTCCTTGCGCGGCCGATGACGGCGGAGGAGGCGGGTTTTATATTTGCGCATCTGGCGCGCGATCTTGTCCATGACCGCATCGATCGCAGCGTAGAGGTCGTCGGTTTCTTCCTGGGCTTCGATCGTAATATGATTCGAACAAATCAGAACGACTTCGGCCCAGTGGCGGTATTTCTCGACCCCGAGGATGACGTGGGCTTCGATGATTTTCGGATAGTCGAGGTGCAGCCCTTCGATTTTGCGGGTGGCATATTCGTTGATCGCATCGGTGATCGCGAGATGGCGGCCGGTGACCTTGACGGTTGGATTGGCGTTGGCTGTTTGCATGCGGCTCCTTTGGTTTACATCTGAAAGCGTTCGCCGAGGTAAAGCTGGCGGCTGATCGGGTCGTTGATGAGGAAATCCTTGGTCCCCTCGCTGACCACGCGGCCTTCGTCGATAAGGTAGGCGCGATCGACGATCGAGAGGGTCTCACGCACGTTGTGGTCGGTGATGAGAATGGCGAGGCCGGATTTGCGCAAATTGACGACCAGTTGCTGGACGTCGTAGACCGCGATCGGGTCGACCCCGCTGAAAGGCTCGTCGAGCATGAGCAGCTTCGGCCGGGTGACGAGAGAACGCGCGATCGTTAGGCGACGTTTCTCGCCACCACTCAACGTGAGCGCGGTATTTTTCGCGATCCGCTCGATTCCAAACTGATGGAGGAGCTCATCGCAACGGTGGCGCCGTTCCTTTTTGCTCAGCGGCATCGTCTGAAGAATCGCGAGGATGTTTTTTTCCACCGTCATCTTGCGGAAGATCGATTCTTCCTGCGGCAGGTACCCCATCCCGAGCCGGGCACGCTTGTACATCGGGTAATCGGTCACGTCGGTGCCGGAGAAAACCACTCGACCGCTATTTGGCCTAACGAGACCGACGATCATGTAAAAACTAGTCGTCTTGCCGGCGCCGTTTTTCCCGAGGAGGCCGACGATCTCACCCTGGCGGACGTTGAGCTTGATCCCGTTCACGACCGCGCGGCCGCCGTAAATCTTGACCAGGTCGTCCGTCAGCAGGACTTCGGCGTGTTCGTCGGGCCCGGCGACGCGCGACACAAATTCAGGGGCCGACGGCGGCGCTGTCTCGCTGATCATGGCTTCTTTGGTTCCGCGCTTGGCGATGGAGACGGCTTTCCGCTTTTGTCTTTCGAGGCGTTCTGCCGGATCTCGGTCCGGCTGGGGCCGTGGGTCGTGAGGTGGCCGTTTTGATTCAAGGTCATGACCGTGTCCGGACTCGTCGCGATGTGGGTATCGAGCCCTTGCTGGACGCGCGGACTCCCGGTCAGTACGACGTTTCCATCGGACGACGTATAGACCGCTTTTTCCGCGAGGCCGACTGCTTTCGAGGGCGCGCCGCCTTTGGGGTCGAGTTTGTCGCGCACCACGCCGACATGACCTTCGGCGATTGCTTTCTCGAGGCCTTCGCCTTCTTCCTTGTGAATGTAAACGGTCAGCTTGTCGGATTGAATATTGAAGCGCGGATCGAAGACCCGGACGTGGCCGGTGAAAATACCGATCCGTTTCTCCGTATCGAAAGAGGCTTCATCGGCATAGATCTGCGTCGCGATCGGCTCTCCATTCGCGTCCGTCGCCGCGAGCACGGGCGAGGGCTGCGGTTTGGCGGTCGACTTGGAAGCGGTTGAATCCTGCGCGTCAACCCGGGCCAACAGGGCGAGCGCGAAAAGGAAAGCGGCGATCTGTTTCATGGCTTGGCGGCCGCGCCGCCGATTCCCTTCTGGTTGAAGATGGTCATGTGGACGTTGCCCTTCAACATGCCCAGTTTGGTCATGGTATTGAAGGTCATTCTGTCGCCCTCAATTTCGAAATCGGTGCGCTTCACCTTTGTCCGCGCCTTCGAATCGATGACCCGCGTCTCGAGATCGAGGACCGCATCGGCCATGTCGACTTTGAAGTCGGGTTGCTCGTGCTCGTCGTAGGTCGTCATTTTCAAATCCCGAAAACGCACGTGATTTTCGTCGATCCGGGAAGCGGTGGCAGCCTCAAATCTCCCGAGCAAGTGTCCCGCGAGATCGTAGTTAGGCAAGACCAGTCCCTTCGCTTCGTGTCCGACAGTGAGCGGAATGTTCTTGAGGCCAAGTGCTTCTTTCGGCGCCTCGGGCATCGGGGTCGGAGAGCCCGTCCGGTGTTTGCGATCCCCCGCCACGGCCAGAGAGCTGCCAACCAGCAACAGGACAAAACTCAGGCGCGTCCCGCGGAAAACGCGGGACCCGCTACGACACGGCAGCATGAATAGCTTTTAACATGCGCAAATGCTTCGGCAAATCCTTTAGCGGAACTTGATTTGGCCCATCGGAAAGTGCGCGCGCCGGATTTTCGTGCACCTCCATGAAAATGCCGTCGCAGCCGGCGGCCAGCGCAGCCCGGGCCAACACCGGAGCGAGCGCGGCGTCGCCGGAAGTCGCATCGCCAGCGCCGCCCGGACGCTGTACCGAATGGGTCGCGTCGAAGATCACGTGATAACCAGCGTCGCGCAGCCAGGCGAGGGAACGCATGTCCGCTACGAGATTGTTGTAGCCGAAGGTCGTGCCGCGTTCGGTGAAGAAAAACTTCTTTGCCCCGAAAGCCTGCAGCTTCCCCGCAATATTGCGCACGTCCCACGGCGCGAGAAACTGACCCTTTTTCACATTCACGACGCGACCGGTCTCGGCCGCAGCGCGAATGAGATCCGTTTGCCGGCAAAGAAACGCCGGAATTTGCAGGACATCGATAAACTCGGCGGCGATTTCGGCTTCGTTAGGCGAATGGACATCAGTCGTGACCGGCATGCCGATCTCGCGCCCAATTTCAGCAAGCAGAGCACAACCTTCACGCGCGCCGATCCCGCGATAAGAGCGCACCGAGGTGCGATTGGCCTTGTCGTAGGAGGCCTTGAAAATGAAGGGCAGATCTTCCGCGGCACAGATCCGGGCGATCTTGTGCGCCATTCGCCTGACGAGCGCTTCAGACTCGATGACGCATGGACCGAGAATGAAAGCCGGCCGTTTTCCACCGAGCGTGACGGAATTAATGGCGAGAGATTTCGGCTTCATCGTCACTGCAAAGCAAACTGCCAGCCTTCGACAACTGCTTTTAGGGCGCGCTCTCGACCAGCTCGGGATCGGGCGGAACTTTGTCGAGCGGAGCGGGCGAAATCGCGACGATGGCGTAGCGTCCACTGTCGTTCTCGGCATTCAACTCCACGATCTCGCCAAGCCGGTGGCCTAACAATGACTGCCCGATCGCGGTCTGATAGGAAATGATGGAACGATCCGGATCGCCGTCCCAGGCGCCGAGGATGGTGTAGGTTTCCACTTCGTTCGAGCTCGGATCGCGGAGAGTAACAATCGTGCCGATGGAGACCTGGGAAAGATCGGGGCTTTCGAAAGTCGTGCCTCGGGCTCGATGGAGGTCGCGCTCCAATTCCGATTTGCGGCGCATGAGGACGGCCTGCATTTCCTTGGCCGCCTTGAATTCAAAATTTTCCCGCAAATCGCCATAGGAACGCGCGACGCCGATCTCCTTGCTGTTCTCCGGAATTTTTTTGTTCACCAATTCCAGAAGCTCGGCTTTGCGTTTCTCCAGGCTGCTCCAGGAAACGACCAGCGCGTCGCTCTTTTCCTCAGCCTGCTCACCGCTAACGAGGCTTTGCAAGTCGGGGTAAAGTTTGATGAT
This sequence comes from Chthoniobacterales bacterium, assembly GCA_051003415.1. GTDB lineage: Bacteria > Verrucomicrobiota > Verrucomicrobiia > Chthoniobacterales > UBA10450 > Palsa-1392. The sequence continues at coordinate 50,633 of JBPCLI010000060.1, read as the reverse complement.
CCGGGCCATGAGCGAGCGCTTGGTCAGCTCGTCGAAAACCGGGCTGAGGAGAAGGCGGCGCATGGCGTCGCGGGCCAGCCCGGGCTCGGCGCCGGCAAAAATGTCGGGGATGAGCGAGCGGTCGGAGAGGAGGAGATCGCGCAGGCGAGTGCTGCGGCTGTTGCTTTCGTTATGCTGATCGCGTTCGCAGGCGGAAAGGATCGCGCTGAGCAGCTCGGGGTTGATCAGTTCCGGCCAATCGCTGCGGTTTTTACAAAGCCAGTAGAGCATTTCGCTGGTCGCCGAATGTTCGCGCAGGCTGCGATCGAGCGCGGCGCGGAGATCGTCGAGCCGGCCGGCTTCGGCGAAGACTTTCGGCATGGAGGAAACTAGCCGGGCGTTGCTTCCCTGCATGAGTTGCAGAGCACGCTGGGTCCAACGCTCGCCAAGTGCGGCGGGGAGGACGTGAAGAATGCGACGCTCCTTGGCGGAAGGGATTTTGGGGAGGATTTCGCCGAGGTGCGGCTCCTCCTCGACGATCAAACGTTCAAGGGTAAAATCGGGATTCGCGCTCCGCAGTTTCGGCTCGAGCTGGAGCAGGTCGTCGCGGGCAATGAGAAACTCGAAAGCCATCGCGGGATTGAGCCGCTGATTTCGACGGGCCGTTTCCTCGATCGCCTCGAGCAGAGGCTGCAACTGCGTCTCCGGGCTTTCGAATTCGTGATGCAGCTTGATGATCTGGTCGAGGGCGGCGGCCTGTTCCTTCGGCTGGCGCGCCTGGTTGAAAAACGTGAGCATCTCATCGGCGCGCGAGACGGGTGCATCGCGCAGCTCGATCGGGTCGTTCTTTTTTGTGGGGAAAAGAAAGTGACCTTCCTTCTTAAGCAGCTTCTTGGTCGAGTCCCACCAACGCTTGAATTCCGGCTCGCTAAAAACATCGCCCAGCAACCAGCCGCTGATCTGCGCCGGAGTCGCTTTCCCGCCGAGGCTTTGGAGGATGTTTCGCATCACCTCCGGGGCGTTTTCTCTCAGCTGTGTCTTGAGCGCGGGCAGGTCGGTCGCTTTCTGGGCGAGGAAATGATCGGCCGGGATCGGCGCCAGGTTTTCCGCGGCGTACTGCAACTGCATGGGGTGCGCCTTCTTCTTTGCGAAATCGATCAGAATCTGGTTGAGGAGCAGGTTCCAGTCGGCCACCCGGCCGAAGCCCCAGCTCTTATGCAGGCAATAACTGCCGGGCGTGAGTTGGTCGAGCTGTTCCGCGCCAGCGGCTGTGAGCTTTCCGGCGTCGACCAACTTTTGCAGTTCAGCATCCATAAAAATGTGGGGAGGTAATGATGCACGAGGCGTCGCTCGTCGCAAACCACGGGCGGTGTTGATTCCGATTGCCCGTCCCCGCCACTCGTGGAAACCTAGCGCCTCGTGTTGGTCAGCATCTGGTTTTGGATCGCCTTTCATCTTGGGGTTTTGATCGCGCTGGCCGTCGATCTTTTCACCGACCGCGGGCATCATCGCATCAGCCTGCCCAGTGCCGTGCGGCGCAGTCTGGTCTGGATCGGGCTTTCGTTAGGATTCAACGTCTTTGTCTGGCGGTGGCAGGGGGCGGACCAGGCGGTCGATTTCTTCACTGGGTACCTGATCGAGTACTCGCTCAGCGTTGATAATATTTTTGTTTTTGGCCTCATCTTCGCCTATTTCCGCGTCCCGCCCCGCTACGAGCACCGAGTCTTGATTTGGGGAATCCTGGGCGCGCTCGTGATGCGGGCGACCATGATTGGGTTGGGCGTGGCCCTGGTTTCGCGCTTCCACTTCGTCCTCTATCTCTTCGGCGCCTTTCTCGTCATCACCGGGTTTCGAATGTTGTTTGGGAAATCGCAGCCGATCAACCTGGAGCAAAACTTCATCCTGCGCCTTGTCCGGCGAATGCTGCCGGTGACGAGTGATTATCACGGCCCAAAATTCATCGCCCTCGTCCGAGGCCGACGAGTGCTCACCCCCCTAGCGCTCGTCCTGATCGTGATCGAGGTGATGGACCTGGTTTTCGCGGTCGACTCGATTCCCGCCGTGCTCGCGATCACCCGCGACACCTTCATCGTCTATACTTCAAATATTTGCGCCATCCTCGGCCTGCGCTCGCTCTATTTTCTCCTCGCCAATCTCGTCACCCGGTTTGTTTTTCTGCGCTATGGCCTGGCGATCATTCTCTGCTTCGTCGGCCTGAAGATGCTGGTCGAATGGTGGTTTAGAATCCCGAGCTGGCTTTCGCTCATCATCATCGTGACCGTCCTGGCCGCGACCACCATCGCTTCGCTCTTTGCGACCAGAAAGCGGGGCGGCTCCGAAGCTTCCTAAAGAAGTGTTGCAATCCCTGCGCCGAACCGATTTACTCGCGACGCTCTTATGAAACTGCCGCTCGTTATTTTTCTCTGCGCTGGATTTGCCGCGAGTTCGTTAGCCGACATCCAGGACCCGCCGGCGGCGGATTACGGTCCCACTCGCAAACTGGCGCGGGGTCTGGCCAACATGACTTTTGGCTGGGCGGAGATTCCGGTCACGATTGGACGGATCAACAACGAAGAAGGCAATGCCGCCGGGGCCAGCTACGGGGTGGTTAAGGGCACCGGCCGCGCCTTCGCGCGTTTCGGGGTGGGATTTTACGAGGCGTTCCTCTGGCCGATTCCGGTTTACAAGGGGACTTATTATCCCGTCCTGCGGAGCGATATTCCGTGGATTCACCGCGGCTACAGCGAATTTCCGCCCGAGCTCGGGAACGAATCGAAATATCCCTACGTGCGGGATTATTAAACCGCTCGTTAGGCGAAGGACGGCTTGAGGATCTTTCGCGCGAACGAGCTGGCGGCGCGGATCGGGCCGCTCTTTGAGGAAAACTTTGCCCGTTACGGCGAGTTGGGCGCGGCGGTTTCCATCTGGCAAAACGGCCGCTCGCTCCTCGAACTTCGCGGCGGTTTTCGCGACGCGCATCGGGAACAGCCGTGGACCAGCGACACGATTGTCCTCGTTTGGTCGGCGACCAAGGGGCTGGGCAGCGCCTGTCTTCTCCATCTTCTGCAGGAACGGGCGATTGGGCTCGATCATCCGGTGGCGGAATTCTGGCCGGAATTTGCCCAGGCCGGCAAAGGCGAGATCACGCTCGCGCAACTCCTCTCCCACCAGACCGGGCTGGCCGCGCTCGACCAGCCGGCCGAGATGACCGACCACGCCGCAGTCGTTAGGGCTTTGGAAAAACAAGCGCCGCTCTGGCCGCCGGGAACGGCGCACGGATACCACGCGCGCACCTTCGGCTTTCTGCTTGACGAGCTAGTGCGCCGGATCGACGGCCGGTTGCTCGGTGTTTATTGGCGCGAGATATTTGCCGATCCGCTCGAGCTCGACATCTGGATCGGTCTCCCGGAGGAAGAGAATGTCCGCGCGGCGAATATTTATTCAGCAAAAGCTTCCGGACCGCCGGCCGACCCTTTCTACAAAACCCTAACGACTCCCGGCTCGCTGCAACGCCGCGTCTTCACTTCCCCGCGCGGCCTGAACGCCGTCAGCGCGATGAACGATCCCGCCAATCGCGCGCACTCGCTGGTTTCCCTCGGCGGAATTGGCAGCGCCAGTTCCCTCGCGAAATTCTACGCCATGCTCGCCAACGGTGGCGACCTGGATGGACAACGTTTTTTCACGGCCGAGACGCTCGCTCAGATGACCACCACCCTCGTCTCCGGCCCGGATCAGGTTTTCCTTTTCCCGACTGCTTTCTCAGCCGGCTTCATGAAAGATCCCAACGACGCCACTCCGCGAATGTTCGGCCCTTCTCCCTCAGCCTTTGGTCATCCCGGCGCGGGCGGGAGCCACGCCTTTGCCGATCCCCAGAACCGTCTCTCCTTCGCCTACGCCATGAACCAGATGGAGCAAAAGGTTTTGCCTAACGCCAAATCCCTCCGCCTGATCGAAGCGCTTTACCAATAGGCGCGTGCCTGGAGGGATTCGAACCCCCAACCTTCTGATCCGAAGTCAGAAGCTCTATCCGGTTGAGCTACAGGCACCCGGTGGATGAAACAACGAAGCGCGAAGTTTCGCCAATCAAAAACCGGCTGCCTGTTCCGCAAAGCTGAGCAGGCGTTGCCAAAAACCAAGCGCGTCTCGCGGCTCGCAATCGCGGGATAAGTCAGGAGTCAGGATCATGCCTGCTATTTAGCAGCCCTCTGCCGTGGATGTCGCGCAGAGCGATTGCTCTGCTCCGAAATGAGAAAAGGGTGGCCAACGGGACTCGAACCCGCAACAGCCAGAACCACAATCTGGGGCTCTACCATTGAGCTATGGCCACCGTCGAAGTGCGACTGTAAATTTTCCCCGCACAATTGCAAAGGCAAAGGCCCCGCCGCGCCGCCGTGAGCGTTGCGCGCAACAGTCTCGTCGGCTATCATCCGCGGCTTGGCGATGAAAAAAATCGGGCCGCTTCTCCTTCCCGTCTTCGCGTTTTTCGCGCTGCCGTCCGCTTCCTTTGCCCAGGAGATCGATCCCTCCGAGGTGTTCCTCAAAGCCTACATGACCGCGCAACAGGCGGAAAAGATGGAGCGCGACAACCAACTCAAGCCCGCCCTGGCTAAGTTCCGATTCGCCGGCTCGATGCTCGAGGAGTTAAAAAAGAACAACGGCGACTGGCAGCCGGCGATCGTGGAATACCGGAGCCGCAAAATTGGCGAAGCCATTCTCCGCGTGCAGAGCAAAATCGAAACGCAGGGCGACCTCGCCGCGTCCGCCCAACCGCCCGCGAACGAAAGCGGGGAGCCTGCCTTGCCTAACGGCGGGCCCTCCGAGCCGAGTGTCGAGATTGACGCGCCGCCGCCGCCGAAGCCGGTCGACGTCCAGGCCGCGATCCAGGGTGCGACGAAGGAACTTCGCAACCGGGTCGAGACCCTGGAGGCGGAGCTGAAGAAATCGCAGACGGAAATTTCGACCGCGCAAAAGGAGAAATCCGAGATCGCCGGCAAGCTGCAGCAGACCAACGCCGCGCTCCACCAGGCCAGGGGCGACCTCGCGAAGAAGACCCAGGCCGAGAAAGAAGTCCGCGAGCAGTTGCTCACCGCGCAGGAGTCGCTTCAAATGGTCCAGGCGGCCGGGAAGGGCGACCAAAAGGCGACCGCCGCGTTGCAGGGTGAAATCACCCGGTTGAAAAAGGCGCTCGAGTCCGCCCAGGCTGGCCGGACTGCGGCGGAAAAGGAAAGCGCCAAAGCCACCTCGAAACTTGCCGATAGCCGCAAGGAAATTGTTGGTGTTTCGCAGGAACGCGACGCGATGAAACGCGAGCGTGACGACGCCATCCGCCACTTGAAAATCGCGGGCGACGCCACGAAGCGCGTCCAAGTCTTGATATCGGAAAACACCGACCTCCAGAAAAAGCTCGCCACTGCCGAGAACACCGTCCGGGAGATCAGCGCCGATCGTCCGCGCAAAGCGCAGGAGTTGCAGGCGGTAAAACAGGATCTCGAGAAACTCCGCGGCCAGCTCGTCACCAGCCAGAAGGCAAACACGGATTCCGAGAAAACGATCGCCGACCTCCGCGCCCAGCTCGACGACGCGAGCGGCGCCCTGGCGACCGCGAAGTTGAACGGCGGCACGCCCGAGGAGACCGAGCGGCTGGTGAAAGAAAACCAGATGCTGCGGGCGATCGTCGTCCGCGAACGCCAGGAGGAAGCCCGCCGCGAACAGGCCAAGAAGCTGATGCTGGCCGAGTTCGACAAGTTGAAGATTAAATCCGACGTCCTCGACCAGCAGATTCATCTCCTCGCCGAGCCGATCACGAAGTTGAGCCCGGACGAGCTCGCCCTTTTGAAGACGCCAGTGATCGTGATCTCGGACACCGTGCCGGGAACGGTCAAGGCCAGCCTGACGATAGCCAAGCCGAGCACGATCACGATCAGCAACTCATCCGCGGCGGCGGCGGCAACCGAGAAAGCCTCGCTCGATTCGGTCGCCAAGGGTGAGGAAGACGCGATCGGGCCCGAGGTTGTCCCGGCGACCTTTAAGCCGGGCGTGCCGGCCGACCTCATGCCGCTCGCGCGGGAGGCGAAGGAGAGTTTCGACAAGGGGAAATTCAAACAGGCCGAAAAGCAATACGAGGAAATCCTGACGAAAAGCCCGAACAATCTTTACTCCCTCTCCAATCTCGGCGTCGTCCTTTTCCGGAACGGCAAACTCAAAGCCGCCGAGCTGACCTTGAAGAAAGCGATCGCGGTCGCGCCGCAGGATGAATTCACCCACACCACCCTCGGGATCGTTTACTATCAGCAGGCCAAGTTCGACGACGCCCTCTCCGAGCTGACCAGATCCCTCGCCATCAACCCAAAGAGTGCGACCGCGCACAATTACCTGGGCATTACCGCCAGCCGAAAGGGCTGGCAGGAAGCCGCTGAGAAGGAAATGCTGGCCGCGATCGCGGAAAACCCTGAGTACACCGACGCCCACTTCAATTTGGCGGTCATTTATTCCACTTCCCGGCCGCCGGCGAAGCAATTGGCCCGTCGGCACTACAAAAAGGCGCTCGCTTTGGGCGCAGCGCCAGATCCGGCGCTGGATAACCTGCTTAAATAGTCAAAACCGGGGTCCGATCCGGGGAAACCAACCCCCGTTCCCCCAACAGGCCAGTTATGCACTTAAGGAGAGGATCCGCAGCCGGCCGGGTAGCGCACACGTCTCGTGTGCTGGCGAGGGCGTCTCGCCGTCGCGGAATTTTCTTGAAGTGCCGCCGGGAGAAAAGTTCGTTTCGGCCGGGAAGCCGAAACCAGCATGGAAGACGCGTGCGTTACCCGGGCCGGCCTCACCCGGCAAGTTTTGGACACGCTCTAACGGGAGAGCAGCTCGCGCAGCACGAACGGCAGAATGCCGCCGTGCCGGTAGTAGTCGACCTCGATCGCGGTATCGATTCGCAGCTTTACCGGCACCGTCTCCGTTTTGCCGCCGCTCGCCCGCTTGATCTCGAGGTTAAGCATTTGCCCGGGTTGGATGCTTTCCGAAAGGCCGGTCACGCTGTAGGTCTCCGAACCGTCGAGGCCGAGCGATTGGGCGTTGGTCCCTTCCATGAACTGGAGCGGGAGCACGCCCATGCCGACGAGGTTGGAGCGGTGGATGCGCTCGTAGCTCGCGGCCACGACCGCTTTCACGCCCAGCAGCCGGGTTCCTTTCGCCGCCCAGTCGCGACTCGAGCCGGTGCCGTATTCGTGGCCGGCGAGGATGACGAGCGGGGTCTTCGTGTCGGCGTATTTCATGGCCGCGTCGAAGATCGACATCTGCTCGCCTTCGGTTTGGCCGTTGCCGAAGTATTTCGTGACGCCGCCTTCCACACCCGGAACCATGAGATTCTTGATCCGGACGTTGGCAAAAGTGCCGCGGGTCATGACGAGGTCGTTGCCGCGCCGGCTGCCGTAGCTGTTGAAATCTTCCGGCTTGATCCCGCGCTCCTGCAGATATTTCCCAGCGGGCGAATTGGCCTTGATCGCGCCGGCCGGCGAAATGTGATCGGTCGTGACGGAATCGCCGAATATACCCAGCGGGCGGGCGCCGCGGATGTCCTCGATCCGGCCGACCTCCATCGAGAAATCGGCGAAGAACGGCGGGTCGTGAATGTAGTCGCTCGCTTCATCCCATTGGTAGACTTCGCCGATGCTGGAAGAGATCTCGTTCCACTTCGGGTTTTGATCGGCAAAGTCGCGGTAGAGCCGGCGGAAGATCTCCGGAGTGAGGGCGGATTGCATCATGTCGCGGATCTCGGCTAACGAGGGCCAGAGGTCTTTCAGGAAAACGTCGTGGCCGTTTTTGTCTTTTCCGAGCGGGTCCTTGTTCAGGTCGAGATCGACCCGGCCGGCGAGGGCAAAGGCGACCACCAGCGGCGGCGACATGAGGAAGTTGGCCTTAATGTTTTGATGGATGCGCGCCTCGAAGTTGCGGTTGCCGGAGAGGACGGACGCGGCAATCAGGTCGTGCTCGGCGATCGCTTTCTCGATCTTCGGATGGAGCGGCCCGGAGTTGCCGATGCAGGTGGTGCAGCCGTATCCGACGATGTTGAAACCGAGCTGGTCGAGGTATTCCTGGAGGCCGGTCTTTTGCAGGTAATCGGAGACGACGCGCGAACCCGGGGCGAGCGAAGTCTTGACCGAAGGGTCGATCGTTAGGCCGCGCTCGACGGCTTTCTTCGCGACGAGGCCGGCGGCGAGCATGACGCTCGGGTTGCTCGTATTCGTGCAACTGGTGATCGCCGCGATAAGGACGCTGCCGTGGCCGATGCGGCTCTGACCATGATGGAAAACGTCGTGGCTCTCAGCCTCGATTTCGTCGCCGGGGTCGGGCGTAGGACGGTTCGAAACCATCTCGACCTTGTTTTGTTCGTCGCCCGGCTCGATGCCTTGGTCCTTGCGATCGGTCGAGACCATTTCCTCGGTCTTCGGCGCGGAGCCATTGAGCTGGACGAGGTAGCGTTCCCCGAGGTCGACTCCGGCTTTTCCGTAGCCGCCGTCGGGAAGAGGTTTGTTGAGCAAAGTGCGGAAGGCGCTTCCGAGTTCGGGGAGATTGATCCTGTCCTGCGGGCGCTTCGGGCCAGCGACGCTCGGTTGCACGACGCCGAGGTCGAGTTCGAGATCGACGCTGTAATCGATCTCGCCCTTGCGGGGCATGCCGAACAGCTTTTGCGCCTTGAAGTAGGCTTCGAAAGCGGCGCACTGCTCGTCGGTCCGGCCGGTGGCGCGGAGGTAGTTTACAGACTCGGCGTCGACCGGGAAATAACCCATCGTCGCCCCGTATTCAGGCGACATGTTTCCAATCGTCGCGCGGTCCGGCAGCGGGAGTGAGGCGGCGCCTTCACCGTAAAACTCGACAAATTTCCCGACGACTTTCTGCGCGCGGAGCATCTGGGTGATGTGAAGCGCGAGGTCGGTCGCGGTCACGCCTTCGCGGAGCGAGCCGGTCATGTGCACGCCGACGACTTCCGGGGTGAGGAAATAGACGGGCTGGCCGAGCATGCCGGCTTCCGCTTCTATTCCGCCGACGCCCCAGCCGACAACGCCGAGGCCGTTGATCATGGTGGTGTGCGAGTCGGTCCCGACCAGCGTATCGGGATAATAGACACCGCCGCTGCTGAGAACGCCCTTGGCGAGATGCTCGAGGTTTACCTGGTGGACGATGCCGATGCCTGGAGGGACGAGACCGAAGGTCTGGAAGGCCTGCTGGCCCCACTTGAGGAATTCGTAGCGCTCGCGGTTGCGCTTGAATTCCATGTCCATGTTCAGCTTCAGCGCCATGGCCGAACCGGCGAAATCCACCTGCACCGAGTGATCGACAACAAGATCGACCGGCACGAGCGGCTCGATGATTTTCGGATCGCCGCCTAACCGTTTCACCGCGCTGCGCATGGCGGCGAGATCGACGACGAGCGGGACGCCGGTGAAATCCTGGAGAACAATGCGCGCGACGACGAACGGAATCTCTTCGTTAGCCGGCTTCTTCGCGTTCCAGTTGGCGAGGGTCTCGACATCTTTGCGCTGAACTTTCTTCCCGTCGCAATTACGGAGGACGGATTCGAGCACGATCCGAATGCTGACGGGGAGGCGCGAAATCGGACCGACGCCCTGTTCTTCGAGCGCGGGGAGAGAATGGAGCGACGCCTCACGACCGAGGCCGGCGTCGAACTTCTGGAGCGTATTGAATTCGTTAGGCATTATTTCAACTCCGCCAGTTTGGTTCTGATTTTGTCGAAATCCGGCAACTCGCGGGCATCCTCGTGGATCTCGGCGTATTGCACGACGCCGTCCCGATCAATCAGAAAAGCGGAACGCTTCGCCACACCGGCGAAGCCGAGATTGAGCTGCGGGAGAAAGGATTCGTAGGCGACGCCGTAATCGTTAGCCACCTTGTGCTCGTAATCGCTCAAGAGCGTGACGTTGATCTTCTCCTTCTGCGCCCAGGCTTCCTGTGAGAAAGGATTGTCGCCGCTGATCCCGTAAACTTCGCAATTCAGGTCGCCGTATTCGCGCAGGCCGTTGCCGACGCCGCACATCTCGGTCGTGCAGGTGCCGGTGAAGGCCATCGGGAAGAAAAGGAGAAGGGTGTTTTTGCTCCCGAAATTCTCGCTCAACCGAACCGGGCGCGGCCCGTCTGAGGTCTTGGTGGGAAGGGTGAAATCAGGTGCTTTGCTGCCAACGGTGAGTGCCATGATGATTGCTCCGGTAAAGATTGCGCGGGGGACTTGCAGTATAGAAACGCGCAGGGCGCGGTCAAACCGCGGGACAGCTCAGCTTTCCCCGAAACCGAGAGCGAGGGTCGTTAGGCGTCGCCGCCGGCGCGCGCTCTCGCGGCCGAGGAAACGTGCTTGCGGCTCGTGGCGCCTTTGCCGGTCGCGGCTGATTTTAATCCCGGCCCGGCCTTGGAGTCGGCGATGAAGATCACCTTGTTAGGCGAGCCTTGCAGCTTCGGCAGCTTGGGCAGCGAATCGGGAATGATCCGGACAAGCGCGCCGATCTGGATCTGCGCGTAAACCTCCGCGACATCTTTTGAGGACATCCGGACGCATCCGAAGCTGGCCGGTTTGCCGATGATCTTTTCCTCGGGCGTGCCGTGGATGTAAATGCAACGGTTAAAGGCGTTGGCATTAGTCCGTTCGAGCCCGCGCAGCCAGATGATGCGGGTGACAATCGGGTCGCGACCGGGAGCGTTGGGTTGGAGAATTTCGCCGGTGAAACGACGCTTGTGGAAGACGGCCCCGGGAGGAGCGTGATCGCCGATCTTTTCCGCGACCTGCAACCAGCCTAACGGTGTGGCCATGCTGCCCCAGCGATCGCCCAGCCCAAATTTTGAAGTCGAGACCGGATAGACCGCGGCCCGTTTACCATTTTCGACCACCATCAATTTCTGATCCTTAACGCTGATAATGACGCGCGGCGGGATAACGGCCTCGGTCTCGGCATTTAGCCTAACGACCGCGGAAGAAAGAAAAAACGTGGCAACAAGGCCGAGACGAAAAAGCATGGACGACGTTATTACTCGGACTTTGGAGAGCTTGTCACGCGGGAAATGCAACCTGTCGCGGCGCGGGGAGAATAAAACGAGGCCGCCATTGCGCAAGCGAACAGAGTGCGACGTAGAGAAATCCTGCCTGGAACATGATGAGGAACGGCAGGGTCAGATACTGGCGATGAACGAAGGCGTGCCAGACGAAATAACTGAAATAAACGGCGAAGGCGACCTCGACCAGCGGCAGGAGCGACTTGAGCGGCATGTAGCGGCAGGAACGCCAGACCTGGGATTTGTTTTCGATTCCATATTTCGGGGTGCGCTTGAATTCCGACTGGTGATTGAAAACCGCTTCGAGAACGGCGCGCGCGTTGTTGATCGAAAGCCCGACGCCGAGCGCGATCAGGGCTGGAAGGAGGAGGATTTCCCTCATCCAAGTGCGGGGATGGAGTTCGCGCTGCGCGCAAATATAGAAGACCGCCACGGAGACCGACGCGCTCAGGAAAATCGGAACGTCGAGCAGAAACATGCGGCGCCAGCCGGATTGCGGTCCGCCGGCGGAGGGATGGAGGAGGATGCAGAGACAGGCGAGGAGCAGGTAGGCAAAATTAGAGGTAAGGTGACCGGTTGCCTCGATCTTGATCGGCAACGGGAGAGCGCTCCGCCAGATGCGGGGCAGAAGTTTCTTGCAGGTCTGGATGGAACCTTTCGTCCAGCGATGTTGCTGCGATTTGAAACCGTTCATGTCGACAGGCAATTCCGCCGGCGTCACGACATCCGTCAGGAAAACAAACTTCCATCCCTCGAGCTGCGCCCGGTAGCTGAGATCAAGGTCTTCAGTGAGGGTGTCGTGTTGCCAGCCACCTGAATCAGCAATGCAGGATTTGCGCCAGAGCCCGGCCGTCCCGTTGAAATTAAAGAAGCGGCCGCTCCGGCTGCGCGCTACCTGCTCGAGGAGAAGATGGCCATCGAGAAACATCGCCTGCACACGGGTGAGGAGCGAGTAGCCGCGGTTAATGTGGCCCCAGCGAGTCTGGATCATCCCGACTTTCGGATCGGTGAAAAAGTGAACGGTCGACTTGAGCAACTCGGGTTGAGGAACAAAATCGGCGTCGAGGATGCAGACGAAATCGCCGCGCGCGGTCGCCAGGCCAGCCTCAAGCGCTCCAGCCTTATAGCCGGTGCGATCGGACCGATGGAGCAATTCCACATCGAAGCCCCGCTCTTTCAAACGACGCGCGCAGGAAGCGGTCAGCTCCCGCGTTTCATCAGTGGAATCATCCAGGACCTGGATCTGGAGCAGCTCCTTCGGATAATCGAGCTCGCTGACCGATTTGAGGAGACGCTCGACGACGTAGATCTCGTTGAAGAGGGGTAACTGCACGGTGATGACGGGAAGCTGCTCAAAATGGGCCAGCGGCTGCGGCACCCGCTTCCGGTTTTTCAGAAAGAGGTAAACAATAAAATAGCGGTGGAGTCCGTAACCAGAGAGACCGATGAGGACACTCAGGTAACAGAACGTCCAGACTACATCCACAACGCTTCCTCCCATATGACTGCTAGACGGTGCCGCGGGTTAAGGCGCACAGAGGCGTCATGATGCCGCTTCCGCGTGTTGCGTCAAATCAAATCTCCAGTCGAGCGGTTGCGCAATCATCGTTCAGCCGGGCAATAAAAAAAGTGACCCGGGACGAAGCAAATCGCCGGGCGAAGCGAGCGCCTCGCCGCGCAGGCGCGAATTGAGTTCACCGGGAGAAGCGACGGGCGTTCCCCCAGCACCGCAGGAGAATAGTCGGTGATTGGCGATCCGCCGGACTCCAAATCGCCAGTTGCTTCCCCCTCGAAGCAGCCGAAAACTGACCGGGTAGTCGGAGCGAAATCGTGCAAGAGCAAGACAAAATGCGCAGCCCTCCCCGCCGACGCTTCGAGCGTCTCAACATCGTCATTGCCATTCTGATCGCGGGTTGGGCGCCTTCGATTTTGATGCTGATCGTCTCCTACATGATCCTGAGTAAGACGCTCGAGTCGAAAATCCAGCGCGATCGCCAGACTTTCGTCCAGCTGATCGCGCACCTCGTCGGCGACGATCTCGCGCGCAGCGGCGAGATCACTTCCTTTTACCAGACCTACCCTCCGGTCGCGAAGATTTTTAGCGCCCGTTACCCCGACGTGGCGGCCAAAACCTGGCTCCAAGAAACCTACTTCACCCATCCGCGAATCGACGGCATGTTCATCACGGCGGGCGATGGCAGCCTCATCGCTTCAATCCCGGACGATCCCGCGAGAATGCTGGACAACCGGATCTCGAAGTCGTGGCTGGCGGCGGCTAAAACGGCGTCAAGGTTTTACGTCTCGCCCGTTCATCCGCGCCTCTCCGACGGAAGGCTCGCGACAGACCTCGTCAGTGCGATTCGAGGACCTGACGGCACCCCAATCGGCTTCATTGGTGTTTCAGTTTTGGTGGAACGAATCGGCCGGCGGCTGTCGCTGATCGATCTCGCCGACCAGGCGAAAGTTCAGATCGTCGACCAGAATGGCGCCGCCCTTTTCGCGAATGATTTTAAACCGAATCCGGGCCCGGTTTCGGACGCCGCCAAGGCGCTAATCAACGATATCCGCTCCGACAAGAGCGGTCACATCGAGCGGCGCGGCAAGCTCTACGCTTTCGCACCGGTTGAACCAACGGGCTGGATCACGGTCGTCGATCAGCCGAGGACGGTCGCTTACAAACCGGTCTGGGATCTGCTCGAAAGAATGATGGTGCTTGCGGCCTGGTTAATTGTCTTCACGGCGATCATCGCCTGGCTGGCGAACAAATTTTACCGCCGGCAACGAGAGTCTGCGGCCCGAATCGAGCGCGCGGTTATTTTCAACGACAAGATCCTGGCCAACATGCCGAGCGGTATCGCCCTGGTGGATCCGGAGACGCGAAAGTTTCTGCAGGCGAACGAAGCTTTTGCGCAAATGGCGCGGCGGCTCGGCAAACTGCCACCCGAAAAGGAAATGACGGAGGCGACCTACGAGGAGGTAAATATCGCTCCGCCCGAAGCGATCGAGAAGGTGCTCTCTTTTGGCACGCCCTTCCAACTGGTCGAGCAACCACTCGTCGATCACGCCGGTACGACCAATTTTGTGAACGTGAATCTCCTCCGGTTGCAGGATTCAAAACAGACCGTGCAGGGAGTGCTTTTCCTCGTTGAGGACAAGACGCGCGATGTGCGGCTACGCCAGGAATTGATTTCCGCGAACGCGGCCAAGGACCAGTTTCTGGCTCTGCTCTCGCACGAATTGCGCAACCCGCTCTCGCCGGTTATCGCGATGGTCGGCGAGTTGGAGGCCCGTGGATCGGACGATGCGGAGACGCGTCAATCGCTCGCCGTCATCCGGCGCAACGTGGAATTGGAAGCGCGCCTGATCGACGATCTGCTCGATGTCACCCGCATCGCCAAAGGCAAGCTCCAGCTTAGTTTTGAAGTGACCTCCATTCACGAGACCCTGCAGCGCGCCTACGAAATCTGCCGGGAGGATCTGTTGCAAAAGAAACTCAAGTTTGAATTCCGCCTCGAGGCCGAGAATGACTACGTCAACGGCGATCCGGCGCGCCTCCAGCAGGTCTTTTGGAACCTGATCAAGAACGGGGTGAAGTTCACGCCAGAAGGCGGCAAAGTGACGGTCGAGACGAGCAACCTGAGCGACGATCGGATCGCGATCCGAACGATCGACACGGGCATTGGAGTCGGTCGCGACAAGATCACGAAGATTTTTAACGCCTTCGAGCAAGGCCAAAGCTCCATCACCCGGAAGTTCGGTGGCCTCGGTCTCGGCCTCGCGATTTCCAAGGCGATGGTGAGAGCGCATGGCGGGACGCTCTCCGTCGAAAGCGATGGGGCGGACAAGGGTTCAATCTTCACCGTTATCTTGAACACCGTGCCCGCACCGGCCGAAACGCAGCCCGGCATTCCAGTCGATACGCCCGATGCACTGGAAGAAGAATCGCCTGCGGGCAAGGGCCACCTCCTGGTGGTGGACGATCATCACGACACCTGCCTGGGGATGAAAATGCTGCTCGAGCGTCGCGGTTACCGGATCACCCTTGCCCACACTGCTGACCAGGCGATCGCGAAGGCGCAGACCGAGAAATTCGATCTCCTAATTAGCGATATCGGACTGCCGGATCGCAGCGGTTACGAGTTGATGAGAGAGCTGCGCGCGACAAACTCGCTGCGGGGGATCGCACTGAGCGGGTTCGGAATGGAAAACGACATCAACCAGGCGCGAGCGGCTGGGTTTTCAGAGCATCTCACCAAGCCAATCAACTTTGAGCGGCTGGACGAAGCGATTCGAAGCCTGCTCGTGGAAGAGCGCTGACGATCGTTAGGTTTTCGGCAGCCGGGCATCGACCAGGCCACAGATGACATGGAGGAGAAATTTGTGCGCCTCCTGGATCCGCGCCGTCGTCTCGCTCTGAACGAGGAGTTCGATCTCCGCCATTCCTTTCGCCGGGCCACCGCCCCGGCCGAGCAACGCCACTGTCGTTAGGCCGCGTGCCTTCCCTTCCTCCAGTGCGCGCAGGATGTTCTTCGAGTTGCCGCTCGTCGTAATCGTGACCAGGACGTCGCCTTTCTGCCCGAGGCCGGCGACCTGCCGGGCGAACACTTCGTCATAGCCGTAATCGTTGCTGATCGCACTCATCAGGCTGCCGCCCTGCGCGAGGTTAAGCGCAGGATAGGGACGGCGATCGATCACAAAACGGCAACCGAACTCCGCGGAAAAATCGGCTCCGTCGGCCGCGCTGCCGCCGTTGCCGCAGACCAGTAGTTTGCGGCCCGCGCAGAGACATTCCACCATCGCCTCCGCCGCCCGAGCGACCGGCCCGGCCAGTTCGTTAAGCGATTTAAAGGTGGTGCAGGCGGCGCGAATCGCTTCCTGCAAATCCTGGCTAACGTCGTCCATGGTTTACTCCGGCTTTAGGCTGGTGAAATCTCGCTGCGATACAATCGAGGAACCGGAGTTGCAACCGGATAATCCGGAATCCCGGCGTTTCAGCCGATAGAATATGACAGGGCGTTCATTTTGCTTGCCCTCGGGAACTCAATTGATGTAAGACTGATTCCCCTGCAAAATACGATTAGTGGGTGGACCGCGCTGCCACCGTGGAGTGAGCGTCAACTCTTTCCGTTAAGGGAGGCGAACGCGGAGGAAGACGGGGGAGCGCGGGTGTGGCTCGTGCTTTTGAAGCACCAGAACAGGACCCTGAATGGTAAGTGAGAACATAAATTCGCTATACAGAAATCTTGAAACTTCATAAACTCTAGAAGGATTTAGCATCTAGTATCAAGCTCATGAAAGACCTATCCAACACAGAGAACGGGCACCCAAAGTGCGACGTACCTCGATCGACGGTTCCTGTTACCCTCTCGGTTATCTTTCCCGCCTTTAACGAAGAAGCCAATATCCGAAACACCGTGGAGTCCGCGCGGCTGGTGCTTCCGAAGCTCGCCCAAACCTGGGAAATCATCCTGGTGAACGACGGGAGCCGGGACGCGACGACCCCGATGTGCGATGAACTAGCAGAGCAATACCCGGAGGTGCGGGCCATTCACCATGTGGAGAACCGCGGTTACGGCGCGGCTCTCAAGAGCGGCATTCTCGCCGCCCGGCACGACTACATTTTCTTCACCGACTCGGACGGTCAATTCGATCTCCAAGAACTGGAAAATCTCATTGAGTGGGCGAGCCATTATGAAATCGTGACCGGTTACCGGGCGAAACGGCAGGACCCGCCGCATCGCCTGATCAATGCCTGGGGTTGGCGAACCTTGGTTCGCATGGTCCTCGGAGTCAGGGTGCGCGACATTGATTGCGCCTTTAAGATTTTTCAACGCTCCGTCTTTGATCGCATCCAGATCCGTTCGGTCGGCGCGATGGTCAACACCGAAATCCTCGCGCAGGCCAACAGTTTCGGAATGAGGATCCACGAAGTAAAGGTGAGCCATTATCCGCGGCGGGCCGGAAAGTCGTCGGGCGCGAATTTGCGGGTCATCGCGAAAGCTTTCAAGGAACTGTTCCGGCTTTGGGGGCAACTCCGTAACGTCACGCATGAACAGCCGGGACTTTTCCAGACGGAGACCGTGGTCGTCGAAGCCGATTCCTATCAGCAGGAAAACGGATACGATGCGGTCGGGGGAGGAGCGACCGTGCTGGCCGGCCGATTAAGTGTCGAGGCCACCGGGCAGACGCCTCCGCGCAACCGTTGCTTTGCCGATTAAAACCGCCGGTCTCGCCTGCTGTTCCGACTTTCGTTAGGCGGGAGAGACTGGGTTGGAGGCCATCTCGGCCGAATCGGGCAGGGCGAAGTTGTTTTCGCAAGGCCTCAGGTTTTCGGTCTGAGCAGGCACTCGCTTGAAACTTGTTTTCCGGGAATTCGATCTTTCATTTTTCCATGAGTATTCTCAGGCAGCCAACCTGTTCGGATCGGTCCATGCTGGCTGTTTCAACCAATTTCCGCCGTGCCGCTGGCGCGCCATCTGCTAACCTCAGCCTGCGCACGCCATCATGTTAAAAGGACTATTCTCCCGCCAATCCTCCGCTGAAAAATCTGGCGAATCGCCAGCGGCGTCAGCCATTGGCGTGCGGCGGCGCGTCATGGTCATCGGCCTCGACTGCGCCGCGCCGGAGTTGATCTTCGATCGCTGGCTGGACGATCTGCCAAACTTGAAGTGCCTCTACCAACAGGGCGTCCATGGAGAACTTCGATCCTGCGATCCGCCGATCACGGTCCCAGCGTGGTCCGTCATGATGTCATCGAAGAGTCCGGGACGACTCGGGGTTTATGGATTTCGCAATCGCGCGGATCATTCCTACGATCGCTACTCGATCGCCAACTCGCTCGCGATAAAGGAAGACCGGCTTTGGGAAATTCTCACCCAACGGGGCAAACGTTCGATTGTCATCGGTGTGCCCGGCACCTACCCGCCCAAGCCGCTCAACGGCACCATGGTGACCGACTTCCTCACGCCCGACACCTCCTGCGAATACACGCACCCGCCGGCTTTCAAACAAGAGATCGAGCAGGTCGTCGGTGAATACATTCTCGACGTGCGCGATTTCCGCTCTGGCAACAAGGAAAAGATCCTGGCCGACATCTATGAGATGACGAAGAAGCGGTTCCAGCTTGCGCGGCACCTGCTGGCCAAGGACGACTGGGATTATTTTATCATGGTGGAAATGGGGACCGATCGGATCCATCACGCACTCTGGGACAACATGGACACGGCGCATCGCTTTTACGAAAAGGGGAACAAGCTGGAGACCGCGATCCACGACTACTACAAAGAAGTCGACCGCGAGATTGGCGAGCTCCTGAAGTTCGCCGATGAACACACCGACGTGCTCGTCGTCTCCGATCACGGCGCAAAGCGAATGGATGGCGGCATTTGCGTCAACGAATGGCTGATGGCCAATGGCTATCTCACCTTGAAGGAACAGCCGGCCAGCGCAGTGCCGCTTTCGAAGGTGAAAATTGATTGGTCGCGGACGAAAGCGTGGGGCGACGGCGGCTACTATGCCCGGGTATTTCTGAATGTGGCCGGCCGCGAACCAGAAGGAACGATCGCGCCGGAAGATTACGAAAAGGTGCGCGACGAATTAATCGCCGGTCTGAAATCCATTCCGGACGAAAACGGTCGCGACATCGGCACGCAGGTATTCCGCCCGGAAGAGCTTTACAAGGAAGTGCGCGGCGTGGCCCCGGATTTGATCGTCTATTTCGGCGATCTCTACTGGAGATCGGTCGGCACGATTGGCGGCGGGAAAATTCACACCTTTGAAAACGACACCGGTCCCGACGGCGCAAACCACGCGCAGAACGGCATGATTCTCTGGCGACCGGCTGGCGGCACGACCGGCTCGCGTCAACTCGAAGGCGCAAAGATTACCGATGTCGCGCCCACGGTTTTGAAGATCCTGGGCCTTGCCATTCCGCAGGACATGGAGGGCAAACCACTCGTTAGCTAGCGCCCGCGGAATATGACTCAGCAGCCAAAAAACTTCCTCAGCCAAATCAAGATGGTGCGCGCGCGGACGCCGCTCCGCTTGAGCTTTGGCGGCGGCGGAACCGATGTCTCGCCCTATGCGGATACCCACGGAGGCTGCGTGCTCAACGCCACCATCTCGCGCTACGTCTACGGCACGCTCGTGCCAAAGTCGGAACGCTCGATCGGTTTCCGCTCCTTTGATTACGGAACCGTTGTTTACTGGACACAGGAAGAGCATTTCCAATTCGACGGTCAAATGGATCTGGTTAAAGGCGTGCTCAAGCGTTTCGAGCTCGATAAATTCCGGACGGACGGCTTTGACCTTTTCGTGCACGCCGATGCACCACCCGGTTCGGGACTTGGAAGCTCGTCCACCTTCACCGTCGCGTTGATCGGGCTCTTCCGGGAGCTGCTCGGATTGCCGATCACCTCCAACGGAATGGCACAACTCGCTTACGACATCGAACGGAACGACGTCGGAATCAAAGGCGGCCGCCAGGACCAGTGGGCCGCGGCGTTCGGCGGATTTAATTTCATGGAATTCAACGGCGAGGAGGTCGTCGTCACCCCGCTGCGTTTGAGCGAATACCTGATCAACGAACTCGAATACAACCTGATCCTTTGCTTCACCGGCAGCCGCGAATCGCAGCCGATCATCGACAGCCAGATGGAGAGCGCGAAAAACAAAGAAGCCGCCCCGCTCGCCGCCATGGACGGGGTGAAAGCGATCGCCTACGAAATGAAAAAGGCGCTCCTGGCGAGCAACCTCGACCGCTTTGGCGAGATGTTGCACGAAGGCTGGCTGCAGAAAAAGCAGATGGCCAAAGGCATTACGACTCCGCGCATCGACGAACTCTACGAGGAAGCGCGCAAGGCCGGCGCCATCGGGGGCAAGATCACTGGCGCGGGTGGCGGCGGGCACCTCCTGCTTTACTGCCCGTTTAACAAGCGGCATATCGTCCGGGAACGTCTTACTGCTCTGGGCACGTCGGTGACTGACTTCCGATTTGATCCCGTCGGCATGCAGACGTGGCGCGTTTATAAATGATTACGTTTTCCGGTCAAAACTTTACGCCGGGCCACTGGGCAGTTAACCTCGTCGCCACGTGAAGAAGGTTCCGAAGGTTGTAGTAATCGGCTTGGACTCCGCTACATGGACCGTCATCCGGCCCTGGATGGCGGAGGGTAGCCTGCCGAACCTGGCTAAGCTGATGAAGGTCGGCGTATCGGGACCGCTCGAGTCGGTCATGCCGCCGATCACGCCGCCGGCTTGGACATCCTTCATGACCGGCAAGAATCCGGGAAAACACGGCATTTTCCATTTCGTCGAAACTGAACATGGCGGTTACGCGATGAATTACGCGAACGCCACCTCGCGTCGCTCCCCTACCGTCTGGAAAATCCTGAATGATGCCGGCTATTCGGTCGGCACAATGAACATCCCGTTCACCTATCCACCAGAGCCGCTCGACGGCTTCCAAATTTCAGGGATGGATACGCCTTCGGAATCGAGCCCATTCATTCATCCGCCAGAATTGCGGGACGAATTGCTCAAGCACCTCGGCGAGATTCAGCTCGATCTTCGTTTCCTCGGCGCCATGTCGACCGACGAACGGCGCGAACAGGTGCTCGTGGAAATGGAGCAGATGGATAAGCAGTGGACGAAAGCCGCGCTCTACCTGCTCGAGAACCATCCGCAGGACGTGATGATGTTCGTCTTCATGTCGATCGATACCGTCCAGCACTACTTCTGGCAGCACATGGATAAGGATCACTTCATCCATGATCCAAAACTGGCGCCAAAGTTTGGCGACGCGATTCGCAAAGTCTACGAGCGGCTCGATGCGGCCGCCGGCCAGATCATCGACCGGCTTTCGCCCGAGACTGCGGTTTTTGTTGTTTCCGACCACGGCGGCGGGCCGGTGGTCGATCGCACGATTTTCCTAAACCGTTACCTGGCTCAGGTCGGTCTCTTGCATTACCACAAAAAGGCGACCTCAGGTATCCGCACCCTGCTCAACAAGGTCATGCGTTTCGGGTTTTCACTCCTCCGCGGCACTCTCACTTCGCGACAGAAAAGCCGGCTTGCCCTCCTTTTTCCCAAGATGCTAAAGAAGACCGAGGAGGCTTACTCGTCTTTCACGAGCATCGATTGGAGCCGGACCAAAGCCTATTGCAGCGAGGTCCTCGCTTCGCCCCCGAGTATTTGGATCAACTTGAAAGGCGTCAAACCACAAGGGATCGTCGAGGCCGCGGATTACGACGCATTGATTAACTTCATCATCGGAAAGCTCGCTGAGTTAAAGGATCCGCGCGACGGCCAGCCAGTTATCAAGCGAGTCTATCGGCGCGACGAGGTTTTCCACGGCCCCTTTGCCAAGGAAGGTGCCGACCTGGTGCTCGATTGGTGGAGCGAGGACAGCCTTTTCTCCACCCAGCCGAGTTTTCCCGAAGATACCGACAAGCCAGCCTTGGTCATACGGGAACATAAGCCATCGGGAAACTCCGAATGGGGCGGAACCCACCGATTAATTGGAGTCGTCGTCGGTCGCGCCCCCGCCTTTAAGACAGGCGTAGAAATTCAAGACGCTCACCTGATCGATATCGCTCCCACCATTCTTCATTTATTGGGAGTTTCGGTTCCCGAAGACATGGATGGCACGGTCTTGACCAGTGCCTTTCGGCCAGAGTTTCTCGCGGAAAATTCCGTGCGCTCAGGTGCTGCCTCTGGCACCTCGGGCGGTGATCGCCCCAGCGGCTATACCGATGAAGAATCGGCCAAGGTCGAAGAACGTCTTCAGGCTCTTGGTTATCTAGAATAGTTTTTTAAAACCTTCCTATGTTTGAACTTATTCGCGCTGACCTTAATCGCAAAACACGGGGCTTCGGCGTCCGTCCGGAGGATCAGACTTTCTTCCGCAAGCGTATCACGCCATTCCTCGAATTCGGCACCTTTGCTGTCTTGGTTTACCGGTTTGGCTCCTGGGCTTACACCGTCAAGATCCCGATTATCCGCCAGATCCTCATTACCCTTTACCTGTTCATCAACGTTTTCTGCATGGCGGTCACTGGCATCCACATCGCCCGCGAAAACAAGATCGGCCCGGGTTTCGTCATCCATAACTTCTGCGGTATCCTCGTCCTGGCCAAAGAGATTGGTCATAGCTGCACGCTCAATCAGGGAGCCAGTATCATGAACGTTCGCGGCGTCGGCCGGGCGACCATTGGCAATAATTGCTATTTCGGCGCAGGGTGTAAGGTGGTCGGGGCCGTAACAATTGGCGACAATGTCGTCGTCAGCGCCAACTCCGTCGTAGTGACTGATGTGCCGAGTGGGGCAACGGTCTTCGGTGTTCCCGCGCGCGTTATTTCCAGGGAAGCTAACAGCGCTTATCTCAAAAATCCGGTCATGCCGGTATCCACCGATACTCCGGCGACTACGGCTTCGTGAGCAAAACGGTTCATAACTCTTCAAACGGGAAAACCGGCTATTCAGTCGCGATGGTCGCGGCTTGTCCGTTTCCGGCTAACCATGGCTCTGCCGCCAGCATTCGGGAGATGTCCGATGCCTTGACTGACATGGGACATGACGTCCACATCGTCACCTATCCGATCGGCCAAAAAGATATTCGTGTTCGCCGCGCCAAGGTCCACCGAACGGCACCCTTTCAACAGGAACATAATGCCAAGGTCGGTCCCTCTCCGGAGAAATTCGTCCTCGATTTCCACCTTCTTCGCCTCCTTTGCCGGGTTATTCGCGACGAGCAGATAGACATCATTCACGCGCACAACTACGAAGGCGCGCTCGTCGGGATCATGGCCATGTGGCTGACGCGCCGCCCGCTCCTCTATAATGCAGTCAATCTCATGTCCGATGAGCTAGCCGGCTATCGATTTATCCGCCCAGCCTGGCTGGCCCACGCCATCGCTCGCGCCTTGGATTGGTTCATCCCAATTTTCCCTAACCACATTACAGCGGTTTCGCCGGAACTGAGAGATTGGTTTATCGATCACGGTGTTGCGGCCAGCAAAGTCGACATGGTCCCGGCAGGGATTGAACCGGAAATGTTCGATCATCCGGAGCCTGAGAAATTCCGGCAGCAATATCATCTTAATGGGCGACCGGTCGTGATGTATACCGGCGTTCTGAACGCTTTTCAGCGCGTCGATTACCTGCTCCGCGCTTTTGCGGTCGTGCTCCGAGCGCAGCCGGATGCTCTTTTGCTCGTCGTTAGTCCGCTCGTTAACGCGACTCACGAAAAAGAATACAAGAAGCTGGCCGAGGAGCTCGAAATTTCGCAATCGATCATCTGGATCGCGCCACACGCCCTGGCCGATCTACCGAGTTATCTCGCTCTTGCCGACGTGACCGTTGTGCCGCGGCCGGAATGTCCTGGTCACCCGGTGAAGCTGTTGAATTACATGCTTGCCGGCAAACCCGTCGTCTCCTTCGCTGGCGGCGCCAAGGGTGTCCGCCACCTTCACGATGCCTTCATTGTCCCAAACCACGATTACAAAGCGCTTGGGCGCGGCATCGTTACGCTCCTAGAGGATAAAGTGCTCGCGGCCGAACTGGCGGCTAATGGCCGGGCGACTGTGCTGGCCGATTTTGATTGGCGCCAAATTTGCCTGAAGATCGAGCGAATCTACGATCAGCTCCTTGGGGCGCCCTCTGCTGCTCCGCGTCTAAATGACTCACCGGCGCCGGCGGCGGTCGAGCAGTAACTTAATCTTCCTATGGGATCACAAACCGCATATAGTCGGCGTTGCAAATCGGTCACGCAGAGACGCGCGGCATCCTTATTTGTTATCGACAACCTCTACTTGGCCACGTATGAACTGTTCACATTTTTCCTCCTGACGCCACGCTTGTAACCCATATGGACACGAAAAATGAAATGGCAGATTCACCGTCGCGCCCCGGCAGCAGTGGCTCTTATTCTCGCCAACCTTCCGCACCACAAATGAAGCGCTCACATTGGATCATCTTCCTCGCGATCTGTTTTATCCTTGGCTTACTCGTCTTCGTGACGGTCATCCACGTGATCAACACCACACCGTCACGCGCCCGTTTGGTGCACGCTCCTTCGCCGGTCGAGACCGTTCCGGTCCGGCGCCAAGATCTGAATGAGGTGATTGGCGGAAGCGGGGCGATCGAGCAGGCACAAACGGTGCAGCTGACCGGCCAAGTGACCGCGCAGGTTCTCGAAGTCCCGGTTAAGATCGGCGACATCGTGAAAAAGGGAGACCTTCTGGTCAAATGGGACGACCGGCTAATCATTGCCACCTTGGAGGCCAACCGCGCCTACGTCGATTCCAGCAATATCAAAATCAAGGATGAGACTCGGCAGGTTGAGCGTTACACGGCCTTGCAGCAGAAAAACATGGGAACGCCGTTGGAGTTGGAGAAAAGCGAGATGTCTCTTGCAGATGCCAAGGAAGCCCTCGCCAAGGCGACACTTTCCCTGCGCCAGGCAGAGCTTGATCTTGAGCACGTCAAGATGGACGCTCCGCTTGATGCCATCGTCCTGGAGCGCCTCGTGAATCCGGGGGAAAATACCCATCGCGACCAGATCGTCATGAAGCTTGGCTCGCTTACCAATGTCCTCCTGGCCGCGAAGATCGGCGAAGAGAAGATGCACTCCGTCCAATTAGGTCTGGCGGCTGAAGCAAGCTTCCCGGCCTACCCGGGCGAACGCTTTGCAGGCAAAGTCGTCAAGATAGACCCTAACATCGACCCAGTGACCCGCACCTTTACGACCTACGTGGAAATTAAGAACGAAGATTTCCGCCTGAAGCCGGGTCTCTCCGGCTTCGCCCGCATCCGCCGTTCCGCCAAGGATGTCCTCGCGATCCCAAGTATTTCGATCACGAATCCATCCGGCGAGGAGGCATCTGTCTTTGTCGTCGATTCGGACAAGAGGGCTACCATGCGCAAGATTCACCCCGGCATTGTGGTCGACGCCATGACCGAGGTGCGGGACGGTTTAAAGGAGGGAGAAAAGGTGGTGACGGTGGGCCAGTTATATCTCAACAACAATGACAAAGTGCGCACAACCGACAAATCGCTTGAGAAGTAGCATCATTCTCAGCCTAACTGTTCTCCTCTTTTTCGCCCCGTTCGGCCGGGCCAGGGAAGGCGCGGTCGTTGCAACGTCACGAGCCCTGACCCTTAGCGACTGCATCGCTCTCGCGCTTAACGAAAGTCCTTTATTGGAGGCCAGCCGGCTCGATGTTACCTCCGCCACCGAGGCCGCCCGGTCGGCGCGGGCTCAGACGCTTCCGGAGCTCACCGCCACCGGTTCCGCTCTGGTCTTCTCGGGCAGCCCCACGAGCAAGTTTTCTATTGTTAATGCTGATTCGACTGTCCTTATTCCCCGCAATCCGGCCAGGGGTAACAGCGGCAAGAGTGTCAGCGGCGCTGGAGTCGAAGTTTACTCGGCCCACCTGGCTTATCCCCTCTTCCGCGATGGCAGCATCCTCGGACTTAATACCGCTCCCGCGGAAGCGAGCCAACTCGCTAAACGGAGGAACCTCGCCTGGACGGCCCGCCTCCGTCGTGAAGACGTGATCGCACGAATCACTGACGCCTACATCACGACTGTTTCGGCAGAAAATCGTGCCGGTTACGCGGAACGGCGCGTCAAATTGTTGAGACAGCAGGTTAATATAACCGACGAACAGCAAAAACAGGGACTAACTCTTCCGATCGATCTTAAACTCGCCAAGAGTCAGCTGAACGGATCGGAGACTCTCGCGAAAATCCTTCGCCAGCAGGCGGTCGCGGGAAAAATTGAACTGTCACGCGCTCTTGGCTTCGAGACGCCTGATGAGCTCCACCTTTCCAACGAGCTTCCCGAGCCGCCCGAGCCGCCCAGCGCTGAGCTGCTCCTGGGCTCAAACCTGAGCCAGCACCCTTCACTCGAGGTTCAGAAAGCAGTTATCGAACAATCCCGGCAGGAATATCGCCTCGAACGCTTCCGCCTTTATCCTACCGTTTCTCTCCAGGGTTCCGCGGTTCACATCGATGACTTCGGCAGCTCTGGCGCAGAGATTTATACAGGTGCCGTCTCGGTCAATGTGCCGATCTTCGATTTTGGCGCCCAACAGGCCACGACTCGCTCGCGGTTGGCTAAGTACCAGGCCGAGCGAGCCCGTCTGGGAGCGGTCACCGACGATGTAACTTTCGAGATCGTCACGATCTACCAAAGCATTTACGTTCTTAGTCAAAACATCCTCTCGCTTCAGCAGGAAGTTGCAAAAGCGGATCGTGATTTTCAGGTTACCGGCTCACAGCAGCAAGAGGGCATCGCGACTCCTCTCACCGCGGTCGAGAAGGAACTGCACCTCATTGCAAAACGAGATGATTTGGACGGTCTTCAGGTTCGCCGGCTCATGCTTTATGCGGCTCTTCAGAAAGCCTCGGGCGGCTCCTGGAAGTGGTTTCAATGAAGCAATCCCAGCGGATCGTTAAGAACGCCGTTCTCGGCGTCGCAGCGGGGGTCGTTGGTGGTCTGGTCTATCTCGCCACGACTATTGTTATTGCCCGCAATCACAACGTTAGCCTCGCGGAGTTTGGTAAGTATCAGTGGGTTCTGGCCTTTGCCATGATCGCTCAGCTCGTGGCCGATTCCGGGCTGCCTCGGATGATGATCCGGGAGATCGCAAAAGACCCTGAATGTGTCGGCAAGATCACCGGGGCGGCGGCAGGTTTAATCTGGGCAATCACGCTGGTGGTTTGCCTGCTCGTGGGAGTGATCGCTCTTTTCCTCCCCTTCGGCAACGACATGAAGCTCGCCGTCTTCCTGATGACTGTGGCGACGATGGCTACCTTTCATGGCGCGGGCTACAACGCCGTCCTGCGGGCCTTTGAAGATAACGAACTGAATTATCTCGGCTTCATCCTGCAAAAGATTTTTCTCTTCGTTGCCATCCTCATCATGCTCCATTTTAGGACCGGGATGGTAGGATTCGTGGTCGCTCACTTGTTGTCCAACCTGCTCTTGTGGGGTTTCTATCACACTCTCGTTTCGAAATTCTATACCAAGGTTAAGTTGCAGATGGACCTCCCTCTTTGGAAAGAGCTTTTCTTCTCCGCCGTGCCCATGGGCGGCGGGGTAATGCTTCGCCAGCTCGCCATGCAGATCGATATCTTCGTTCTGGGGCTGATGACCAACATGCAGACGGTTGGCTTGTTTGGCGGACCTTACCGGCTAAGCTGGTCGCTGCGCACCATCCCGCAAACTCTCTCCCTGCCTCTCTATCCCCTTTATTCTCGCACTGCGCATTTCTCGCCTTCTCGCTTCGGCGATGTTTATCGCCAAAGTCTTAAGTTCTTTACCCTCCTTGCTGTCCCTTTTGCCGCCTTCTTCGTCGCTTGGTCTCAACCGCTTCTCACCCTCGCCCTCGGCGCGAGATTTTTACCCGCCCTCCCTGCCATGCAACTCCTCGGTCTCGGTCTCATCCCTTTCTTCATGTCGACGATTTTTCAATATCTCTTCGCCGCGCTTGACGCGCAGAAGAGTTTTTTCGTCACCGCTGCAATTGGCTCCGCCATTCGCATTTTCCTCCTCGTCGTGCTGATCCCACGCTACAACTACCTCGGGCCGGCGATTGCCTTTGTCTGCGCTGAGGTGCTCACGGTGGGAATGTGGATCTATCGGATGGATAAAATTGGTTATCCGGCGCACCTCGCCAATGTTCTCTGGCGACCCCTCGCGGCGGGCACGACCATGGGTGTCGTCCTCTATTTGTTTATTGACGCGTCGCCCATCTTGCAGGTCGCGGGCGCGGCCCTGTCCGTTTTGTGCTATGGCGCGGCGCTCTTCGCTTTGCGGACCTTCTCCAGCGAGGAAATCAGCCAGGCCCGCGAGGGAATTTCTTTCGTTTCTCCTTTCGTCGCGTCCTGGGCCAAAAAACTCCGACGCGACTCGTGAACCTTCCGAAAAGCGTAATGGCCATCTGGCACCGCCTCACCGTCTGGGCGGACATCGCCGCGCGCTTTTGGGCGCGTTACTGGCTCCTGCTCATCGGCTCCTTTCTGGTCCTCGGTTCGGTCATCCTGAAATGGGTTCAGTCTCCCTTTAGTCATGATATATCCGGCCTGAAATTGTCCTTCTTGCATGACCTGGGAGTAACTCCTCACTTCTCCCTTTTTTCGGTGGGCGTCATGGGCGTCATCGTTCTCGGAGTTGGAATCCTCTTTCTGAAAAAGCTCCCTTTCCTGCTCGGGCTGGCGGCTGCAGTCCTCCTTATGCTTTGGGCGATCACCCCGGCTCAGATCGCTTTTCGTGAGCCGTCAATGCTGCGCCGGCTAACTTATGAATTGCAAGTGCTGCCACTTCAGAAGGTCTTCTCGAAAGATTACCTCTCGCAGAACTACGGCGCGCCGGAACTCGTCCCCAAACGGCTCGTTCTTTACAGTGCCTGGGGCCGGTTGGTCGCGGCTTGGTCTTTCCTGCGCCTTGGCTGGTATTGCTTTGGTTTGGGAGGCCTACTCATTGGCGCTTATGCCATCGCGCAAATGACCTCGGGCAGATTCACTCGCCTTCTCACTCTCCTTTGCCTGCCCGTCGGCGCTTTTATTATTATCCTGATCCCTCCGGCCATCGGACAGCATTACTTTACCGACGGCGCCCTTGCCGCAACCCATGGCCGAAATCAGGAAGCCGTCGCTGGCTACCGCGAGGCAATTCGCTGGGATAGCTGGCACGCCTACGATATCGATCTCTATGCTGCTATCGGATCGCTCCAAAAGCAGTCCGGCCTCTCCCCTGCTTCGGCCGAGCGCCGGATCGCCCGCGCGGTCGACTTGCAGAGCAAGAACCAGTTTGAAGCCGCGATCTTTGAACTAAGCCAGGCCGAAGAAGCAGGCGGGGCGCTGGCCGAGACCGCGCACCGTGAAGTTGCCCTTACGCGCATGTCACTCGGCCTTGCCTTGTATCGCGCGGGCGGTGTCAACAGTGCGGTCACGCACTGGGAACTGGCCTTGGCCGAAGATCCTAGCCTGATCTATGTCCTCCCTTATCTGGCCCGTGGCTACTACGACCTTGGTCGTTACCAGGCCGGAGTGGAGGCAGCCCTTAAGCTGGCTAAATTAATCAAAGACCATCAGTATGCCCTGGCCAACGCCTACTCTACTGCGGCGGACTGTTACGCGAAACTTGGCAACGACGCCGAGTCGCGCCGCTACTACACTCTCTCGCTCGCGGCCGATCCAATTTTGAACTACTGGGCGTTAACTGGCCTCGCGGGAGAATAGCTATGGAAAACCTTCTGGCACAGGCGACATACCCGAAACAGCATGCTTTCCGCTGGGCCTTGAGCCTGGTTGTAGTTTGCGGGTTATTGCTCGGATACTTTGTCCTGCAGACTTACGGGCTCCCCCGGGAACGGCAATATCAGCTCGACTTCGGCAAAGCGAAGTGGATCGAACCGCCCGAGCCCAATACGCCGGTCGCTTATTTTCGCAAAGAAGTCTACCTAACCGCTCCTCCCGCGCAGGCTTGGATTGAGCTCGCTGCATCGGATAATTTTGGCCTTCTCATCAACGGCCATACCATTGGTAATCGCACTTCCGTTAAGACCTATGAGGCCGAAATCTACGACGTCAAACGGGCGCTCAAGGCCGGCACTAACGTCGTCGCTATTTCTGTCTCCCGCACCTCCTTTCCCGGTCCCGCTCAGCTAATCTTGCGCGGGAAGATCGTCGAACGGGGAGGCAAGACCACGACCTTGCTGTCCGATGAGTCATGGCGGGTCACGAATAGAACAGGGATTGTTCCTGCCGCTGTGGAATGGAATTCGAAGCGCGTACAGGACGAAGCCTGGCCCAAGGCGCGTCTTTCACCTTTGAATGACGAGAAGGTGGCCACGTCCTGGGTCGCCCTCAATCCCCTGCTTCTTGAACAGCCCAGGATGGGTTATTGGATCATGGCGGACAATGGACCGTCTGAAGCGGTCTTTTCTACCACGATCAAAGCGGATCGGCCGAAACAGGAAACGTGGATTCAGATTGCCGGCTCCGGGGACCTCGACCTGGCGATTAATGGACACATCATCAGCTTCTCGAGTTCTGCTGCCAGGGCGAGCAAGAAATTGCCTCACCTGCCGGCGGAGGAAGAGGACGCGCCGGCGGCGGACAAATTCGGAAGAGTCGCAAAAGAAGGTGCGGCTCCCACCCAACCAGCTAGTTCATCTTCTCAAAGCGTCGACCTCTCCGCCTACGATGTTAGTCACTGGATTGAGCGAGGACAAAACCTAATCGTAGCGACCGTCCGGAGCGAGAACCTGCCGGCCAGTCTATTCGTCGATGGTTTCATCGTGAAAGGAAACAAAGTGGAGCGATTCTCCAGCAATAGCGCGTGGCGGATCGGCAACCGACCTGATCTCGAGCAAGGGGACGCGCCACAGCACGCTATCCAGATTGGCCCGGATGGAATTGCGCCCTGGGGTTATCTCCCTCAGGACATGGCCCGGCCTCTCGATCACTCCGGTTTTGCCACTCTCTTCCAGTCTTGGGCAATCGTGGCGCTCACTCTTGCCCTCGTTATTTCCCTCTGGCTGGTCGTATCCGGACTTGTGGCCAACTGGCGGGGCGAACCTCTTGTTCAGACGATGGCTCGCGATGCCTTGCTTCACGGTCCACTCCTGGTGGGTCTTCTCCTGTTGCTTCTCCCGAACTACGATCCGCGTTTTCCGGCCGAGTGGTCGTTTCAGCCGAAATTCGTGGTTGGAGCTTTTGCAGTCCTGATATTGATCCGCCTCTTCCATTTGTTGGTTGATAAGTGGACGCCGGCACTCAACCGCGCTGGCTTGGAGCGGATGAAGGCGACAACGCAATGGGAAACGCGCAAGGGGAACGCGCAAGATATGATTTCGCATCGCCTGCGTTTGCCGGAGCTGTTTGAGATTCCCTTTCGCCGGCTACTGCCCTATCTCATCCTAATCCTCATCATGTTCCTTGGGCTTGGTCTCCGTTACCATAATCTGGGTTACATGTCGTTTGACCACGACGAAATGGGCCAGATCTCGAAATCAAAAGGGATCTTCAGCCTCGGAATTCCCTATACCCTGGCTGCAGGGGAGGTACGCTGGACGACCACTTACGAAGCAGTTCCCTATCCTCTCGCCCTTTTTGGATTTCTTTTTGGCTATTCGGAATGGGCCCTGCGCCTCCCGGCCTGTCTCATGGGAACCCTATGTATCGGCGTCATCGGGCTTATGGGACGGCGGTTATTCGACTGGAGGGTTGGTCTCTTTGCCGCCTTCGTCTACGCCTGTTTGCCGCTCAATATTCGCTGGGCCCAGAATGCCTTCTACCTCTCGCAATGCCAGCTCATGTCGATGCTGACGTATTGGCTCTTCTACGAGGCAATCCGAACTCGTCCTTTCGGACGGAAGTTTCTCACCGCTGCGGCGGTTACCTTCTGTCTATCTTACCTTTCCTGGGAAGGAACCGGGTTTCTTCTGCCTGCACTCTTCATGGGACTACTCGTGGTGCGCTGGGGTCAATGGTGGTGGTTGAAGGACTTTCATCTTTATCGTTGCCTGTTTTTCATGGGGGCTGTCGTCGTCGCTCAATATTGCTCCCGCATGCTTGCCGGCTCCCCTTATCTTCAAGTCGGGTCCGGTCTTTCCAACTTGTCCGGACCATCGCTCTTCTTTCTCGCGCTTGGTTATCAGCCGATGTTTTATGTCGACAAGCTGTTGCTCTCGGAGAATCACGTCTTTTTTACTCTGATGGCCCTGGTGGGGCTGCCATTTTGTTGGAGGCATAGTGGGTTTCGCTACGTCATTGTTCTCCTGGCGACCCTCTTTACCTTACATACCAACTTCCTCGCCGCGCTCTCTCCCCGCTACTGCTACTACTTTCAGCCGCTCGTCCTCATGGCAGGCGTCGCGGCGACAGTTATGCTTTATGACCGCATCCGTGCCTTGGCTCGAGATTCCGGGGATTCCGTCGTCGCCCGGTTCGCCGCCCGGGCGACTGGTCTGGCGTTACTGCTGCTGCTTTTTGTCCAAAGCAATGAGAGTGTTTTCCACGAATACCAACTCTCCAGCACGGGCGATACGCCTCAGATGATGACCCGCTTGAATACCTATCGCTACGATTACCGCGGAGCGGCGGAATTCGTCCAGGCTCATGCCCGGCCCGGAGACGTGATCCTTCCAGGCATTCCGCATGTCTTTAACTTCTACGCTGGCTTCCCGGGAAACTATTTCCTTAACACACTATTTAGTTCCAAAGTCCCGTACAACCAGCTTCTCGACGAGCCAAGATTCGTGGACAAGTTTGGCAGTCTGCCGGTAATCCGAAATATTGCCGAGTTGAAGGAAGTCGTAAACCGTTCAGGCCGGACCTGGGTCGTCTTCGCGCCTTATGCATCGTTTCAAGGGCTGAATAGCCCCGCGGTGCTGGATTACATTCACGAACATGCCAGGGCGGAGTTCGAAAGCTACCGGGCAAAAGTCTTCTTGATCCAAGGCGCTCAACCCCCGGCCACTGTGGCCGCATCGGGTCACACCGCAGAGTAAACGCGGCTGGCTGCCTTGCGTATTGTTGAACGCGCATTGAACAGCATAGCGCCGAACGATCCCTGCGAGAGCTTTCGGGCCGCTTGCAATTCGCCCGCGATTCGCCCGACTTCGTCCGCGTTTGCTTTCACTGCCGTTTCAAATATCTGTCGGCCATACGCGTAGAACTCCATATCCAAAGCGTTCTTCTCTTGAATCAAATTGAGCGTAGTCTGGGGCAAGTCGCGCTTCTTGGGCCGAGAGCGAGTGACGTTGAAACTTGAATAGAAGTTTAGCCTCCATCCGAAGCGCAATTTCATGAGAGCCAGACTTTCCTCTAGCCGCTCGGAAACACCCACCACGCTGAAATGCTGCCGCAGATTATGCTTGGCCCTTTCGAGCATCTCCCGCGTACAGGGGTCCTCATACCTGGCGCCTGCCACGAGTCTGCACTGAATGTTTTCCCGGCGAGAGTTGCGAACAAAGTCTTCCAGGCTCCATTTCTCCCGCCGGAGCTTCCAATAGAGGGGATTCAATCTCGAGCTTCGCGTAAAATAAAAAGCTGAGGCCGCTCGGTCCACCGGGTCCCTTAGAATTGTGATATAGGTCGCCGCTTGCGGAAGCACTTTATGGAGGCCGAATGCCATGTGCCCCTTTAACATGCGAATCTTTCTGAGGCGCCAGGGTGGTAGTTTTCGCAGATGCGCGGCTGACCATTTGAATAGGACCGGATCGATTGAATAAATCTCCGAGAGGCGATACTCCCATTCGATGAGACGATTGACCGTCGTGCCGGCCGCTTTCGGGAGGTGAAGAAAGATAACGCTCTCGTCGGCACGGCCGTCGGGCGGAGACATAGCTTAGATTCCGCGCCGGCGCGGAGGGCGGGTGGTGGCGAGAAGCGGTGAGTTGCGGCAGGAGCCGCGACGGTCAAAACAAACGCGGGAAAATGGCAATCTACAAAGCGAAAGCATCAGGCGATAGACCACCACCCCACTAATGCGACATGGCGGGCTTTAGGTGCTTGTCGAAAAATCCAATTATCTCGCTTGCATAATTTGGACCACCTACACCGTGGCCCCGTCCTTTCGCGATCTCCAATGTCACGTCTACTCCTGCGGCCTTTAGTTTGTCGGCGAACGCCTGGCTTTGGTCTACCGGGATGGACATATCATTTTCCCCATGGATAATGAGGAAGGCCGCGTCGTCCTTGGATACGTAGCTAATAGGACTCGCGGCAATAGCTTTTGCTTTGATCTGATCCCCTTTTCCACCCAGGAACTGCTCAATCGATGTCTTGGCTCTGTCACCCGGACCGTCGTCTGATTTCGACAGGGCCTCATAAAAATGCGGGATATCCGCCGGTGCGGACATCATACAGACGGCCTGCACCCGGCTTGAAAACGTAGAGTTATCGCCATCGCCCTCCAATTCCGTAGCTCCGCCCGAGGTGCCGAGGAGCGCGGCCAAGTGTCCGCCAGCTGAATGGCCCCCAGCGCCGATGTGATCTGGATCGATGTGGTAAGTAGCCGCATTGGCGCGCAGCCAACGGACCGCCGCCTTGCAGTCTTCGATTGCTGCCGGAAAAGGTGCCTCTCCTGAGAGCCGGTAGTCGGGACTGACAACGATATAACCCTGCGCCATGAAGTTGACTGGGGGTCGCTGATCTTTGCTCCCGCGACTCCAACGGTGTCCGTGGAGCCAGAGAATCACCGGCAACGGGTGCGTGATCGACTTAGGAGAATAGATATCAAGCCGGAGACTATGATCGTTGACTTTCTTGTAGACGATGTCGCGCTGAACGCTGACGTCAGGAAGATCGGGGCGCGACTGCCGCCGCGCTTCTGCCGGCTGCGCTAGCTGTGTCCAGAACACGGAAACAGCAACAGCTAGAATCAACCACCTCAAGCGCTTCTCTTGCAACTGGCTTTGCATTTTCTTTGTGCTCATACGGCAGAGGCTATCTTATTGATCATAAATCGGGCCGCGCCTAAAGTCGATCTATAAAAATTCTCAACCGTGGACGGCTGCGGGCGGGCGCGGTGAGCTGCTATCTCTTTCCTGACGGCGGTTTCGTGCCTTGCTAAGTTGTCCTCGAACAGGTGCTTTCCAAATTCGTAGAGCTCGAGATCGAGTCTATTGTGCTCCCGGATCATGTCCACCGTTCCCGGCTCAATTTGCGGTCGCGTTTTGGCAACCTTGCAATTCTTATAGAATGGGACCTCCCAATCAAAGGTCTTGGCTATGAGCATGAGGCTCTCCTCGAAACGCTCCGCGATCCCAACGACGCTAAACGATTTTGTCAGGTTCTCTTTCGCGAGAGCGAGTAATCGCTCGTCGCCGACTGCGGGATCCTCCACTCCAGCGATGAACCTGCACTGCAGGTTCTGGCGCTGAGGGAATAGTCGAACGCAGTCTTCTACTCCCAGTCGTTCCCTTTTCAGTTTACGGTGCAGCGGGTTCAGCGGCCGGCGCAGAACAAAGTAGTAAGCGGAGAGAACCCTGGCCACGGGTTCACGAAGCATGGTGATGTAAGTAGCGCCCTGCGGAAGGCAGTCATGAATCCCGTAGAGCAAATGTCCCCGCACCACCCGCAGCTGGTGGCGGCGCTTCTCCGGAAGTCGTTGGAGCCGTTCCGCTGACCCCTTCATTCGATAGGGATTGATCGTAAAAATGGCAAAGGGGTTGTATTGCCACTCGATGATCCGATTCAAGGTCGTCCCGGCTGTTTTAGGAATGTGAAGAAAAATCAGCGCCTCCCGATCCATCGTGGAAAACGATAAGGGCTGGCATTCGCCCGATCAACCGCTTCGCGCGCCGTCTTCTCACGCATGTCGTTGGACTTTCCTATTCGAGCACGATGCCGCGACTTTCCGGCTGGACGAGCGGGAGGAGGGGCTGATACACAAAAAGTTTCGACTTTATGAAGAGCGCAAATCACGACGCCATCGTCGTCGGGGGAGGCCCTGGCGGATCCACGGCGGCGACCCTACTCGCTAAGTCCGGCGCCCGGGTGCTGCTCGTGGAGAAGGAGAAGTTTCCCCGTTACCAGATCGGTGAATCGCTCCTGCCGGCGACGGTCCACGGTATCTGTCGCTTGCTGGGGGTATGCGATGACCTGCACGCTGCGGGCTTCATCAAGAAGCGGGGTGGCACTTTTTGCTGGGGCAAAAATCCGGCGCCGTGGACATTCGATTTTGGCTCCGCCCAGGTGAACCAGGCGCCTGACTTTAACTTCGCCTACCAGGTGGAGCGGGCCAAGTTCGATGAGTTGTTGCTCAACAACGCGCGCCGCCACGGGGTCGAGGTGCGCGAGGAAACCATCGTCACCGAGGTCATTCAGGACGATGGGCGGTGTTCCGGAGTGACCTTGCGGAATGGCTCAAGTGGGAGCACCGAGGCGCGGTCGGCGACCCCGCGACGAACGATGGATATCGAGTCTCCCCGGACGGACTGTAATGGGAGCCCTTGGCGGAGGCAGCGGCCTAGCCCAGCGGCAGTAGTCGTCCTCGGGCACTAGCTCCGCCGGAGCCGGCCCGCGCGCCCCGGGAACCCGGAGTTTCACCGCGGCTCAGTTGGCGGCAGCATCCGAGGGCGCGGCCTCAAAGACCTCTCCGAGTCGACCACTTTCGTGGATAGCCTGAATGACGTTGTGAGTCGTGCCCGGCTGTGGGCAAAGCTCTACGCCAGGTAAGCCCTTGAGACGGGCCGCATAGTTGCGATCTCTCCCATGGCCCTCGCAGTAGAATATCTTGTAGCGGGTTCGCCCATTGTGTTGCGCGAGAAGACTCACCAGATCGCGCTGTTGCTCGGTGATGCGCCCGACGTCCGTGCTCCCGCCAAACCTCTTCAGATCGTCCAGGTTGAGCAGCGTAACGGGTGCGAAGGCATACACCACGTCCACCTGCAGGTAATGGCCGAAGAGGATTGCTGCGTAACCACCAGAGGACGGCCCGCAACAGAATGTCTGTCGAACGTGAGGCAGTTCTGCACGGCAGCTCTGAAGGCGCGCGACGATGGCGTCGACGTCCGTGATCTCCGGGTTCAAACCGGCCAGGTAAAAAAAGCGATAGTAATCTTTCAGCAGAACCAGATTGTTGTGAATCAATCCGGTTTCACGGAGAACGGTCAAAGGCTGTATCCCCAACCCTCCCGCCATCCCGTGGAAGACGTAGTAAAGACGGCTAGAAGTTTCTCGTGCCCACAGGACGAGAGCGCCATCTGGACGCTCCTCTATCTCCCGACGCAGTTGGCGGTTGTACTTCTGCGCACGATACCGCGTCGGCACGAGCTGGTAGAGGAGACTTTTAAAGTCTCTCTTTTTAGGAGGGAAGTAGACATCGATCCCGTTCTTGTCACCGCGACGGAACGGGAGTTTGCTGAGAACAGTCATCTCAGGCGACCGGCTGCGCCGGCCCAGTCGGTCGGGAGGCGCCGCGGTTCTTGCTTTGCAGGCGCTCGCGCATCGATTGGCCCCAGACGCCCACGTAACCGCTGGATTGCATCTGACCGGCGAGCAGCTCCTCGTCCCCATACTTTTCAAGTGCGAGCAATTCCAGCGTGTGGGTTTGGAAGGTCTCGTCCAGACGATGGAGTACCCAGGCGACGGGATGGGTGACATTGTGAGCCTCCATCGTTCGGAGCAGCTCACCGTCAGACAATTCGTCGCGATATTGAGCGATCAGACGAATCACATCCCCGAATTTCATCAGACCGACGTCATTCCCGAAGTCGACAAACTTCTGCAGCCACGCCTCGCGAAACAAATGGAGCACAGTAAAGAGGAATTGATAAACGGGGCGGAAACAAGGCACATTCACTCCGGGGATACCGGGAACTGATTGCTCAACTGGGTCCTGCAGGGCTTCCTCGACCGGCACATCAAAGGGACTCTTCGTCCAGGTCAAGCTATTGGCGACATCGACGTTGATAATCCGCGTGCCAGGCTGATCGACGGCGCGCGCGAGCTTGGGCAGGTGGTCGCGGTTCAGACGGCTGCTGATTTCTTCGCGACGGGCATCCTTCGCCCAGTCGAAAAAGGGGCGGAAACCGATCTCCTGCATCACGCTCATGACTGCTTCGCGATCCTTTGGCGTGATCATGAAGTCAATGTCATTCATGTGTCTCGTGCCGAGGCCGCCGTAAAGGGTCGATTCGAAGGCCATGCCTTTGGTTACGACTAAGGGAAGACCGCGGCCGGCGAGCGCCTGGGCCACGCGCACCGTCTCGCGTCGAAAGAGTTCGATCTGGCAGCGATTCCACTCCAAGACTGAGTCCAAGTGTTGATAGATGCTCATCGGCACGTCAAACTTGAGGCCGCCCGAAATGACGTGGTGGGCGAGCATGGGGAGCATTTTGTGCCGCAGCGCCTGCTCCAGCAGCTCACCCCAGTCGATGGTTTCTGCCAACAACAAATCGCGAACGACCTGCCGTTCCGAATCATCGGCGATGCCGCGGGCGAGTAGCTCCAGGATCGTCCACTCCGGCCCCAATGATCGGTCGGGCAATGGCCTGGTCATGAGGCTTTGCGCTCTCGGAGCATGAGGACTGCTTCTTTCAGTTTTTCAGCGGTCCGGAAGGTTCCTTCAGCCAGCATGTCATCGGGAAAACGAATGCCGAATGTCTTCTCCATATCGAGCAGGACAGCGACCGCCGTCATGGAATCGAGACCGAGTTTAGCGAGCTCAGTCTCGTAGTTGATGGGGGCGAGCTTCGCCATGCGGAGATGCCGGCGCAGGCACTCTTCAAATTCGTTGGTTATGTCGTCCATAGGTTTATGATTGAATCTCTTCCTGCATGCAGTTGATCGGTCAGGACGGGACACGCTTATGCTCCAAGCTCAGGCGGTGTGCTGCCACAACCGAAGTCCCCCGGTAACACACTTCCACAGGAAGTTCCAAGCCCGCAAAAGCGACCAGACTGGCGGTAAGACCGTAGGCGCCGACGTTCGGTATGGCCACCCTGTCGCCCGCCTTTAAAGGGGGAACGGATGTCTCGCGCGCCACGAAGTCCAGAGCGTAATCCGTCGGACCCATCACGTCGGCGGGGTGTCGTGCGCCGGCACGCGGTTCCCCTAGTGGTTCGATTGAGGCAACAGCACGATAAATCCGGCCCAAACCGGCCATTCCACCCAAATGAACCATCCCGGTATCGAGGATAATATGGGTCTTGCCTTCATGGGAAACCTTCACGTCGAGAACGGTCGAGAGCAGAGTCCCGCAAGAAGCCGCGAGGTACCGCCCAGACTCGAACCAAAGCTCCGCATCAGCAGTCAAATTCCGCAGCGCATCCACGCTCTGCATTTTTTCTTCCAAAGTCGAGATGTCTATGGGAGCTTCGGAGGTGCCAAAAGGCCACGGAAATCCTCCTCCCAAATCCAGCACGCGCAGAGGTATCCCGGCCTGAACGATTTCTTCGGCGAGATGGATGGCGTGTTCGAAGGTTTTGGCAAGCTTGTCGGCACTCTGGATTTGTCCACCCGAATAGATATGAATTCCGGCCAGCTCCGCCCCCCGCAGGGACGCGGCCCGGGCGGCGCCGCCCTTGAGTAAATCCGCCGGATCCTCGCCGAAGTGACTTTGCATCGCGCCGACACCGACACTTCCGGGCGGTGCGCCTGAGACCTGAAGGCGCATGAGAGCCTGGGCAGTCTTATTCGCTTCCAAGGCGACTGCGGACAGGCGTTCCAAGTCATACCACGAGTCGCACGAGAAGTGAGTCACGCCGGCCCGTAACATCTCGCGCACGACCGAAACGGTCTTGCCCGGCCCAGAGCAAAGGATTCGATCGGGCGTGAAACCGGCTTCGAGCACCACCTCCAGTTCCGACGGCGCGGCGATTTCGACGCGACAACCGGCGGTTTTCAAAGCAGCGCACAACTCTGGAATCGGGTTCGCCTTCACCGAGTAGAGTACTTGCGCGGACTTCGGAAGCAGCTCGAAGAGCGCTTTTGCCTGACGCTCGGCTTCGTCGAGATCGTAGACGTAGAGGGGCGAGCCGTATCGCTCGAGCAGTTCCTGGCCAAAACTATGTTCAATCATATTGGGTTCTCCACTGTAGATAAGGCGGCTAGCTTCTCCAGAGCCAATCGGCGTGTAAGGACGCGATCCACCTTTCCTCCACTGCCGGTCGACGGGAATTCCTCCAGGTGAATGAACCAGCGAGGCACCATATGATGAGGCATTCCGACGCGAAAGTGATCGGTCAGTCCATCGCAGGCGAGCGGAGTTCGGTCCGTGGTGGTATAGACCAACGTGATGTCCTGCCCGATTTCCGGATTGTCGATGCCGAAGGCTACGGCATCGAGAACGCGCTCGAAGCGACGGGCGTGCTCCTCGATTTCCGTCGGACTGACCCGAAAGCCATAAGTCTTGATCATCGAGTCCATTCGGCCAAGGAAGTAGAAGTAACCTTCCTCGTCTCGCCGCACGAGGTCGCCCGAAAACACGACCGTTTCACCAGGGAAGCGGTCAATCTGCCGGAACCGTTCTGCCGTGGCATCGGGCGCATTCCAATATCCTTTGGCGACGCAGCCGCCGCGGTGGACAAGCTGGCCGGCAACATCGGGTGGACATTCCTGCCCCTGCTCATCAAAGACGTAAAGCTCGACTTCGGGGATCGCCTTGCCGATGGAAGTCGGCCGGACGGCAACCTGCTCGGGAGGTAACCAGGAAGACCGGAAGGCTTCGGTCAGCCCATACATGAGTACGATATCGGCGCCCGAGAACGTTTTCCTGAGTTGGTCAAGCATCCTCGCCGTTACAGGTCCGCCTGTGGTGCTCACGTAGCGCAGCGCAGAGAAATCCAGGTCAGCGTCCGGGCCCGGGAACTGCGGATCAAACATCCGACTAATAATGACAGGCATCACCGGGAGGACGGTGAGCCGCTCGCGCGCGATCAGCCGGAACAAGTCGCGCGGAAAAATCATGTCGTGCAGATAAAGCGACGATCCCACATGGAGAGTCTGCCAAAGCTGGTTCAGGCCGTGGTCGAAATTCAGCGCGAGCACACCTGCGATCCGATCGGCAGCTGTCGTCCCGAGGTAGCTCGCTACGATCCGGGCGCCATCCGCGAGGTTCCGGTGGGAGATGACGATGCCCTTGGGCCTGCCGGTGGAGCCCGACGAGTAGATGATTGCGGCCGTGTCGTCGGGTTTGGCCTGAAAAAAGGTTTCACTGCCACGGCATTCCTGCCGCAGCTGGACCAACGAGGCGATCCCTTCTTCCTCCGGATCGTGTCCGAGCACAATCCGTCCCGGCACTATGCTCCGGAGTTCTGCCACACGGGCCGATTCGGTGATCAGAAGTTTCATCTCGCAGTCCTTGACGACGTGTCCGATCTGCTCAGATCGGAGCACGGGATGGATCGGAACAAAAATCGCGTTGGCCCACAACACGCCCAGAATCGCGATCATTTGGTCAAGCGTCTTCTGCATGCAAACGCCGACGCGGTCGCCCGATCGAACCCCCAGCTGGGCGAGCGCCTGGGAGGCCGCCACCGCCTCGGCATGGAGTTGCCGGAAGGTTAATGATGCGCCCCGGCCGAAAAGGGCCTCCTTATCCGGGACAACCGCCAAGGTAGCCTCCAATTGCGCGGGGATGGTCGTGGCCTGTCTGCCAGCAGCTGTTAACATCTTACGGGCTAGGGTATGCAGGACCTACGAATCCGCTGCAGTGGTAGCCGGCCCGCCGGTGGCAACAGGGCTGCCAAACGTGAAAATGCTCCCTGCATCAAATCGCCCATTAACGAGACCTTTATCTCATAAGATCGGGCACCAACACAAGCAGAAAACCGTAATTTTGGCGCTCCCTCTGGGGATATCGGCGAGTTTTCAAAACTGCATCGAAGGTGGCAAACGGTTGCAAACCCTCACTGCTCATGTGCTTGAGATGAAGATAAACATCCAGTCCATGCAGAATACATTCTCTGATCTTCATCGCTCAAATGAGAAGTTTCGGCTTCCCAGCCAAGTGAATGGCACGGAATTTGGTTGCAGCCAGCCAGTGCCGCAGCAACCGCAAACAAAAGATCTCTTTACTGTTTGTCACGTTTGTTGATACAATGAGGAATCACTTATGTTTTCCCCTGCTAAATCTCCCGCCGAAAAGCTCCTCGACTAAGCTCTATTGGCGCTCGATAAGGACATCCAGAACCGTACAAAAACTCGATCCAATAGAAAATAATCCCGTGAAACTAAAAAATAAGTTGGTCTACACTCTCGCAGTTCTCACACTGCCCCTTGCTGCAACCGTTTCCCCTGCGGACACGGTCCAGGTGCTGCAAACGTTCGATTATCCCGGTATCGGAAACTCAACTCTGCCACAGAAGATCAGCGATCAGGGAGACATCGTTGGCACCGTATATCAGGGCAGCGGGGTCGTGGGGGGCTTTTTTTTTAAGCCGCGCGACCAGAGGTTCAGCGACCGGCCGTATACTGCGCCTAACGACACTGGGAACCCTACGCAAGGCCGAGGGATTAACAACCTTCGCCATACCTGCGGCGAGTACCTGAACCCAAGCGATGGCCACTATCACGGTTATTTGCTGGAGCACCCCGTTTATTTTACCTTCGACGTTAGCGGCGCCTTGGACACCATCCCTTTGGGAATTAACAATGCCGGAGACTTTGTTGGTACTGCTATTTTTAGTGACGGCACGCAGCCGGGTTTCCTCAGCTTGGGCGGAGTTGTCACAACATTCGCAGTGCCAGGGGCAAGCGCGACCTTCGCTTACCAGTTGAATAAGGGGAGCCAGATCATCGGTTATTATCGCGACGCCAACGGGGTCTCGCACGGATACATCCGCGATCATCGTGGCAACCTGACGTTTCCGTTGGATGTGCCTGGTTCGACCGGAACGTTTCTGCTTGGAAATAATGATTCGAATTGGGGAGTGGGCAGATATACGGATGCGGCAGGCCTGACTCATGGTTTATTTTTCACCACGACCGCCAATCTCCAGACCTTCGATTATCCAGGTTCGACCTACACTGCACTTACTGGAATTAATAAAGGCGGCTTCATCAGTGGCTATTATCTTGACGCGGCTGGAGTTGCCCATGGGATCTGGGCAAAGCTGAACATTGGTGGCGCCAACCAACCTGACACCAATGTGCAGTTGTCGCCGGTAAAACCCGCTTATCCTTTGCCTGAAATGTTGAGCATCGGGACGATGCCAGCCTTGTAGTCGGCCCAGCGCCAACGCGCAAAGCGAAAAATCCGGAAGTAGCCCGGTCAGAATGGTGCGGTAGAGGCGATGAGTCTTATTGTTCTCTCCTGTTCTGGTTAATGGCATTCGTTTGTAGGTAATCTTAAAGTTTCTCAGTCAATCTTTCGATTTTGTTGCGGCTTGGTTTGATGTTGGTTTGGATTCGACAAGCGCGTTGCGATTCGCTCTGAGTTGCCGCATTATCGCGATCGGAAGTCGACCCCATGGCAACACCTGGTCCGAAGCAGTACATTAAGATCCTCGATGCGGGCGGCGGCGCCGATCCGGGGCGGCTGGGCGGTAAAGGAGCATCCCTATGTCGTCTCGTCGGTTTCGGACATCGCGTTCCTCCCGGGTTTGTCATCACACGCGACGCTTTTCAAAGCGCTCTGCAAGAGATGGGGCTCGGTCCCGCGCTCGAGACGCTCGACGGCCTCCTCGCCAACTCCAAAGATACGACGGCAGCTGCGAAGGAAATTTGTCAGAGCATCCTTTCCCGCCAGATTCCCGCGCGAATTCTCGAACCG
The DNA here is from genome assembly GCA_051003415.1 of Chthoniobacterales bacterium. Lineage (GTDB taxonomy): Bacteria > Verrucomicrobiota > Verrucomicrobiia > Chthoniobacterales > UBA10450 > Palsa-1392. The sequence goes on along the minus strand of JBPCLI010000060.1, from coordinate 7,369 downwards.
GTTATGCAAACGGTTGAGGCCCTTCGGCTCTGGGAGGGGCCCTGCGAAGGGGTGATCGTCCGGTCTTCGGCCACGATCGAGGACGGCAGCGCCCATTCCTTTGCCGGCATTTTTGAATCGATCCCGATCACCGCCCCGGGAGAATTTGAACCGACCGTGCGGGAGATTTGGACAGCGGTTTTCTCGCCGCGCGCCCTTTCTTATTTTCGGGAGATTGGGGTCCGGGAATTACCGGCGATGGCGGTCGTCGTCCAGCGTTTTCTCCGGGCCGAGCGCTCCGGAGTCATGTTCACCCGCTTCGCCGGGCCCGATGGACGGCAGAGCATTCTCGTTGAGCACGTCGAGGGAGATTGCGAAAAGCTGGTGAAAGGAGAAGTGACGCCGGAGAGGCTGTGGTTGAACGAGGAGGACGATGTGCCGGATTCGCTCGAAGGACCGCTTCGACCGGTGCATGCCCGTGCGCTCGCACAGGTCGCCAAACAACTGGAGGAAAGTTTCGGAGCGCCGCAGGATGTCGAGTGGGTCATCCACGGCGATGCACTCCACATCGTTCAATCACGACCGATCACGGCTGCCTTCCTGGGCGACACGAATGGCGGGCCGGCCGCATCCTTTAATGCGGAGGCGATCCTCACCGGAGTACCCGCCAGCTCCGGCGCCGGGTCAGGGCCCGTCCACCTTGTCTTCAACATCGAACAAGCGCTTCAACTCCCGTCCGGCGCGGTCCTAGTCACGCCGATGACCAACCCCGACATGGTGGTCGCGATGCGAAACTCGGCGGCTATCGTGACGGACGTCGGCGGGATCATTTGTCACGCCGCGATCGTCTCGCGCGAACTCGGTCTGCCGTGCGTCGTCGGGACCGAAACGGCAACCACGACGTTGGTGGCCGAAGAGGCCATCACGGTGAACGGATCGACTGGCCACATTTATCGAGGCCGAATCGAAGCGGAGAGTGGGCCGAAGCGGGGACCGGTGCAGTGGTCGGACATCTGGTCCGCATGGACAGAGGCGACAAGGGAGCGGTCCGACCTCGTGCCGATTGTCTCAACCGCGGAGGGATTGAAAGACCTGCCTTCCGGAATCCCAAACATTGTCCTCGTGCCCGACCTTGATCTGAGGACAGACAAGCAAGGCCTCTGGAACGATTTCGAAGCGCAACCGGCCGACTCTCGCGCAGCCACACTCGAGCGCTACCTCACAAAGGTAGCCGCGATCGTTTCGGAACGGACGAACTCGAAGTTATTCCTATTGCCGTTAGGCAGCCTGCCACGTCACGAGTTCGGCGAAGCGATCACGCGAATGGCGAACCCAGCCATCGCTCTCTACGACAATGACCGCGCTGGTTTTCCCTTGGTCTTCGATCCGGGGGTAGCCTGGCCGGAGGGTTCCGCCGCGGTTCCGCTCGGCTGCGCGAGCGCACTCCGCACCGGCCCCGCGACCACGCCGCAAAAAATCGGCAGCATGGAGGAAGCGGAAACCGCAGCCCTCGATACGATCAAATTCTTCGGTCACAAACCGGGGAGCAAGGTCACAAAAATGCCTGCGCCCGAGTCGAGAGCGGCGTGGTGGGCCTTGCTTCCAGAGTACGCGCGCTTCCACCAGGAATATGGAACGGCGGCGACGACGGGCGATTTCGAATGGCTCGAAGTGCGTCCGGAGCTGGTCATCTCTGCGCTTCTGAAATCTCTGGTTCAGCCCGGCTTCGAGATGGTGCCGCGTGTGCTCGGGTTTCGCGGCGTTCCACCTCTCCACATCAAGTGGGTTAAATGCCGCTACCATTTTCGCTCCGACACTTTTGCTCTGGTCTGGCAGTCCATTGTCCGCGCGACCTGGGACGAAGCTTCGATGGCTGATTTGATGCGCCAGATCCGTGCCTCCTACAATCGGCTGGCCGAAGTTCTCGTTCTCTTTCCCAAAACGGACGCGGAACTGAACGCGATCCCCGCCGAGCGGATGGTGGCATTGATCACTTCCTGGTGGCCTCGCTGGGTAGAGTTCTTCGCGCTCTGCTGGTTTATTCAGGCCCAGGGCGACGACATCCTCTTCCCTTTCATCAATGAGACGGTGAAACACAATCTGAGTACTATCGGCGAACCTCCCGCCGAGAAAGAGTGGCCCGGTCCCGCGGATTTTATCTCGCCGACGACTCCCGTTCTAAGCGGTGCTTACATGGCCGACGTGGCGAAGTTGCGCGAAGCCCTGCTCGCGGCCGGGCTCGGAACGAAGGAAGAGGCCGAGTCCGCTTTGGATGCCGGGCAACATCCCGCGATTGCGCAGAACGTGGCAGAGCACCTCCGGAGATGGCACTGGATGCGCGACCGCGACCTGCTCTTCGAACCCTGGGATACACGTAGTCGCGTCATCGAGACGACGCTTAAGACCGGTCCGCACACGGTCACGCCCTACGAGCAGAATCTGCAGCGCAATCTTCTTACGCTGAGCTTCCATTTCGATCTTGCCCACGGCAGCGGCCGCGCGCTTGGCCTAAATCACGCCGCGCGTTTCGTCCACGACCTGAATGTCGAACGGGAGAATCATCATCTCCTTTGGCTGAAATATTCTTATCCGATGCGGCAGCTTGCGATCGAGATCGAGCGCCGCTTAATCGCAGCCGGCAGCCTCGAGAAAGGCGACGTCTTCTTTCTCCTGGCTCCGGAGCTGATCGAAGCCACGAGGAACCTGCCGGCCCCATTACCGCCGGAGCTCATCTCGAAAGTGAAAAACCGGCGCAGAGGTTACCTCATCGAAGCGCGGCTGATCGGCCCGGATGCAGAGCCAGTGTTAGCGGAAGATGATTACTACTGATGTCATCACCAACCAAGTTCCTCGTTATTGAAGGTTGTAATGGCGTCGGCAAGAGTACGATCGTGGAATATCTGAAGTCCCGCACCGGCGCTTCATCGTTCCACTACCCGCTGCAGTTCGTCAGTTTTCGCCGGGAGGTTCATCTCGATGAATCTGTGGCGCCGCTTCCCCGGCTTACTTACTATCTGGCAGCGACATTGCATCTGTCGGACCTCGTGCGTGCTCATCTCGCCGAGGGTCACGTCGTCTGCGATCGTTACTTGGCGAGCCCTCTTTCGCTGATGATCGCTGAATCAGCGATCGAAGAAACCGAGGCTCGTAACCTGATTGAACCCTTTGCCGAGTATCTTCGCGTCCCCGATCTGACTCTCCTGCTGACTGCAGAGCACGCCGTGGCCAGTGCAAGGATCAACCGGCGCGCGCTCCAGTCGGGCAAGCTAACGCCTGTGGCGCAAAAGATGCTCGAATCAGAAGAGTTCTTTCGTAAGAGAGAAGATACTTCGCGCCGGATCGCGATGAGTTTGGGCCCCATCGTGGAGTTGAATACGACGAATTTATCGCCCGACGAGATGCGCGACTCCGCCTGGTCAATGTTAAACCCCAAACTTGATTGGTAGCGCCGGCGCGGTAGGCGTCGCCCTCTCGGGCGAGGCCGGTCTGTAGCGGAATGCAAAACTGATGTAACCAACCGAGGCTGACGCCCGCGCTTCGCAGAGCGAAGCGTCTACATAGTTTCAGCGAGATCAGGCTTGGAAAAAAACCAGGGCTGCGTCGTCGGATCACTTCCGAAAAACTCGAGAAGCATAGTTGCGACTTTCAAGGCGCCCTGCGCGGAGGGGTGGACCCCGTCCGGCTCAAAATCACTCCGTTCCCAGATGAGGCCGTCGCTGCGCGGAGTCAGGCCATCCGCCCATAGATAGGGGCCCCATGAAGCCCAAGGTATCGACTTATCGGAACTCGGATTGTTGATGCGCTCCTCGATGAACCACTTGAAGGCGAAGGCGGACTCATACGCGATTGATTCCGGACTTAGGTCCGTCTCGGAATAGCCGCCATAGGTTCGGCTGGAGACGTAGATAAGTTTGAGCTGCGGAAACTTCGTCCTGAGAATTTCAACAATCGAACGCAGCTTTCTCAGCAGAAACCGTGCATTTTCGGGAAAAGCGCGAGGATCATGGGCGAGAGCAGTCTTAAGCCATACGACCTGAACCTGTGCAGTAGACGCCTCGCCTCGTTGAAGCTGTCGGTCCACATGCATCCAGTAGTCGCCGGATGGGTCGGCAATCCTGGTAGCGGCCGCTCCATTTTGAGCCGCATCGATTATCTGCAGGTTGGGGTTCTTGCGCGGGTCAGCGTCGGCCAAATGAATGAACTGCGAAAACTCGCGAGACGCGTTGGATATGCCGATAGAAATCAGGACGATTTTGCCGGAGCTCGACGGTTGACCGTCTCTCTCCACCGGTTGCACGGTCACGCCCAGTGCTACGCCGGCCTCCTCGTAGGCGCGCGGGCGTGAGTTTGTCCCGCTGGGATAGAGACCGCCTGCAAAGTTAAGATACCTGGCTTGGTCCAGATCGGTAAGGGGAGTCACCGATCAATCGATGTGTTTCGCGATCACTTTGCCGGTATTACCGTCCACATCCAACCAGTCACCATCTTGAATGAGACTGCGGGCGTCGCGAATGCCCACGGCGGCAGGAATGCCGCATTCGCGAGCGAGGGTGGTGGCGTGCTGAAGAATCGCGCCCTCCTCGACGACGAGTCCCGCGACTCGAGGAAGCAACGGCGCCAGATGAGGATGGAGGATGCGGATAACAAGAATGGCACCTGCCGGAACGGCCATGAGGTCTTCGACATTGCGGATCACATGCGCCTTGCCGCTGGCGCGTCCGGGCGCGGCGGCCACGCCCGAGTACACTTTTGTGGAGTTTCCCGCGCTCATGAGTTTCCCAACATCCCTGCGAGCCTGCCTGCCGCAACGCCGTGCAATGACAAGTAATCATTATTTTCCATGTAACGCTGTCGACGCGTGTGAAACACTGCGGGATCGGCGAGTCCCGAGACCAGTTCGCGGAGGTCGAGGAATAAAAGATCCGTTAATTGGAGCTGGGGGTGTTTCTGGCGATATCCCGACGCCAGCTGTCGCAGGAGCGGGATCATGCCGACATAAAACGCGCGGCGTGCGTACCAGGTCTCTCGCTCCAGAAAATCCAGCCAGAAGCCAAGAACACGCCTGAGGGCAGCGACTTTCGTTGGCCCACCGCCAGTAGGCTGAACGACCTCGGGCTTGTTGGCCAAAGACAAGCGCCGGCCAAGTTGTTCCGCATCAACTTCATGGAAGGCGGAGTGAAGTAATCGGATCACATAGTCAGGGTCTTCGTATCCGGGCGAGTCCCATGCCAGCGGACCGAAACCCGTTTGGCGATGGCAGAACTCGGTGACGAGCTGAAAGACTTCCGGCGACACGCGGGGCCACTCACGTTGCAATTGTTGCGGGGAATAGTCGAGAGTGCCGCACGCCCGATAAAGCGCGAAGGAGCTTTGCAAAAGCGCGGCACCGGCACTTTTCTCAGGAAAAGGCAGCGGCCCGCTGTCTCCGGCATCCGCGAGAGCGCGCAGAAGGACGTCGGGAACAAACTTGCTCAGAATTCCATAGGCCAAGACCAGGGCCATCCTATCCGCGAGATCTTGGGTTGATTTCCTGACCGAGGCGCCGTCAAGCGAAGCAGCTGCACGAGCGGCATTCTCGCTCGCATCCACCAGGGCATCACAGGCCGCGACGTGCGTCGTGCGCATGAGTTCGAGAGTTTCCGGCGTGAACCAGGAGGGTAAGGCTTCAGTCAGCGCCGTGACCTGCGATCGATTCAAAAAGAGGTCGCCGTTTTCATCCAGCCGAGCCGGAAAATCCACCTCGGAAGATAGACCGGGCAAACCGATCGTCGTCGCGGCTCGGGCTATCTGACCAAAGAGCGAGCGCTGCAACGGCAGGCCGACGATGTGCCGGCGATATGGCTGTGCCGATCCTGCGTCTGCCTGCGTCGTGTGGCCCACCTGCTCATCGAGCATCGCGGAATTCATTCTCAGTCAGCCGCGGAAAAGCGCCTCGAAGAGCATTGATTCGCCCTTCCGGTCCGAGCGCCGTCATGCCAAGGCGCTCCGCGTCCTGCGGGTCGTATGCAACGAGATGAACCGAAATCGGCTCGACGACCGCTCCGGCAAATTTTAACATCAGAGTCACTGATTCCGCGCCGGCGGCAAGCATCTCGTCGGGAACGCCAAACTGGTAAACGCCTGGCAACAATTTGCTGTCGACTTCCACAAAACTTCCGGCGCGATGTTCGCCCAGCTTTCCTTCGACGAGAGGCGTCCGCCGCACGATGGCTTCTCCTTCGCGAATGTAGGCGGCGCTGGCCTCCGGAGTCCGTGAGCTCAAACCAGTCTTGCCCGAACGCAGGTCGGTCGCGTCGAGAGCGTAAACGAGTAGTAACTTGGACCTGGTTCCTTTCTTCAGTGCGTAGGACATAGCTTTACGATCCTTTCTTTATTTTTTCGGCCAGTTCTTTCTCCCCTTGCTCACCCAACGCCAGTTCCTTTTCCGTAAATCGAGGTAAGGCTTGCCGAAGAAATTCATGTCGCTTGTGACCGGCCAAACTCCAGACGCCCATACGCTCCGCGTCCTGGGGGTCGTAGGCAACGAGGTGGATCTCGACCGGTTTGATCACTGCGTCAGGAAAACGAATCAGCAGAACAGCCCGGGCGGATCCTTCGGCCAGCATTTCATCCGGCGCGCCGAATTGATATAACCCAGGGAGCAATTCGGGATCGACTTCAGCTAGGGCGCCCGCTCCCCATTCGCCGAGGCGCCCTTCTACGATCGGGACCTGGCAAGCCGCCGAATCGCCCTCGCGAATATAGGCCGCACTGGCGGCGGAAATATTTTTAGCTAGTCCAGTCTTACCGGACGTGCCCTCTGCCGGGGTGGCATAGACAAGTAACAGCTTGGACTTTGTCCCCTCCTTTATGGTGTAAGTGTGCGGTACAGGCATGTCGCTCCTCCTATGAATACAATCCAGAATTTCTCGATAGACCAGGCGATTGAATCCGGCAGGGTTGAGTTTTGTCAACGAAAATGTCCTTTATGAAACATCCCGCTTGAGGTTATAAGTGCCGGCCGCACTCTCGAAGGGTGCGGCACCGGGGAATCATCCACTCCGCGGCTGGATGGGCTGCCCGGCGAGAAATTCGGGCTCGAAAAGCTCCTCCAGGACACGGCCGTCCATATCGTCCGGCACAGGTTGGCCGATGAGGTGGAGGATTGTGGGCGCCATATCGATTAGCCGGGCGCCTTCGACCTTAATTCCCTTTCGGAAGGCCTTCCCGTGGGCCACCAGAATACCATCGCGGCGATGTGTTCCTCCCCACTCCGCGGTCGTCGGAGGTTTGTGCTCAATGATTTCGATCGGCGATTTGTCTGTATGCTCGGGATTACTTGGGCCGGTGGAAAAGAGGCTGGTGTCCCACCAATCCGGGGTCAGATCGGGAGCTTCGTCGCGATAAGAGC
>JBPCLI010000059.1:0-27604 GCA_051003415.1 Chthoniobacterales bacterium | reverse complement strand
CACTTTCACGGGTTGAGGGGGGTGGAGGCGGAAAGCGGGGGTTTCCCGCTACCCACGATAATTCTTTGCGTCGCCTTCTCCTCCGCGGCCATCGGTCAGGTGGCGACGCCTTCCGCGGCCGATCCCGCGTCCGAGCCCGCGGTCCTGGCAGTAGCGAAAGTTTTGCCCGCGGTCGTCAACATCAACACTGAGCGAATCGTTAGGCGACAGGTCCGCGATCCATTCGATGATTTTGCCGCCCAGTTCTTTGGCGTCTATCGCAACCGTCCGCGCGAGGTTCGCCAAACTCAGCAAAGTCTCGGCTCCGGTTTCCTGGTCGAACCGGGCGGCTTCATCGTGACCAACGAGCACGTGGTCGAGCGCGCAGCCGATCTTAAAATCGAGGTCGTGACCAACGACAACAAAAGTTACAAAGGCCGCTACATCACGGGCGACCCGAAGAAGGATCTCGCCTTGATCAAGATCGACAGCGACAAGCCGCTGCCCTTCGTCAATCTGCACGATATTTCGCCAAACTTGTTAGGCCAGACCGTCATTGTGGTCGGGAACGCGCTCGGCTACGGCAGCTCGATCAGCCGCGGAGTCCTGAGCGGAGTGAAACGCGAAATCACGATCAACAACATCGATTATCACGACCTTCTCCAGACCGATGCCGCGATCAATCCGGGCAACAGCGGCGGGCCCTTGATCGATCTCTCCGGCCGCCTTGTCGGGATCAGCTCGGCGAAGATGGCGTTCACGCCGCAGGGCATCCCGACCCAGGGCCTCGGCTTCGCCATTCCCGCCGATATCGTTAGGCAAAGCGTCGAAGCGTTCAAAAAAATCGCGGATAAACAGCCGCCCCCAAGATCGGGAGCGAGCGACGAGCAAACCGGCTCGACGAATGCCGAGCGCCTGTTCGGTCTGCAGCTACAGGATTTGACCGATGACCTCGCGAGCGCCCTCGGGCTGACCCGGGGCAAAGGCGTTCTCATCAGCGCCGTCGAGCCCGACAGCCCGGCCGATCGGGCGGGGTTTGAGCGCGGGCTGGTCATTTATCGGCTCGGGAAATACGACGTCAATGCGGTCAAGGACGTGGAGAAATTGCTCGCGCAAGCCGATACCGGGTCGAGTGTCGACTTTGCCGTCGGCATCGTGGGACGGAACGGGCGTGGCCGTCGAGTCGAGATGGTCAATCTCGAGGCGCGTTAAAAAATTTTCGCAGAAAATTGCCAACGCTTCGGGCTCGTCGTTGTCAGAAAAAACTCACTGCAGCATGATCAAAGTCGAAAATCTTACCAAGCGCTACGCCGGACAGACGGCGATCGACAATCTGAATTTCGAGGTCGGCAAAGGCGAGATCATGGGTTTCCTCGGGCCGAACGGCGCCGGCAAAAGCACTACCATGAGAATCCTCTCGAGCTTCCTGCCGCCGACCTCCGGCCGCGCTTCGATCGCCGGCTTCGACATTTTCGAGAAGTCGCTCCAGGCGCGCTCCCGGCTTGGTTACATGCCGGAAAACGTTCCGCTCTATAACGACATGCGAGTCACCGAATACCTCGACTACCGCGCCGCGCTCAAGGGCGTGCCGCATCGCCGGATCAACGAACGAGTCGGCGACGTCAAAGAGCTCTGCGGATTAAAAGATGTCGAAAAGAAATTAATCGGCGCGCTTTCCAAAGGCTACCGGCAACGCGTCGGCCTCGCGGATGCGCTCGTGCACGAGCCCGATCTGCTCATTCTCGACGAACCGACCAGCGGTCTCGATCCCAACCAGATCCGGCAGGTGCGCGAGTTGATCAAGAATCTCGGGCGCCAGCACACTATTTTGCTTTCGACCCACATCCTGCCCGAAGTCGAGATGACCTGCAGCCGCATCATCATCATCAACAAGGGCCGAATCGAAGCCTGCGACACGCCGGAGAATTTGTTGAACCAAATGCGGACGGCGACCGGAGTCGTGCTGGAAGCGAAAACCGGGAACGACAACGGTGTCGAGGAATTAAAAAAGATTGCCGGCGTGAAGGACGTCAGCCTAACGACTGACGAGGACTGGCAGATTTTCTCGCTCCGGGCCGAGGCCGGCGCCGATGTTCGCCCGGAAGTTTTCCGGCTCGCCAGCCAGCGGCACTGGGCGGTGCGCGAGCTGACGCAACGCCGCGCCACCCTGGAAGATGTTTTCGTGGAGATCACGCATGCGGATGAAGTCTGAGATCATTGTAGGGCGACCGCTCCGGTTGCCCAGGTTCAATCAGGGCAGGCGAAGCGCCTGCCCTACAATTGCGCTGAGGTATAGCTCATGAGAAAATTTTTTACTCTGCTGACCCGCGAAATCAGGAGCTACTTCTACTCCCCGATCGCCTACATCGTTCTCGTCTTTTTTCTCCTCGTCAGCGGAGTCGACTTCTATTTCCAGGTCTCCTTCATGAATAGCCGGGCGGTGCCTTACTCGGTCCAGGAAGCTTTCTTTAACTCCGTCTTTTTCTGGTTTGCCTTCGTCCTGATTTTCCCGCTCATCACGATGCGCCTTTTCGCGGAGGAATTTAAACTCGGCACGATCGAGCCGCTCATGACCGCGCCGGTCCGCGACTGGCAGGTGGTGCTCACGAAATATTTTGGTGCGCTCTTCTTCTACGTCGTCCTATGGATTCCGACGGTTCTCTATTTCGTCATCTTCCAGGCGATCACGCATCAAGCCGCGGCGAGCTCGAGCGGTGCCTACCTCGGCGGCTATCTCATGCTGCTGCTCCTGGGAATGTTTTATCTTTCGATCGGCTGTTTCGCCTCCGTCTTGACCCGCAATCAGATCGTGGCCGCGATCATTTCCTTCGCCACCATCACGCTGCTTTTCTTTCTGGGGCTTGTTTCGTTTATCCTCCTCGACATCAGCTCCGAGACGCGGCAACTGCTCGGCTATTTTTCCGCGATCGAACAAATGGGAACACTCTCCCGCGGCGAGATCGATACGCGCCCGATGGTTCTCTATCTCAGCATGACGATCGTGATGCTCGTCTTCACCTATCAGGCATTTCAATCTCGGAAGTGGAGGCTCTAAGCGATGGCTGACGAGAACACTCCAGCGGAAAAGCCGCAGAAGATCCATCGTTTCCAGATCGGACTGAATGTGATCGTCCAGGTCGCGATCATCATCGTCCTGGCCGCGATGGTGAACTACCTGGGCTTCGAGCATTACCGGCGCTGGGACCTTTCGCGTGACAAGAAGTATCAGCTCTCGGACAAGACGAAGCACTTCCTCGGCAGCATCAAGGGCAAGGTGCGGATCACGGTTTTCTTCGGCTCGCAAAATCCGATCACGGGCGACGTGCAGAATTTGCTGACCGAGTATCAATACGCCTCGCGCGGCAGACTCGATGTCGAATACGTCGACCCGGAACGCAGCCTAACGAGAGCGAAAGAACTCTTCGATAAATACAAAGTGGTGACGGACGAGAGCGTCCTGATCGTCGATTACCAAGGCCGGAGCAAGACGGTGAAGGCGTCGGAAATGGCCGACATGGACCAAGGCAATCCAATGTTAGGCGAATCGCCCAAGGTGACCGCCTTCAAGGGCGAACAGGCGATCACGAGCGCGTTGATCGATATCGTAGAAGGGAAGAAAAACGCTGTCGGTTACATCGTCGGTCACAAGGAGCCACCGCTCGAAGGGACGAGCCCGATCGGCATCCTCAAGACCTTTATCGAGAACGAAAATATCCAGTTCAAGGAGCTGAATCTTTTCGAGGTGCCGGCCATTCCGGCGGAAATAAAAGTCGTCATGATCGCAGGACCGCAGTACGATTTCTCCGATCGCGAGATGAAAATGTTGCGCGATTTCTGGAATAAGGACGGCCGCATCCTGCTCCTCGTCGACCCCTCTGCCAAGACGCCCAAGCTGCTTGCTTTCCTCAACGAGCTCGGCGTGAAGGTGGATGACGATCGGCTCATGGCGATGGTCAAAACCGGGATCGAGGAAGTCGCGCGCGTCCGCGATGTGGTGGCTCACTTTTTACCCGATAATTCAGTCACAAAACGGCTGGCTGATGTGCGCGCGCCGTTCTTCGGCGCGACCAGCACGCTGACTCTCACTTCGCAGCAGGTCGCGGCCGCCAATATTCATCTCGCACCGCTTGCCCAGGCCGAGAAAGGCTATTGGGGCGAAACCGATTATTTGTCCGACGACGAGGCTTTGCTCCAATTCGATCCCGCGAAAGACAAGGGCGATCCCCTAACGATCGCGGCTTCGGTGGAAAAAGGCGGCAGCGCGGATGAGCGCGTCGAGATCAATTCCGCGCGTCTTGTCGTGGTGGCGAACGCCACCTTCATCCAGGATAACGCGCTCACCCAGGACCAGCAGGGACTGGATTTCATTTCTGCCAGTCTCAACTGGCTGCTCAGCCGCGAGCAGCTGATCGGGATCGCGCCGAAAATCCCGCAAACACTTACCTTCAACCTGAGCGAGCAGTCTCTGCGCAGCCTGCGCTGGATCATCCTCGTCCTGATGCCGCTCGTGCCCGCCGTCATCGGTCTTTTCGTTTGGTGGCGTCGTCGCGCCTAACGATCCCGCGACTATGAAAACCAGGACGACCCTTCTTCTCCTCATTCTCGCGATCGCGCTGGGAGTCTGGATCAAGTTCTTCGAGAGCAAAAAACCGAACACGGTCGAGGCGAAACGCGAGGCCGGAAACGTCGTAAATTTCGATCGCGAAAAGCTCGAGGGGATCACGATTCAAAACGGCGACGACCGGATCGAGCTGCGCCGCCGGGAAGGAAAGTGGCGGCTGACCTCGCCGGTCCAGGATCAGGCCGACGGTGCGGTCGTCGATAACCTGATCAGCGATATCGAAACCTGGCGGAAAGAGGGCGCCATTCCGGCGAAGGAAGTTACTGCGGAGAGAGGACGGATGGCCGAATTCGATCTCGTCCAGCCCAAGCTGCGACTCCGACTGACCGGCCCACAAATGCCGCCCGAGATCTGGTTCGGCAAGGACACCGCTTTCGAGGGACAAATGTATGTTCGGTTCGCTGACGCCCAGGACGTCTTCATCGCGACCCAGACAGTCCGGACCGACATCGCGAAAAAACCGGATGATTTTCGCGACCGGAAGTTAACCGACCTAACGACGGCACAGGTCACCCGCGCCGTCCTAAAAAGCCCGGCGGGTGAGATCGAGCTCGCAAAAAAGAACGAGCATTGGGAGATCGTGAAGCCGCTTCAGGCGCGGGGCGACGATCAGAAAATCGGCGACCTGCTCGCGCAAGTGACCAACGCGCGCATTCAGGAATTCGTCTTGGACGACAAGGGCGACCTGCATAACTACGGCCTCTCCGAGCCGCGCGGTTCGATCACAGTTTACGGCGCGGACGACAAGGAAGGCCGGACGCTCCAGCTCGGCGCGGTCGCCGAAAAGATCAAAGACGCTGTCCACGTGCGTTATCTGCCGCGCCACGCCGTCTATGCCTTGCCGAAAAAGACAGACGAGATTCTAAGTGTTCGTCCTAACGATTTGCGCGATCGTCATCTCGTTAGGCTGGATACAAACAATCTGGATCGCCTGAACATCGAGTCCACGGGGCAACCCAAGATCGTTCTGGCGCGCAAGGACCAGAACTGGACGATCGCGAGCCGCAACGATCAGCCGGCGAACAGCGATGAAGTCCGCCGCCTGCTCGACACTTTGAATAATCAGGAGGTGACCAAATTTGTTGCCGATACCGCTTCCGACCTGCCGAAATACGGGCTCGATCAACCGCAGGTGAGACTTACCTTCAGCTCCTTCGCCTCGGAGAATACGGCTGAAACCAAAGCTGGCGAGCAACCTTATCTGACCCTGTCGTTAGGCAAGATCGAGGGCGACGAAGTCTACGCCCGGGTCGGGGAAGAACCCTTCATTGTCGCGGTCAATCGTAGGCTCCTTGAGCAGATCTGGACTGATCCCTTGCGCTGGCAGGCGCTGCCCATCTTCAGTTTCAAGCCCGAGCAAATCCACCGTCTTTCGCGCGTGACCGACGTGGAAGAGTCCCTCGTCCGCAGCGGAGCGAAGGATTGGAAATGGATCAAGGGAGATGGTGAAATCGACAGCAACGACCTGCAATCGCTCCTAAACAGCCTCGCCACCCTGCGCGCGGTGCGCTGGATGGGCGCGACCGCGCCAGCGCATGGTTTCGAAAAGCCTTTGCTGGTTTTGACTTTCACCACTTCGCCGGACGACAAGGCGCTGCACAAACTCACCATCGGCGCTCCGACCGAGGATAAGATGTGGTTCTCCAAAGTCGATGAGCGCGACGGAACATTCGTCGTCAATCAGCCGGATATGAATGCGTTCAGGTTGCCGTTGACCAAATCGGTTCCGCTTCCTTCTGCGTCGGGCACTGCGCCGGCCAACTCGCCCGTCCCTGCGCTTCCGGCAAGTCCGTCCCCCACGCCGTAGCAAGGTAGCGCGAGCTTCCAGCTCGCTCTGATTTGGCAGAAACCGTAAGCTGGAAGCTTGCGCTACCTTGCTCTGGTGGCGCAGTAGAGCGTGACGATGCCGCCCGAGAGTGGTTCGGCGGTCGCGTCGTGAAAGCCGCTTTGTCTGAGCAGATCGCACATCGCCGGACCGCTTGGAAATTTTTCAATCGAGGCGCCGAGGTATTGGTAGGCTTCGCGTTCCTTCGTGATGAACCCGGCGATCCACGGCAGGCAGCGATGGAGGTAGGCGCGATAGATCGGCCGCAGAAATCCGTCTGGCAGAGAAAAATCGAGCACGAGCAAATGCCCGTCGGGCCGGAGAACGCGTTGCATTTCGCGCAGCGCGGCTGACCAATCCGCCATGTTGCGCAAACCGAAAGCGACCGTCACCACATCGAAGTGCCCGACGGCAAAGGGCAGATGGAGCGCATCGGCTATGACCGTCTTCTTCAGACCTTTGCGGCGCGCTGCCGCCAGCATCTCGGGCGAAAAATCGGCTCCGATAATCTCGGCCTCGGGCAGCTTGCGTTGAATCGTTAGGGCGAGATCGCCGCTGCCGGTGGCGAGATCGAGCACCCGCTGCGGCTCCCATTGCCTAACGATCTCGAAAGCCCGCGCCCGCCACCAAAAATCGAGCCCGCCGCTCAGGAGATGGTTAGTCAGGTCATAGCGCCGCGCGACGCGTTCAAACATGGCGCGAACCACCGCCGGATCGCGATCGGGCTGGGCTTCGAATTTCACTTTGTAGACGCTTCGCTTTGAGAAGCGCGGGTACGCCTTCTAATTACTGTCAGAGTCGCTCTCCGCGTCGCCCAGAGGGGCGACGGCTACAGTTATTCGAGCACCGGCTCGCTCCGGTCCTCGTCGCGCGCGGACAGCTTGTTTTTCGTCATCATCCGCGCGCAGGTATTCCAGCGCAGGAGCGCATCGTCGTTGCCGGCCGGGCGGATTTTCTCCGCCGTTTCGAATTGCCGCATCGCTTCGCAGAGTTCGTCGTAGGCGTAATGGTGGGCGCCGGGACTCCCCTGCGCGAGTTTCGCTTTGGCGCGTCGCTCGGCCACAATGCCGGAGTAGTAGGCCCGTTCGTATTCATCCGTGAGGCGGGCGAGCAATTGGTTTACCGGCGTGTCGCTGACACCATAGCCTTTGCTGAAGCGATCCGTGAGCGCGAGGAGCAACATGGTGAGGGCCGGTTGGTTCTCCGGATCGGTCTTGAGAATATCGAGACAAATGCTTTCCGCTTCGCCCGGTTCGTTGAGCAGTCGGTAACGCTCCGCTTTTTCCAGGGCAGCGGGAATAGCGGCGCGGGAAAGTGATTTAAGCTCAGGCATATTCGTTAGGCGAGAGGTAGCTCGGGAGCGCGCTCGTTGTGCTGCCGGATTTTTTTCCAAAGCCATCCCAGCGGGTCATAATAATCATCCACCACCCGTTCTTTCAACGGAATGATCGCGTTGTCGGTGATGTGAATGTCCTCCGGACAGACTTTCGTGCAGCACTTGGTGATGTTGCAATAGCCGATCCCCTGCGCCTCGCGCAATTCCTCGACCCGGTCTTCGGTGTCGAGCGGGTGCATCTCGAGCGCGGCGGTGTAAACGAGGTAACGCGGCCCGATGAATTGCTCGTGCTTGTGGTGATCGCGCAGGACGTGGCAGACGTCCTGACAGAGGAAGCACTCGATACATTTCCGGAATTCCTGGACGCGATCGATGTCCTGCTGCGCCATCCGCCAGGTGCCGTCGGGCGCGTCCGGCGGCCGCGGTTTAAATTTTTTGATCCGTTTCTTGACCGCGAAATTCCAGGAAACATCGGTGATCAAATCCTTCAGCCTCGGGAAGGCTTTCATCGGTTCGATCGTAACCGGGCGCTCGAGCGGGAGATCGTTCAGGCGCGTCATGCACATGAGCTTCGGCATGCCGTTTACCTCCGCCGAACACGAGCCGCATTTGCCGGCCTTGCAATTCCAGCGGCAGGCGAGGTCATTCGCCTGCGTTGCCTGGATGTCGTGGACTGCATCGAGCACGACCATACCTTCCGAAACTTCCGTGCTGTAATCGCGGAACTCACCGCCATTCGCATCGCCACGCCAGATTCTGAAGATTGCGGTCTTCATCTCCCCGCGCGCCGCGCGATTTCTCCGGGTAGCGCACGCGTCTCGCGTGCTGGTTGCGGCGTCTCGCCGCAACGAACTTTCATGCCGTGCTGTTCCCGGATTGAAAGCAACGATCTGTGGTTGTGACTGGCAAGGAAAGTTCGCGATGGCGAGGCCGCCACCGCCAACACGCGAGACGCATGCGCTACCCAGGCAAAGTCAGCCGCGCTCATCCCATTTCCTCGATCACCTTCTGCAAATCTTCGCGCATTGCTGGAATCGCGTCGCGCCGAATTTGCATTCGGCCCTCCTCATCTTTCCAGACGATGGTGTTTACCTTCGCGAATTCGGCGCTCTTCTCCGGATAATCTTCGCGGAACTGCGCGCCGCGGCTTTCTTTTCTTTCCAGAGCCGCGCGCGTGACCGCTTCCGAGACAGTCAGCAGATTGGAAAGATCGAGCGCGGTGTGCCAGCCGGGGTTGAACTCGCGGTTGCCGTCGACGCCGACCTTCGCAGCCCGCTGCCAGAGCGAGGCGATGCCTTCGAGCGCGGCCTGCATCTCGTCTTCCCGCCTAACGATGCCGACATTGCTCTGCATCATCTCCTGCAAATCCTTTTGCACCTGGTAGGCGCCGTCGGCCTGGTTGAACTCGCGCTCGAACGGCGCCAGCGCCTGCCGTGCGGTCTCATCGATCGCTCCCAAGTCGATCTCGCCTAACGAATTCTCCCTGGCAAACTGAGCCGCGAACTCACCCGCGCGTTTCCCGAAGACCAGGAGATCGGAGAG
Source organism: Chthoniobacterales bacterium (assembly GCA_051003415.1). GTDB lineage: Bacteria > Verrucomicrobiota > Verrucomicrobiia > Chthoniobacterales > UBA10450 > Palsa-1392. The sequence continues at coordinate 18,301 of JBPCLI010000059.1, read as the reverse complement.
TGAATTTCCGCCGAGCCGATTGGCGCCGTTGATCCCTGCGGCGCATTCTCCCGCCGCGAACAAACCAGGCACGCGCGACATCTGAGTGTCGGAATCCACCCGGATCCCGCCCATCACGTAATGCGTCGTCGGGCCGACCTCCATTGGCTCTTTCGTGATATCGATGTCAGCCAATTGTTTAAACTGGTGATACATGCTCGGGAGTTTCTTTTTGATGTATTCCTCGCCGTTCGACAGCTTGCCCTTGATCCACGCGATATCGAGAAAGACGCCGCCATGCGGGCTGCCGCGCCCGGCCTTGATTTCGCGCACGATGCAGCGCGCGACATGATCGCGCGTCAGAAGCTCGGGCGGCCGGCGTGCGTTCTTGTCGCCCTGGCAGTAGCGCCAGCCTTCTTCTTCGCTGTCGGCGGTCTGCGCTTTGTAGTTCTCCGGGATGTCGTCGAACATGAAGCGGCGGCCTTCCTTGTTTGTCAGGATGCCGCCCTCGCCGCGCACTCCTTCGGTCACGAGAATGCCGCGCACGCTCGGCGGCCAGACCATCCCGGTGGGATGAAACTGGATGAACTCCATATCGATCAGCTCCGCACCGGCGTTGTAGCCTAACGAATGACCGTCGCCGGTGTATTCCCAGCTGTTGCTCGTGATCTTGAAGGCGCGTCCGATGCCGCCGGTCGCGAGGACGATCGCCTTGGCGCGGAAAACCTTGAAGCGACCGCGCTCGCGATCGTAGCCGAACGCGCCTACGACGCGTCCATCACGCTTTAACAAGGTCAGGACGGTGTGCTCCATGTGGACATCGATCCCCTGGTGGATGCCGTGGTCCTGCAGGGTGCGGATCATCTCCAGTCCGGTCCGATCTCCGACATGGGCGAGCCGCGGATATTTGTGCCCGCCGAAATTGCGCTGCAGGATGCGCCCGTCCTTCGTGCGATCGAAGACCGCGCCCCAGGCCTCGAGTTCGCGCACCCGCGCCGGCGCCTCCTTGGCATGCAGCTCGGCCATCCGCCAGTTGTTGACGTATTGCCCGCCGCGCATGGTGTCGGAGAGATGGACCTGCCAGTTGTCGCGATCGTCGACGTTGGCGAGCGCAGCCGCGATCCCGCCTTCCGCCATCACGGTATGGGCTTTGCCTAACAATGACTTGCAGACCATTCCCACCTTCACTCCCGCGGCCGAAGCCTCGATTGCGGCCCGCAATCCCGCACCTCCCGCGCCGATGACGAGCACGTCGTGTTGAAATGTTTCGTAGTCGCTCATGAGGATCGCTTCATAAAATGTCGCGGAACCGTGACCGACTCAGTGTGGTTGCACAATGACATTCCGCGCCTTCAAACCAAAGTGCGATGCGGCCGCGAGCAAGTGCCGATCGTTGCTATAAATTTCAGCCAATCCATTTTCCGAGGCACAAGCGAGGTGGAGAGCGTCGCCGGAGCGAACGAAGACCGAAGAGCCAAGACGGCTCACCTTGGTCGCCGCCGTCCGAAGCAAATCCGGGCTCAAGCCAAGCCAGAGCCAGACTCCGCTGGTATCATCCATCTCGAGCTGGCGGAGCACCGTGCGATGTTGCGCCCTGGTCAGCAGGCCCTCACGGAAATTGCGATGGAGCGAAACCACCAGTTCGAGGCGCCCGTATTCGCAACAGGCGATCGAGCTTTGCTCGCCGGCCAGTTCCCGGACCGCTTCACTGCCCCGTTCGCGCAGGTAGCATTTCACCAAATAGCTGGTGTCAAAATAAATCATGCCCGATCGCGACTGGCGGAGATCAACTTGGTGGAATCGTGGCGTCCGAGAGCGGGCAGTTTGGCGAAGCCGGGCAGAAGTTTCCGGGCCGCGAAGCGCGTGCTGGCATGGGTCGGTTCAAAGGGGATCAATGTTGCTACCGGCGCGCCCCGCTCGGTGATGACCACCTTCTGGCGCTGACTGGCCCGCCGGACCCATTCGCCGGTCTTGAGATGAAGCTCGCGGATCGAAATAGTCGTCATGTGCACAAAGTGCACGGAAGGCGAAGACAGTGTCAAGCCGGGCTTTTACGTCAGGGATCTCCCGTTCCACAGCCCGCGCCCGCTGTCGTATTTCGGCGAGAAAAGCGGCGTTGGCAGGCGAGAGATTATTCTGCCAAAGAGCCCCCACGATGAGGGGCGAGAAACCCGGCAACGGCAGAGAGCGCACCTCGTTCGGCCATTTCATTCCGGGAACACGGAGCGAAAGGCCAATGCCCAGACCAAGCGAAACGTAGATCGGCAGCAGGTCCAGCGCGCTCACCTCAACGCTACTCGCCCAATGAAATCCGAGCCGGCGCAAGCGGGCATGGAATGGTTTCACCAACACTTCGCCCGGAGTGAAGGCAGATTCTGGCACACTAACGATCGTTGCCTAACGAAACAGCACGAAACCCTCGATTGCGTGCTTCCGCTGGGGTCCCGTTGATCTGGCGTTAGAAGAACCGAAAGTCGTGCCACACGCCTAACGAACACATCCGCACGTAGACGTCGGAGAACGCGACCCAGAAGAGACTCATCCAAGCCCAGAGCATGTGGCGCTGATTGAGGCAGCCGACGCAGGCATAGGCGCGGTAGCAAGTGGGCGATTTCGAGAACTGATCGAGGAATCCGCCGACGAGATGGCGCAAGGAGTGACAGCCAAAGGTGTAGCCGCCGAGCAGAACGACATTCACCGCCAATACAAGCGTGCCGACGCCCATGCCGAACGACACGTTGCCCGTCGCCGGCTCAACGAACCACGTCGCTTTCCAGACATCGCTCGCCAGGACGAGAATGAAGAGGAGTGCGAGATAAAGAAAGTAGCGGTGCACATTCTGCATGATGAGCGGGAAGGAGCGCTCGCCGAGATAGGTTTTGCGCGGCTCGCCCACGGTGCAGGCCGGCGGATCGGCCCAGAAGGCTTTGTAGTAAGCGCCGCGGTAATAATAACAGGTGAGCCGGAATCCACCTGGCGCCCAGAGCACGAGGAGCGCCGGCGAAAAAAGCATCCACCCCGGCCACCAGCCCGGCTTCGGGCCAAACCAGCTATGCGGTGAAGCGCCGAAAATCTCCGGCGAATAAAAAGGCGAAAGATACGGACCGTAAAAATAGTTCTGCCCCTGGAACGCGGCCCAGGTGGAGTAAACGACGAACCCGCCCAGCCCAAGAAAAGTCACGAGCGGCTGCACCCACCAGACATCAGCCCGCATCGTTTGCCCGAAGGAACGGCGGGGAAGCGAAAATTCAGCGGATTCCATCGGATTGCCAATTTGATAACGACGCTGATGCCGCTTTTCAAGCAATCGCTCAAACTTGCTCTTCGCAGGGGATTGCCTAACGATTCAGTTCCTCGGGGGTAGCGTGGTGCTTGGGAGCGGCGCGAGCGAAGCAACGACCTTCTCAAACCCAGGGTCGCCCCGCAGCGGATCCCAATAGGGGTGAAGGCGAAGATAACCATAGGAGAGCGCACCGGGCATGCTCGCGGCAATTGCCAATTGCTCCACCGCCAGGTCCTTTTCGCCGGTCCAGGCGTAAATGACTGCGAGATACTCGATCAGCAATTCGCCATTGATGGAATCCTTGCTCACCGGTAGTAACTCGGCGGCCCGCCGGCCTTCGCGGATGGCTTCTTCTTTGCGACCGAGGCCCGCATCGATAACTCCCAAGACCCCGAGCGCTTCGGGATAATTTGGATTTTCGGCGACGATTTTTTCAACTTCGGCGTAGGCCTCTTTCATCGCTCCCCGGGCCGCTTCGGTATCGCCCTGCAGACGGGCCGCGACGCCCTTGCACCAGGCATCAGGGAAGGGGAGCCCGTCTTCCCGGCATCCGCCGGCGGGCAGCGCGGCGAGAGCGCGACGCACCGCAGTCGGATCCCGCTCGCAGAGCGCAACCAAAAACCAAGCCTCCGCCAGATCGGTTGCGGCCTCCGGCTGCCGGAGGAGGATGTCATTGATCAAATCACGCGCTGGGATGGGATCGGCGCGCCATACCAACTCGATGACGGCGCGCGCGAGGCGAGTGCCGTTATCATCCGGGGCGAGCGCGAGCGCGCGATCAAGGATGGCGGCCATTTCCGGATAGCGTCGCAAGCTCTGGTAACTTGTCGCGATTTGTTGGAGCAAAATGAGATTTTGCGGATCCAATTCCAGGGCGCGCCGCATGGCGGCGATTGATTCAGCATATCGGCCTTCCCGACGATGGATATAACCTTCAATTTCGAAAATAAGCGGTTCGTTAGGCAAGGCTTTCCGCGCGATGGCCAGCTCCGCCCGAGCCCGGTCGTAATCGCGCAGGCCGCTATAAAAGTGGAAAGCGGCGGCGAGATGGGCCGGCCCCGAATCGGGCCGCAGGCGGAGGGCCGTATCGACGGCTTTACCGGCCCGGGCCAGGCGTTCCGAAGAATGGTCCACGCCGAGCAGATAAATCTGGTCGTGCGTCCGGGCGAGCAGGCACCAGGCGAGCAGGAAATGCGGGTCGAGCTTGACTGCTTCTTCCAGGAGCGAGACGGTCTTGAAAAGATTCTCTTTGCTCCGAGACGAGTAGGTGAGTGTGGCGCCGAGCGCCTTCGCCTGGGCGTAAAAATCGTAAGCGGTTAAATCCGCGGTCGGTGGTTCCTTGATGGCGGCTTTCTCATCCGGCGAAAGTCTTGCCTGGAGCTGGCTCACAATCTCTTCAGCTATCTCACTCTGGATGGCGAAAACGTCCGTCATCTTGCGGTCGTAATGCTGGGCCCACAGGTTTCTGTCTGCCCGGGCGTCGACCAGCCGGGCGCTCACCCGGACCTGCCCGCTTGCGCGTTGCACACTTCCCTCCAAGACGTGCGCCACGCCAAGGCTGCGGGCGATATCGCGGAGATCGCGTTTCACGCCCGTCCGGTACTGCATCACCGAAGTCCGGCTGATTACTTTGAGGTCGGCTACCTTGGCCAGCTCGTTGCGGATTTCGTCCTGGACGCCATCCGCGAAATATTCGTTTTCTTTTTCGTCGCTCAGATTTTCAAAAGGCAGAACCGCGATGCTCTTTTCCGGAATGGCCGCTAACGGCGTCGTCGCGGCGGGAGGGACAGGCTGGCCGGCCGGGATGGGGTCTAGGGCGCGGGAGGAAAAAAGGTGGAAGCAGAAGACGGCCAGAGCCGCCAAGAGCAGAGCTCCCGCCACGAGCCAGGGCCCGCGAGAGCCGAGAGCGCGAAATTTTAGCAGGGGCCTTTGTCCATGGCGCTTGAAGATTGCCGGCAGCTCAGCGTTGCCGAACTCTTCGGTGAAAAAGCTAACGATTTCGAGCTTGGCGCCGTGCTTGCCCGCGCACTCGCCCAGCGGATGCAAGTGGGGACGCCAGCGAGGGAATTCGGCCAGGTCCGCGGCCGCCCGTTGCGAGAGCAAAATGTGTCCGGCATCGCCGCAAGTCATGATGCGCTCGGCGACATTGACCCCGGCTCCCGCCACGTTGCAGTGATCGTTTACATCAACGACGCGACTGACCGGTCCGCTGTGGATGCCCATTCGCAAACTGAGTTGCGGATGCTGGAGGAGCGCCGTGCAAATTTCCAAAGCGCACTGGATGGGAGACTCCGGATTGTCGCAGAAGACCAGCGCGACGCCATCTCCGGTTGGCAATCGAATGAGCTGGCCGGCGGCCTCCGCAGCGCGAAATCGGTCGGTCGCGCGCACGACTTTGCTGAGAGTCTCAAGGAGATGGCTCTGTTCGCCGGTAGATAACTTCGAGTAACCCACCGCATCGACAAACAGAATGTGGGCGATCTCGAGGTGAACTTCCTTGTTGGTTGCCGCAGTCATCCTGCCTCATTACGCGGGGTTACTATGCCTGTCTGGGGGGGATTGGTCGAACACAATTACGGCGCCTTCCGGGTGGGGACGCACGCCCCTGATTCCCGCGCCAGCGGAGGCTGGGACCGAAAGCCGCCAGGTTCAAAATAATCATAACGAGCGAAAATAGGTAAAGACCCATCGTTATGCCGATACTAAGGTGCATCCCGATCACGCTGCAAAACCAGAGCGTTCTGGTTTTTCTCCACCAGATAAAGATGGGATATCCAGTCTCGAGCGAACAAACGAGAACTCCGGCTAGCGGCAAAAGAGCGCGCAGGGAAATGAGAAGATGGAGGGGAACAAGATCGAACGGCGGGCCACTGAGCGCGCGCCAGATACTCGTGCCATTCCACCAGCTCCCACCGGTTGCTTTGCTGATGCCTCCGAAGAAATAGATGACGCAAAGATGAATCTGCAGGACGCGGAGATGGAATCCCAGCCGGGCCGGAAGCGCGCTGCTTCTCGGGCTCCGTTTCCAATCTAGCGCCCACCGATCAGGCAACGGCGCGATCATGAGATAGAACAGCCCGATGACGGTGAAGTTATCGACTCCATAAGAGAAAAGATTGCCGCTCTTGGCCGCCGCGAGATAAAGGAACCAGGCGACGATCGCGGCCGGGCGGCAAAACAGGCCGGCGATGAGGCAGACGCTCGCGCCTAACAAACAAGCCCAGACCAGATAAAGGACGGTCCCCTCACTGAGATGAACCAAACCGCCCGAGACCACCAACCAGCCCAATCTTGGAATAAAGACGCTCCTGAGATCGAGGATCGCTTCCGCCAGATCACGACTGATTAGGCCGCCGCCGTCGCCCGCGTAGAGGGCCAGCCAATCGGGCCGGAGGGTCAGGCAATAGAGCGCCAGCTGTAGGCCAAGACCGATCCGCAGAATACTCAGCCATCGGTCCGTGTCGGGCTGGAACAAGAAAGCCCACGCTCGGGTCTTCAGGCGGTCCTTCACGTCAGGGAGCCGTTTGGCGCTTGCCGGGAGAAGGGAAACTAAATTCGTAAGCCGACGTGAACTCGTAGGTTTCCTGTTTTCCCTGCAAGAATCCTTCGATCGGCGGCAGGGTGACTCTCCCGAAAACAGCGCGAATCGCCGTTGCGTCCGAGTGCTCTCGCCAAACGGCGAAAGCCAGCATCTTGAGGGTCGTGCGGCGCAAGAGCTCGTAGCGCATGCTTTCAATGTTATCGAGCAAGGCGACGACGCGGATACCGGCGGCACTTCCGGCCACTTCCGGGAGTTCATACTCGATCCGGCCATCGCGGTACCGGACCTCAAAGACCAGTTTGTAACTGTTGGGAACGTTCGGCGCGAAAAATACATAACCCGATTCAATCCCGGCGTCGTGCAGGTAAGCAGTCAGGACCTGCCGCACCGGGTTGGCGTCAGGCAGCCGATTTCCTAAAGCTGTGGAGGTGATTATGTCGGCCTGCCGCCAGACGCGCACAAGGGAGGGGAAAAAAATGTTTTCGCCCTCGCTCAGGATGGACACAAGGTCTTGCGTCGCGGCCAGAAGAATCAAGAGGAAATGGAAAACGAAGCAAGTGAGATAAATCCGCCTCTGCCGTGCGGTCATCTTGCGCCTCCGGGTAACTGATAGCTATTTTTTGTTGTACTTCTCGAGGATTGGCCTGAGCCGCTTCACCAGCTCCTCGTCGTCAGATGGTGCAATCTGGTGGAAATGGATTCCGATACGCGCCACAACCTTATCGGGAGTCGAGAGACTGCTGCCTGGATTCCCATCCATCTCGTCGGACTGTGCCACCGGTGAATTCTGATGGAATTTGTGACTAAACCCGCGTCCGGCCTGGATGGCAGTACCAGTCAAAGAATGCGTTTGCGCATTTTCAAATATTTCCCGGACTACAGCCTGGGGCAGGAATTCGGAACTAAGCGTGCCGATTGGTTTACAACCATTGTCGCCCTTCTTGCAAGGGACGCCTCCTCTAAAAGGCTGTATCCGGTAAAGCGACGTATCGTATTCACTCAAAATCCTGTTCATGGCTTCCTGATCCGCTACTGAAATCGGATTGCCGGGGATGCGAATACGGTACTTCTCGAAGCAAATTTCGTTGCCCCATGGGCTGGGAAACCTGCAGATGCATGACGCGACAACAAGGCAGCAGATGATCGCGCCCAGCGCTGCGGTCACTCTGAGGAGTTTGGTTTTCATGCTCTATTGTTTGCTCCTCTTTCTCATAAGATGGCAAGCTAAAATTTAGTTCCCCGTGAGCCGCGCTTCCGCCAAATCGAGATCGCGCTGGATATGGCGGAGGGCTTCATCGTTGATCGCGCGAGAATTTCGCAAGCTAATGATCGTCTGGCGCTCGACCTGAAGCGCGCCGCGCTGCAGGCGCTGATAGATGGGTGTCGCGACCTCGCCGCCGGGATTGCCGCTCTCTCCACAACAGGCATTGAGCTGCTCGATCCGGTCGCAATACTCGGCCCGCACACGCGCCATCACCTCCTCCGGAAAATTTTCCTCGAGCGCTTTTTGTTCGATGAAATCGACCGCCGCTTCGTTCGCTTTCAACCGGGCTTCGCGCTCCTCGTTGTCGATCAGACCGTCGTCCTTTATCCCGAGCTTTCGAATGAGAATGGGGAGCGTGAGGCCCTGGAAAACGAGCGTGACCAGGATGACGCAAAAAGTGAGAAACAGAATGTAGCTCCGGCCGGGAAACGGCTGACGATTGGCGAGGACGATGGGGAGTGCAAAAGCGGCGGCGAGCGAGACGACGCCACGCATCCCCGCCCAGGCAATGAGGACACTGTGCTGCCAGGGCGGAATCGAATCGCGCGCCCGCATCTTCGGGCTGAGCCAGCGCGGGAGGTAGGTCGCGGGAAAAACCCAGGCGATGCGAACGAAAACAACCGTCCCGCTGACGAGGAGTCCGTAGATCGTTAGGCGAGAGATCGGCTCCTGATTCAGGTTGTGCAGAATGCCCGGGAGCTGCAGCCCGATCATGATAAAGATGAAACCGTTGAGGAGGAACGCGATCATTTCCCAGAAAGCCTGCGCCTGGAGACGGGTGCGCGCGGAGAGAGCGGTCGAATGCCAGCCGAGATACATCCCGGCGGCGACGGTCGAGAGAACACCAGAGACGTAGCAGCGCTCGGCCAGGAGATAGGCCGCGAAGGGAGTGAGAAGCGAAATCGTGATCTGGACCGGTGGATCGTCGAGGTGTCGTTGGACCCAGCGCATGACGACGCCGACGAGCAAACCGAGCGCGATCCCGCCGACCCCGACAAGAACAAATTGCAGACTCGCTTCGCCTAACGAAAAGCGACCGGTCACCATGGCTGCGACGGCGAATTGGTAGGCGACGAGCGCGGTCGCGTCGTTCACCAGGCTCTCGCCGCCGAGCACGGCCTGGATGCGCGCCGGCACGCGCAGGCGTCTTAGGACCGCCTCCGCGGCGACGGCGTCGGGCGGAGAAACGATCGCGCCGAGGGCGAAGGCCGCGGCCCACGGCAGGCCGGCGATGAACGAATGCGCCACCCAGGCCACCACAGTCATCGTTAGTAAGACGAGACCGATAGCGAGGAAGAGAATGGGGCGGAGGTTACGACTAAAATCTCGCCAGGACGTGAAGAGCGCCGCGGGATAAAGCAGCGGCGGAAGAAAGAAGAAAAGAACCAGATTTGGATCGAGCCGGATGACCGGAAGCCGGGGAACAAGGCCGAGCACCAGCCCAGCGAGGACGAGAAGCACGGGATAGGGAATGGCCCATTTGTTGGCCAGGATGACCAGACCCGCCACGAGGACGAGCAACAGCACAACCGGCTCGGCGTGATGCATGGCGCGGCTCTAAGACGTTCGTTAGGCGCGGGCGGCGGCTGCTTTGCCGGCGGAATGCCGGGCCCGGTTTCCTTCCAGTTGCGGCAGGTGTTTTTCCGCCCAATGACAGATGGCATTGAGCGGCTCGATCAACGTCCGCCCGAGCGGAGTGAGCGCGTATTCAACTTTCGGCGGGACGACTGGATGCACCTTGCGCGCGACCAGCCCGTCGCGCTCGAGGCTGCGCAAAGTCTGGGTCAGCATCTTTTGCGAGATGCCGCCGATCTCGCGCTGCAATTCCGCATAACGACGAGTCCCGGTGGCGAGGACATGAATGATCAGGGCCGTCCACTTGTCCGCGATCCGGCTTAGGACGACGCGGGAAAGACAATGGGCATTCATGACGGAGGCGGCTTTGGCGCGAGCGGGCATGAAATTTCCTTAATGGAACCTGGTTTAGCGTGCAAACAGAGAGTGACTCTCCCGCGGGGAGGTATCCGCCTCAATGGAGGATATAAATGCCGGCGGATAGTGGGATTATTCTTGGAAAGCGCGACAAATCTGTTATGCCTCAGGCCCGATGTGTTCCCCAAGGAACCAAGTCAGCAACCCCGTTTTCGTTTTGCAAGTTCCCGGTTTTAAGGACGGCTTTAGGGTGATCAATTCCCAGACTTGGAGGCTGCTCGGATGAAGGTGCTGGTTGTGGGCGGCGGCGGCCGCGAACACGCGCTCGCTTGGAAACTTCAGCAGTCGCCACAGGTCGAGGCGATTTTTTGCGCGCCAGGTAACGCCGGCACGGAAGCGCTTGGCCAGAATGTTGCCCTGCGCCCGGATGACACGCGCGGTCTGCTCCAGTTCGCCAAGGAGAACAAAATCGAACTGACCGTGGTAGGCCCTGACGACCCGCTGGCCACCGGTTTGGTCGATGAATTTCGAAAGGAAAATCTGCGCATTTTCGGCCCGACCAAGAGCGCGGCGCGGCTGGAATCGTCGAAGGTTTTCGCCAAGCAGGTGATGCGCTGCGCCGGAGTGCCGACGGCCATGGCGGGCGTCTTCGACAACAGCAAGAAGGCCTGCCGATTCGTCGAGAAACTGCGTTACCCGGTGGTGATCAAAGCCGATGGATTGGCCGCCGGGAAAGGCGTCGTCATCGCGGAGAACGCGGCGAGCGCGATGGAGGCGGTGGCCGACATGCTCGATCGTGGACGTTTCGGAGCGGCCGGCTCGCGCGTGTTGATCGAGGAATTTCTCGAGGGGTGGGAATGTTCGCTTCACGTGCTGGTCGCGGGCGAGGATTACAAATTGTTCGGCACGGCCTGCGATCACAAACGGCTCCGCGAAGGAAACGAGGGGCCTAATACTGGCGGGATGGGAGCCTACGGTCCGGCGGCGGTGTGGAACGCTGAACTGGAAAACCAGTTCGAAGAAAAAATCATGCGCCTGCTTTTGCGCGGATTACACGACGAGAAGATTCATTTTTCCGGACTGCTTTTTCCCGGATTGATGATTTCCGGGCAGACCGCGCGGGTGCTGGAATTCAACTGCCGTTTCGGCGATCCGGAAACGCAGGTGATCGTGCCGCGGTTAAAAGGCGATCTGCTCCCGCTGCTCGAAGCCACGATCGACGGTCGCCTCGACGAGGTGAAGATCGAACTCGACGATCGCGCCGCCGTGACGGTGGTCATGGCCTCGGCCGGTTATCCCGGAAAGGTGGAGGCGGGTAAGGAAATCTCGGGCCTCGAGGAATGCGCGAAGATGAAAGATGTCGTTGTTTTTCACGCCGGGACTCGCCGCGAAAATGGCAAAACCCTGACCAGCGGCGGCCGCGTCCTGGCCGTCACCGCGCTCGGCAAGACTGTCGCCGCGGCTCGTGACCGCGCCTACGAGGCAGTCAACAAAATCGACTTCGAAGGGTGTCAGTACCGGCGCGACATTGCTCTTGCGGCGGTTGGGGCTAAGGTCGAGGCGACTGATGGTGCGGCTTTTTCTTAGCGCTAGCCTAACGATTCTATTTTGCGGCGCGCTTTGCGGCCAGACGCCCGAGCCTTCGCCGTCTCCTTCCGAGATCGAGGCCCTCAGCCCGGCCGATCTGAGGCGAGCGATCCCGCTCATACGCGAGCACTATGTGAATCCGGGAGCGCTGAACGAAACCGAGCTGCTCCGCGCCACCCTCGACGGAGTTTTGGATCGGCTGGGGCGCCGCGTCCGGTTGCTTCCGGCCGAAACCGGCCCGGCCGCTACGCCGGCGCCTTTTTATCGTGAGATCATTGATGGCCACATCGGTTATCTGCGGCCCGGAGATCTGAGCCGCCCGCAGCTGCAGGAACTCGACACCACCCTGCGCGGATTTGCCGGGAAAAAAGTCGACGCGCTCATTCTCGACCTGCGCGGCAGTGTGGAAGCGAACGATTTCGCGGTGGTGGCGGAATTCGCAAATCGCTTCGTGACCCAGGGGAAGCCGCTTTTTTCATTGCGCGGGCCGGGCGGCAAGACGACGCGCGAATTCGTTTCCGATCAGGCGCCGCTTTATCGCGGATTGATCGTGGTCCTGATCGACGCCGAGACGATCGGTGCGACCGAAGTGCTGGCCGCAATTCTGCGTTTTGAAAATCACGCGATCCTTATTGGGCAAACGACCGCCGGTGTTGCAGTGGATTATTCCGATCTGCCCCTCCCAAGCGGCCGCATTCTGCGCGTCGCGGTGGCGGAAGCGATCCTGCCGGACGAACCCGCTCGCTATCCCGATGGGGTCCGGCCGGACATGCCGGTGGCGCTGGCACCCGCGGCCAAGCAAGAGATCTTCCAACAAAGCCTAACGAAAGGGATGGCCCCCTTTGTTTTCGAAACAGACCGACCGCACCTGAACGAAGCGGCCCTCGTGGCCGGAACCAACCCCGAGATCGAGGCGGCGCAGCAACGACGCGGCCAGAACGGCCCTCGGCCAGCGCCGCTGCACGACTCGGTCCTGCAGCGCGGAGTCGATCTCGTGACCTCGATTGAGGTCTACGAAAAGCAAACGCCCCATCACCCCTAACGACATCACGTGCACCCGCTGGAAGAACGAATCGGCTACCAGTTCAAGAACTCGCGGGTCCTGCTCGAGGCCCTGACGCATCCGAGCGCGACCCACGAAAAACAAAAAAAACAATTCGACAACCAGCGACTCGAGTTCCTCGGCGACGCCGTTCTTCAGCTCGTCATTACGGAGTATTTGTTTGCGCGTTACGGCGAAGCCGGGGAAGGGCGCCTAACGACACGCCGTTCGCGCCTGGTTTCGCGCGAGTCGCTCAAGGTGCGGGCCGCCGGGCTCGATCTCGGACAACATTTGCTAATGGGCCGTGGTGAAGAAGCGAGCGGTGGTCGGCAACGCACTTCCACCCTCGGCGACGGCTTTGAGGCGCTCTTGGGCGCGATCTATCTCGATAGCGATCTCGAGACGGTCCGTCGCTTTATTCTCCAGGAGATGGAGAACGACCTGGCGCGACTCGAGGAAGAGCCGCTCGAGGTCAATCCCAAGGGCCAGCTGCAGGAATTGCTCCAGGCGATCTCGCCGCGCAGCCCTTCCTACGAGCCGCTTTCGCACGAGGGCCGGGAGCATGAACGGATCTTCCAGGTGCGGGTCGTCTGGGAAGGTCAGGTGCTCGGCGAAGGGAGCGGCCGGAGCAAAAAGCAGGCGGAGTCCGCCGCAGCCCTGGCGGCCTTGAAAGACCAGGTCTGGGTGAAATAGATCGAGCGCACGGCCCCCTAACGAGTTGCTACAGGAAGTGGTTGAGGGCATGAATTTCGCCCGACGAATTTCGCCAGGCGAAGTGCTCGTCGATCGCGTGGCTGACGAAATCCTTCGCAAGCGCGATTGCGTCTTCGAGCTTTTCCCCAAGCGCGAGATGGGCCGCGATTGCCGCTGAAAAAGTGCAGCCGGTGCCGTGTGTCGAGACACCTTCGACAAACGGCGCCGAAAATTCCGTGACCGCCGTTCCTTCGAAAAGCAAATCGGTCGCGACCCCGTCCTGGAGGTGGCCGCCCTTGAGGAGAAAGCGCGTCCCGAACTCGCGCGTCAGTTGCTCGCCCGCGGTCCGCATTTCCTCCAGGTTGCTCACCGGCCGCCCGGTTAACGCCGCTGCTTCCGCCATATTTGGCGTGACCAGCGTGGCGCGCGGAAAGAGCCGTGCGCGATACTTCGCGACCGCGGCTGGTTGCAGGAGCGCGTCACCGCTCGTCGCGATCATGACCGGATCCACGACGAACGGGATCCGGCTAAATTTTTCCAGAAGAGCGGCGACGATCTCGACCACCTCCGGCGAGTAGAGAAGCCCTGTCTTGATCGCGCCGACGGGGAAATTTGCGAGGCAAAGCTCGATCTGTTCGCGCAGATTTCGCGGGTCGACGCCGTCAATCCGCGAAACCTTGCCAGGCACCTCCGCGACCACGCAGGTTACGGCGGTGAGGCCGAAAACCCCGAGCGCGCTGAATGTCTTCAGGTCGGCCTGCAGACCGGCGCCGGAGCTGCAATCCGAGCCAGCAATCGTAAGAGCGACGGGAACCTGCCGGTGAGGCGCCATGATTTACGGCGCGGAGCGCAACAAGACTAACCGCCGCCGTCGCTGCCGATGGCCTCGACCGGGCAACCTTCCATCGCTTCTTTGCAGAGGGCCTCTTCCTCGGGCGATTCCGACTGCTTGTAGACGAAAGAATGGCCCCCGTCGTCGTTCCGCTTGAAGTTCGCGGGCGCGGTTTCGCGGCAGAGGTCGCAGTCGATACACTGGTCATCGACGTAGAACTGTCCCTCTACGTTTTCGGAATATTTGTTTGCGACATCAGCCATAAAAACCGTTCGGGCGGGTTCGGGCTCGAAACGTAGGAAGATTCAATGGGCACGCAATCATTTTCGGTTGACGCTCTGCAACCCAACCGCCACATAAAGCCGCAGCCGAACCTGCTCTGCCGTGTTCCGCGCTTAGCCATGAAAGACGAAGCCCGTCGCGCACTCTTTTCCTTTGCGATCGAAATGATCGTCTACGGGTTTTTTATTGCCGGTTATTTCCTTCTCGTTCTGCATCTGCTCGGGCCCTCCCTCGGGCGGATCGAGCAGGAACACATTCGCTGGTACGCCCTCCTCTGCGTCGCCCTCATCCTCGGCCAATCGATCGTCCTGGAATCTCTGACCACCTTTCTCCTTCGTCTCCTGCGCGGCCGCTCGGAATGATCGCGATGGTGTTTCCGATCTCCGGGGTGGAGATCAACCCAATCTATCTCGCCCTACTCGGGTTCTTTATCGGACTGCTCGGCGGATTTTTTGGCGTCGGCGGCAGTTTTATCGCCGGTCCGGCTCTGCGCGCATTCGGTTTGAACTGGAATTTCGCGGTAGGGACCGACTTAGCTCACATCGTCGGCACCTCTGTTGTCGCCGCCAAACGCCATCGCGCGCTCGGCAACGTCGACCTGCGACTCGGCCTTATCATGGCCGGCGGCACGATTGTGGGGGCCGAGATCGGCGCCCAGCTCATCCAGATGTTAAAGCGCATGGGCAACGTCAACCTTGTCGTCAGCGTCGTTTCGATCGTCGTCTACTCCAGCGTCTCGATTTTCATGATTTGGGAAGCGAGCCTGACGCTACGGGGACAGCGCAAAACCAAACGCGCTGGCCAGGCAAAGAAAGGCGGAAAAGAGGACGAAACAGCCTTCCGCCACATCACCGACAAGATCCATCGGCTCAAGCTCTGGCCGATGATTTCGCTGCCGGTCTCGGGCATCAAGTCGATCTCGCTCTGGACCATTCTCACCGTTTCTTTTATCGGCGGAATCTTCAGCGGCTTTCTCGGCGGCGGTGCCGGCTATATCCGGATGCCGATGATGGTCTACGTCCTTGGCGTTCCCACTCATCTCGCGGTTGGGACCGATCTTTTCGAGATCATCATCTCCGCCAGCTACGGCACCTTCAGCCACGCGCTCAAGGGCAACGTCGACATCCTCATCGCACTCGTGATGCAGACCGGCGCGGCCATTGGCGCGCAGATCGGCGCTATCTCTACCCAATATTTCGCCGGACCAAAGATCCGGCTGGCTTTTGTTCCGCTTCCCCTCATCGGGGTGGGACTGGTCCTTTACACTTTGCTTACCGGGCACAAACTCTAGTTGCCCATGCGCATCCTCATTTGCAGCGACGGCACAGATCCCGCGGATAATCCAACCCGGCTTGGCGGGCTCATTGCCGGACCCTGCAAGGCGCAGACCACGCTGCTCGGCATCGTGGAGGAAGCGAGCGAAGAGGAAGCGCTGCGTCGTGCGCTCGACGAGGAGGCGCAATTGCTCCGCCAGCTCGGCCTCGAGCCCCACATCGTGGTGCGATCGGGAGAACCAATCCGGCAGATCCTCGCCGAAACGACCGCGAACGAATACGAATTTGCGATCATCGGCGCCCGGCGCAAGGGGAGCGGCGGGATGTACTTCCGGCCAAACAAAACCTATGAAGTGATCAAGGCCGTGCCGCCGCCGGTCCTGGTGGCGGTCGGTGCCTGCCAAAAATTGCAACGCCTCCTTGTCTGCACCGGCGGCAAACGATTCATCGACGACGCCGCGCGGCTGGCCGGCGAAATCGCCGTCTGCCTTCGGGCCACGGTCACGCTCCTTCACGTCATGGCGGAGCCGCCGGCCCTCTACGCCGACCTCGTTAGGCTGGAAGAGGATGTCGAGCGTCTGCTCGCCTCGGATTCCGAACTCGGCCGCAACTTGCGCGGCCAAAAGGAGCGCCTGGAACGGCTTGGACTCTCGATCGATGTGCGCATCCGCCACGGGCTCGCCCTGGACCAGATTTTCGCCGAAGCGCGCGAAGGCGAACACGACATGATCGTCACCGGCACTGCCCAGGCCATGGGAACGCTGCGCCACTACATCATGGGCGACCTGACCCGCGGGATTTTGAACCGGGCCGATTGCCCGGTGCTGGTGGCGCGGGCGGGGAAGATCGTCGATCACGAAGACGCCGAGGGCGGATTTTTTCATCGCCTCCTGCACGGCTTCGGCGCGGGCAAGGAAGCCTAACGAACTGGCGCCAGGGTGCGCTGTCCCCAGCGCAAAAAGTGGGCCGCAGCCGGGGACGCGCGCTGATCCGCTGAGGATAGCGGACTCTACAGGACGGCGGCCCGGCTTGCATGCCCAAGCGCTGCCACTATGCTGCGCCTGCCCGCTTATGAATCAAAAACCCCGTTTACTTCTCGTTAGGCTTGGTCTTTTTCTCGTCCTCGTCCTCGGTCTCGTTCTGCTCCCGGCCTGTTCGAAAAAGCACGGCGGCCAGACCGCCGGCAGCACCGGTGATTACGTGACGGGAACTCCGTTGCCCGATCGCCAGGAAGGCACCTCCTTCATGAGCAGCAATGTCGATCGCAATCAATTTCAGCCGATTTATTTCGACTTCGACAGCCAGACCATTCGCGGCTCCGAGAACGGCAAGATCCAGCAGATCGCCAGCTTCCTGCAGCAGAACAACCGCCAGATTATCATCGCCGGCTTCACCGATGAGCGCGGCACCGCGGAATACAATCGCGGCCTCGGCGAACGCCGCGCCGGCTCCGTGCGCGAGGCATTGATCGCGCTCGGCGCCGACGAGCAGAGCATCCAGACCGTCAGCTTCGGCGCCGAGATGCCGGCCGATCCGGGCTCCGGCGAATCCGCTTGGGCCAAGAACCGCCGCGCCGAAATCGGCGTCGTGAAATAACCGGCTAGCTAACAGTTGCCCGGCGGGTTGGAAGGTGTCGTCGGCTTCTTCTTCACCGCCGATGGTATCGCTGGAATGGCTTCTTCGAACACTTCGCCGGCAGCCCGGCGAAACTGGATCGCGCATCTTTGGCACGAATGGCTTTTCGAGCTGCGCCGCCCAATCCGGCCCGCGCCTGCCCGGCCTCGGCCGCTGGATTGGCCTCCCGACCGCCTGACCGCAGCCTGGCTCGGGCACGCGACTGTTCTGCTCAATTTCTTCGGGGTCACCATCCTGACCGACCCGGTGCTCCTGCGGCGGATCGGGATTCCGCTGCTCACCACCGCGATCGGGCCGAAGCGCCTCACGGAACCGGCGCTGACGATCGAGGAACTGCCGCCGATCGATCTAATTCTGCTTTCGCACGCGCATTTCGATCACCTCGATTGGCGTACGCTGCGGCGCTTCGACGGCCGCACGCAGGTGGTAACGGCGCCGCGCACGCGCGACCTCCTCGGCTGGACGAAGCTGCGCCGGATCACGGAGCTGGGCTGGGACGATTCGGCCGAGGTGGAAACGCGCGCCGGTTCGCTCGTCGTGAGGGCGTTCAAGGTCAATCACTGGGGAGCGCGAATGCAATACGACACCTATCGCGGTTACAACGGCTACATTCTGGAGCGCAAGGGGCACCGGATCATCTTTGCGGGCGATACTGCCCTAACGAACGAGTTTGCCGCCCTGCGCGACGATCGGTTGTACGATCTCGCGATCATGGGAATCGGCGCGTATCAGCCTTGGATACGCGCGCATTGGAACCCGGAACAGGCGGTCACGATGGCGGACGCAGCCGGGGCGCGCTTCATCCTGCCGGTGTATCACCAGACCTTTAAGCTCAGCTTTGAGCCCTTCCGGGAGCCGATCGAGCTGTTCGTTAGGGCGCTTTCCGCGGAGCCGGAGCGGATCGCGCTGCGCGAGATCGGGGAGACGTTTGTCTATCCTGTAGGGGCGGTCTATGAC
>JBPCLI010000058.1:0-12311 GCA_051003415.1 Chthoniobacterales bacterium | reverse complement strand
AGGCAGGATGCCTGACTTCCTATGAATAACGAACGCATCGCCGATTTCTTCATCGACCAGGGACTGATGGACCGGGAGCAGGCGGACGACGTCCTGCTCGAGACGACACAGAATGGCAAGGCGATCGAACACGCGATGGTCGACCACGGGATTGTCGACGAACATCAATTTTATCTGGCGATCGCCGACGCGCTTGGGAGCGAGGTGGTCGATCTCGAGGCGATCGAATTTTCGCCGCGAATTCTGCGCCTCATCCCGGCCGGGCTGGCTCGGTTACATCGTGCACTGCCGATTGGAGAGGACGGCAACGCGATCAAAGTCGCGCTCGTCGATCCGCTCGATACCCAGACGATGGAGGACCTCCGTTTTGCGTTAGGCCGCGACATCGACGTTGTGCTCGCACCCAGCGTGCAGATCGAGGAACGCCTGCGCAAACACTACGGCGAAGACACCTCCAGCATGGAGGACATCCTCAAGCAGCTCGGCGAAGCCGGCGAGCTCATGACCCTCAACGCCGAGAAGTCGATCGGGGCCAACATCGAAGCCGAGGCCAGTGCCACTCCGATCATTCGCTTCGTTGATCTCATCCTCTACCAGGCGATCCAGGACCGGGCGAGCGACATCCATTTCGAGCCGTTCGAGGCCGAGTTCAAAGTGCGTTACCGGGTCGATGGCGCGCTCTACGAAATGGCCCCGACGCCGCGCCGCCTCGCGCTCCCCGTCATCTCGCGCGTCAAGGTGATGGCGAACATGAACATCGCCGAGCGCCGCCTGCCGCAGGACGGCCGCATCCAGAAAAATATCGCGGGTCGCGCGGTCGATCTTCGCGTTTCGACTTTGCCGACGCAATATGGCGAAAGTGTCGTGCTCCGTGTGCTCGATCGTTCGACCGTCAATCTCGATCTCGAGGCCCTCGGGATGCCCGATTACATCCTCGAATACATCCTCGAGGTGATCAATCGGCCTAACGGAATCTTCATCGTTACCGGCCCGACCGGTTCGGGAAAAACGACCACGCTTTATTCCTGCCTGCGCAAGATCAACACGATCGATTCCAAGCTCCTGACTGCGGAAGAGCCAATCGAGTACGACCTCGAAGGCGTTATGCAGGTGCCGGTGAACGAGGCCATCGGGCTCAGCTTTGCGCGCGTCCTGCGCGCCTTTCTGCGCCAGGATCCCGATCGCATCATGGTCGGGGAAACGCGCGACATCGAGACCGCGCAAATCGCGATTCAGGCTTCGCTTACCGGCCACCTTGTCTTCACCACCCTGCACACGAACGACGCACCGGGCGCGATCGCCCGCCTCATCGACATGGGCGTGGAGCCGTTTCTCATTTCATCCACGCTCGATGCCGTCCTCGGTCAGCGTCTCATTCGCAGTATTTGTCCTGATTGCCGGACCGATTACCAGCCTAACGAATCGCTGCTCGCCCAGCTCAACCTTTCCCCGCGCGAAATCGGCGGCCGGCATTTTTATTACGGTCGCGGCTGTGACAAATGTAACCGCACCGGCTACAAGGGCCGCAAAGGCATCTACGAGTTGATGCGCATCACCGATCCCATCCGCGCCCTCATTAACGCGCGCGCGCCGTCCGTCGTCCTGAAGCAGAAGGCGGTCGAGCTTGGCATGGTCACGCTGCGGCAGGATGGGATTCGCAGCATTTTCGCGGGCGACACCACGATTGAGGAAGTGCTGAAGTACACTTAGGGAAATGACGAATTTTCAATAACCAATGACGAAGGAATGACGAAAAACGACTGACGCAAGCGTGCGCATTTTTCGATCTTCCGGCTTTGGTCATTGATTCGTCATTCAACCTGGGAAATCCGTTTTTCCTTTCCTCGACAGCACGGGCCAGCTTTCTTATTCTCATTTTCACCCATGCCGCGTTTTACCTACACCGCACTCGACTCCCGTGGCCAGGAATCCACTGGCTTGGTCGAGGCCTCCTCGACCAACGACGCCATCGGCCAGTTGCGCCAAGCCGGTTATTTCCCGACCAACGTCTTCGAGGAAGGCCGGGGCAGTGTGGCGGAAAAGAAGGCACGCCGCGGAGCCAAGGCGGCCGTCGCCGCCTCGCGCACGGCGAAGGGAAAGAAAGGGATCGTTCTTTTCTCGAAGAAAACCGTCAAAGCCAAGATCCTGATGGTCTTCACCCGCCAGCTCGCGACCCTGATCGACGCCGGCCTTCCGCTCCTCCGCGGGCTTAATGTCCTCGCCAAGCAGGAGCGCGATGTTTTGCTCAAAGACACGATCAATCAGCTGTCCGATTCTGTGCAGGGCGGCAGCACCTTCTCCGAGAGCCTCGCGCAGCATCCGAGAATTTTTAACAAGCTCTTTGTCAACATGGTCAAGGCCGGCGAACTCGGCGGCGTTCTCGAACTCGTTCTCAGCCGTCTCGCCGAGTTCCAGGAAAAGGCGCAAAAGGTCAAAAACAAGGTCAAGTCGGCGATGATTTACCCGGTCATCGTGCTCTCCCTGGCCATGATCATCTTGGCTTTCCTCATGGTCTTCATCGTGCCGAAGTTTGAATCCATCTTCCACGACATGCTGGGCGACAAACCGCTTCCCGCCATCACCCAGTTCGTCATCGGAATCAGCGGCTTCATGCAGAATCATTGGCTGCTCCTGATTGGCGGCTTCGTCGCGCTGATTTTTGGCTACAAAGCTGTTGCCCGCACTCCGGCAGGCCGTGCCGTCATCGACCGGCTCGCATTGCGCGCGCCGCTTTTTGGCGACCTGACGCGGAAGAGTTCCATCTCGCGTTTTGCACGAACGTTAGGCACGCTCGTGACGAGCGGCGTTCCGATTTTGCAGGCGCTCAATATCACGCGTGAAACCGCCGGCAACATCGTCATCGCGAATGCCATTTCGCAGGTCCACGATTCGGTTAAGGAAGGTGAATCGATCGTCCAACCGCTGGAAGCGAGCGGGGCCTTCCCGCCCATGGTCATCAGCATGGTCGACGTGGGCGAGGAGACCGGTCAGTTGCCCGAGATGCTGCTCAAGATCGCGGAAGTCTATGACGACGAAGTCGACAATTCGGTTGCCGGCCTGACCTCGATGCTGGAGCCGATCATGATCGTCATGCTCGCGGTCATCGTGGGCACGATCGTCATCGCGTTGTTCATGCCTCTGATCAGCATCATCGGCGGCCTCCAGGCCCAGACCTGACGAATGCGCGGCAAATGTAGCGGCGGCCGTGTTGGTCGCGACGGAGCGGCTTTTACGGTCGTCGAGTTACTGGTCGTGATGGCGATCATTATCGTCCTCGCCGGTCTGGTCTTGGCGACGAGCAGCTACGTCCATAACAAAGGCGCCCGCTCCCGCGCCGAAGCCGAGATCGCGGCGATTTCCGCGGGGCTTGAGAATTACAAGGCGGATAATGGGGTTTATCCGAGCGCTCCAAGCCTTGATCCTCGCGCGACGGGAGATCCCAACCAGCAGTCATACAAGGATGCTTCGCTTTTATTGTACAAGGCGATCAGTGGTGACCCGGCTGGGAATCGGCTAGTAATCGCAACTTCCTACTTCGGTTTCAAGCCGAACCAGCTGGCCCCTTCGGACACCAGTCAACCTGTGACCTATATTAAGGATCCTTTCGGCAATAGTTACGGGTATTCGACCATCTTCAGCACCAATCCGACAAAGGGCTACAACCCGACTTTCGATCTGTGGAGTACGGCCGGCTCCGCCAGCGATACTGGGGGGCCCGGCTGGATCAAGAATTGGTAGGGTAGCGCAAGCTTCCCACTTGCACATTCCCATCCCGCAACCAGGATGTTTGTGCTACCTTTAGTGCACCACCACGACGACGCGGCGATTCACTTCCTGTTCTTCGATCGACGCACCCGATGACGTAAGCAGATTCGCTTTCCCGTACCCGCGCGTCTCGATCTGCGCCGGATTGATTCCCAGTGTCCCGACCAGATACGCTTTCACGCTCTCGGCTCGGCGGCGGCTCAGGTCGAGGTTGTATTCCGCCGATCCATATGAATCGGTGTAACCCTCGAGCGTGAAGGTCGCGTTCGGGTTGCGCTTGATCAGGGTCGCGACCTTCTGTAATTGCGCGACCGCGCCCCCGGTCAGATCCGCGCTATCGTAGGCAAAAAGCTGATTGTTAGGCATCTTGAATTTCGTCCCCGAGCCAAGCGGTCCCTTTTGCGAAAGAAGCGACTCGAGATCGCTGAAACCGGGCGCGCGGTCGGTCCGCGGGCCGGCGCTGTCGCCCGGGATGGCGTTGAAATTATTCGGCCGCTTGATCGTCGTGCTCGTTGCCAATTCCGTCCCGGTCATCGCCGGTTGAGGGCGACCGGAATCTGCGACGTCGTTGAGCGGTGTTTGCTTGCGCCTGGCATTCGGCGATTTGTCGAGCGACTGCGCGGTCGTTCGCTCGATCTCGTTGATGACCGAATTCAAGTTCGTCTGCTCGACCTGCGGCTTGTCGGGCAACACATCGCGCGTGTCGTCGGGCATCGCGGCGGTCGAATGCACTTCCTGGAGCAGCTTGTCGAAGGACTTCTGGTCATCCGGCAACTGCACATTGGTCTTATCCGGATTCGGTTTCGCCGCCTCGGTCGCGGAGCTGGCAGCTGCCTGGTCGAGCGGTTTCGCGGCCGTGTCCACGCTCTTCACCTTAAAGGTCGGCGGCGGGCGCTTACCGACTCCGAGAGGGACCGAAGCCTGGAACCCGGTGCGATAGAAAAAGAAACAAAGCAGGCCATGCAGCACGAGCGACATGACGAGCCCGACAAGGAGCCAGTTGCGCTGCTTGCTCCGGCCGGACCAGACCGGCAACGGCTCGGAAGTTCGGGCGGTGACTGTGTGCATGCGAGTTAGATAAACGACTCGCGAAAATGTTTGTCAAACTTTGCGGAGCGCGCGCGCCCTCGGGATAGCGCACCCGTCTCGGGTGCTGGCGAGGGTATTCCACCGTCGCGAACTTCCTGGAAGCGATGATTTCGCTCGTGCCGGCATGCGGGAAAGTCCGTCGCGCTGGAACAGCGCGACCAGCACACGAGACGTGTGCGCTACCCGGCCGTCCGCCTTCCGGACAGCAAATTTACCTAACGAATATTCCCGCGCGTTCGGTCGGTAAAAATTCGGGCCGCGCGGCGGATTTCCTCCGCCACGTGCACCGCGGGTGAGACAAACTTGGGCGTAAACCAGGGATACAAACCAATCAGGTCATGGGTCACGAGAATTTGTCCGTCGCAATGTTCGCCCGAGCCGATCCCGATCGTCGGGATGGCGATCGCCTCGGTAATCTGCCGGGCTGCCTCCGCCGCTACGATCTCGAGCACGACCGAAAAAGCGCCGGCTGCCTGGACCGCGCGCGCGTCTTCGATCAGCCGCTCGGCCGCTTCCGGGCCGCGGCCTTTGACTTTGTAGCCGCCTTCCAGGCGCACGTTCTGTGGCAGCATGCCGATGTGGGCCATGAGCGGAATATCTTCCCTGACGATCGCCTCGATTTGCGCGACGTGACTGACGCCGCCTTCCAGTTTCACGGCCTGCGCGCCTGCTTCCACCAGACGCCGGGCATTCGCGACTGCTTCCTCCGGCGTGTTGTAGGTGCCGATGGAAAGATCGGCCACGAGCAGGGCCTGCTTCACCCCACGCGCCGCCGCCCGGGTGTGGTGCAGCATTTCCTCGAACGTCACCTCGGTCGTATCCTCGTAACCGAGGACCACCATGCCTAACGAATCGCCAACAAGGATGATGTCGATCCCGCTTTCGTCGAGCAAACGGGCTGTCGGATAATCATAGGCAGTCAGCGCCGTGATGCGTTCGCCACGGCTTTTGCGGGCGCGAAAATCCTCCATCGTGCGCGACACTACCACTGCCGGGCGGAGCGCACCACCGAAGGTGAAGGCGACAATTCTTCAGTCAATTCGTGAATGGTCTTGCTGTGGCCTGGTAGAACGAGATTGGGCCGAATCTCCGCCAACGGATGAAGCACAAATCCGCGCAGGTGCAGGCGCGGATGCGGAAGCTGCAGGTCTGGTTCATCGATGGTGCGTGCGCCGTGATAAAGCAGATCGAGGTCGATCGTGCGCGAACGGTTGCGTTCGTGCTGCGACGGCCGGCCGAGGCTCTTTTCGATTTTCTTCAGCGCCTCCAGCAACTCGCGAGAGGAACCGCCATAGCCGATCTCGACGAGGGCATTGAGGAATTTCTCCGCGCCCGTTTCGCATTCCACCGGCTCCGTTTCGTAGATTGCCGAGGAGAGAAATGGAGGAGCCACGCCGGGAAGAGCGAAAATCTGTTCACGGGCGTTCGTTAGGCACTGGAACCGGTCGCCAAGGTTGGCTCCAAGGGCAATGCCGGCTCTCATGCGGAGGTCGGGGGAGATGATGCGCCCGCGCTACAACCCGAGGACATCTTCCATGCTGTAGAGGGCCGCCGGCCGGCCAATCACCCAGCGCGCCGCGCGCAGGGCGCCGACCGCAAATGTCTCGCGACTCGCGGCGCGATGGGTCAATTCCAGCCGCTCACCCGGCCCCGCAAAAAGGACGGTGTGCTCGCCCACGATGTCACCCGCGCGAACGGAATGAGCCGGGATTTCATCGGCGCCTCGTTCCGACAGCAGAACCTCGAGCAATCGCTTGGCCGTCCCACTCGGCGCATCCTTTTTTTTCCGGTGATGCATTTCAACCACCTCGACGTCGAACTCCTTGCCTAACAATGCCGCGGCACGTCGAGTCAGGGCAAAGAGCGCATTGACTCCGATGCTGAAGTTGGCCGCATAAACGAGCGGGATCTGCTGGGCAGCCGCCGTGATCGCCGCCTTTTGCACAGTTGTATGTCCGGTTGTCCCAAGCACCAGCGGTTTACCTTTTGCGGCGCAGGCGCGGCAGACTTCTTCCGTCGCGTCCGCGAGGCTGAAGTCGATCACCACGTCGCAATTTTCCAGCGCCGGTTCGAGCGCGCCGCCGCGTTCGATTCCGCCCGCGATCGTTAGGCCGGAATTCCTGTCGGCTGCCGCGGCGGAGACCGCTTTTCCCATCCGGCCGGCGGCGCCGACAAGCAGGACCCGAGTGGTGGCGCTCACGATTCCAATTGCGCGAGAGTCTGGCGCAGCCGTTTCTCGTTCGCTTTGTTCATCCCGACGAGCGGTAACCGGCAATCGGCCGACATCAGTCCGCGCCAGGCGAGCGCGGTCTTCGCCGGGACCGGATTCGGCTCGATAAAGGCATCCTTGAAAAGAGGAAAAAACTTCTGATGCAGGCGCAGCGCCTCCGCGGTCTTGCCCTCGAGAAAAAGGCGGACAAGCCGGACAATCTCCGTCGGGAAAAGATTCGAGACAACGCTGACCACGCCAACCGCGCCGACGGCGAGAAAAGGCAGGGTGAGCGAATCATCGCCACTCAGGACGGTGAAAGTTTTCGGCAGGCGCAAGGCCAGTTCGCTCACCCGGTCGACACTGCCACTCGCTTCCTTGATCGAGACAATGTTCGGGCAATTCTCCGCCAGCCTAACGACCGTGTCGGCGGCGATGTCGACTCCGCATCTTCCCGGGATGTTGTAGAGGACGAGTTGGAGCGAGGTTTCGCGGGCGATCGCCTCGAAGTGACGGAAAAGTCCCTCTTGGCTCGGCTTGTTGTAATAAGGCGCGACGAGCAGGGCGCCATCCACTCCGACTTCCTCTGCCGCCTTGGTATGGGCAATCGCGTCCCGGGTCGAATTCGAACCGGTCCCGGCGATGACCTGGCAACGGGCGTCCGCCACTTTCACCGCCAGCTCGATCACGCGGTGCCGTTCGCCGCAGCTCAGGGTGGGAGATTCTCCCGTCGTTCCGACCGGCACGATACCGGTGATGCCGGCCGCGATTTGATTTTCGACCAGGCGCTCAAACGCCTCGACGTCGAGCTCGTCGTTTTTAAATGGAGTGACGAGCGCTGTGTAGGTACCGCTAAACATAATCGTTAGGCTGGGAGAATCGTAGTCAGAGTTCGATCGTGCCGTCGAAGACAAAATCGGCCGGCCCGGTCAGAGTGACGTTGGTGAAATGGTCGCCCTTGCGGGTGAAATCGACGCTCAGGGTATCACCGCCGCGGACGAGAACGTCGATTGGCCCGGAAACATTTTCGTTGGCCGCGAACAGAATCGCGCTCGCGACCACGCCTGTGCCGCAGGCGAGAGTTTCATCCTCGACACCTCGTTCGTAAGTCCGAATTGCGACCTGGTGCGGGCCGCGCTTCTCGCTGAAATTGGCGTTCGCCCCCCGGGGTGCAAAGTCCGGGTGATGCCGGAGCGCCGAGCCTAACGAACGGACATCGATATCGTCGACCCTGGCCACCGGGACGACTACGTGCGGGACGCCACTGTCGACGTAGCCGGCGGGGAATTTTTTCCCGCCCACGCCAACTTCGAGCCCGAGTCGGAGATCGTTAGGCTCGCTCAGCTGGAGCGTGACCAGTTCGCCGACGAGTTGCGCACCGATGATGCCGGCCGGTGTTTCGAAGGTCAGTTGTTGAAGTGGGCCGGCCGTTCGGTCTGCGAAACGCGCAAAGCAGCGTGCACCGTTGCCGCACATTTCCGCCTCGCCGCCATCGGCGTTGTAGTAGCGCATCCGAAAATCGGCGCTCTTCGCGGGACGCTCGAGGAGAAGCACGCCGTCGGCGCCAACTCCGCGGTGACGATCGCAGACCCGCGTGATCTGCTCGCGAGTCAGCTCAAGGTCGCCCGCGCGATTATCGAGCAGCACGAAGTCGTTGCCCGCTCCATTCATTTTCGTGAAACGCAGCATGCGTTTGGTGGTTAACATACTCTCGCGGGAAAGCCAAGAGCCCGCGCCGCGGGCTGGACGGGTCTCCCTGTCGGCGGTGCGAGACTCCGTCGAGCCGGGGGAGGATGGTCTTCCCGGGGCCGAACCCACTTCCCAGTTCGACGGAGTCTCGCACCACTGAGCACCACTGCGCTTGCTCGCGCGGCGATTTCCCCTATTGATCTCCCGTGCGTTTCGTCCTCCTCGCGACCTTGCTCTTCCTCGGCCTTTTGCCTAACGAATCGCCCGCCCAGCTTGCGCCCAGTCCGCTCAATCCGCTCATTCTCGAGCAGGTGAGAACCATGCCGGTCGGCGGGCAATACTCCGCTTCGCGCACGGCGACGATTCGGCTGCAATCGGCCGCCCACTTCGAGTCGGGCAAGTTTTTTGTCCTGCCGAATGCGGCTTCCCCGAGCTACTGCTCGGGCGCGACCTATCTCGTTTTCATGAAGACGATCGAGGCGTTGCGCGATCGCGGAGACCTTCAGCTCGATTACGAGACTCTCGACGCGCTGATGATCCGCGGGCAGCCCGACGGTCGCGGAATCTGGGGCCGCTGGAACGCGAATGGTCCCGGTACGGCGCGGCTTTTCCACGAGCTCGGACTGGGCCGCAACTTCGATGATTTTGCCGAAGCGCAGCCGGGTGATTTTATGAAGATCTTCTGGTCGCCTGAGGTCGGTCGCGCAGAGCACGGCCACTCGGTCATATTTCTCGGGACGGAAAAGAAGGCGGGGCTCGATTACGTGCGTTTCTGGTCGAGCAACATCCCGTTTGGCTACGGCGAGAAGAGCGTGCCTCGGGCCAAGATCGTGCGCGCCATCTTTTCACGGCTTTACACGCCGGCGAACCTGAAGCGGATCGCGGATGTGCCCGACCTCGATCGTTATCTGGCGAGCCTCGAGCGGACGCGCTCGAGCTATGCCGAGGCGGAGGAAAAGTGCGGAATGTAGGAGTCTGCCTAACGGAATAATTCCGGCGCCTCTCTCGCTTCTTTTGCCCTGCGCCGGGGAGGAACATCATGCCTGATTTTCACTGCCGATTGACCGATCGCCCCACGCCGCTGCCCCATTTCTGGGAGCACACCATCGGGAGCGGGCACGCCACTCTCGCATTGCGAGCGGATTGGCAGCGGCAATTGCGGCGCTGCCACGAGGAACTCGGCATCCGTCACGTGCGTTTCCACGGGCTCCTCTCGGACGACATGTGCACTTTCACCATCCAGCAGGATCAGCCGCTCGATTCGTTTTTTAATACCGGCCAGATTTTCGATTTCCTCCTTTCCATCGGGATGAAGCCGTTCGTCGAACTGAGCTTCATGCCGAGGGCGCTGGCCTCGGGGAAGAAGACCGTCTTCCACTACGCGGCCAACGTGACGCCACCGCGGGATTACAAAAAATGGGCAGACCTGATTGGCCGGCTGGTCGGGCATTGGGTCGATCGTTATGGCGTCGCAGAGGTGCGCGAGTGGTTCTTCGAGGTCTGGAACGAGCCGAACCTGAAAGCGTTCTGGAGCAAGGGGCAGAAGGAGTATTTCCAACTTTATCGCGCCACCGTCGCGGCGATCAAAAAGGTGGACGACTCACTCCAGGTAGGCGGCCCAGCCACGGCGAAGAACGAGTGGATTCCCGAGTTTGTCGATTTTTGCGCGCAGAACAAACTGCCGCTCGATTTCGTCAGCACGCATCATTACCCGACCGATGCGCTCGGCCACGAAGGCGACGACACCATCACCCAACTGGCCAACAGCCGGCGCAGCATCCTGCACGAGCAGGCCCAGGACACCTTCCGCCGCGCGCAGGGTAAGCCGGTCTACTACACGGAATGGAATGCCTCCTCGAATCCGCGTGATCCGCTCCACGACGAGCCCTACGCGGCCGCCTTCATCGTCAAGACCATCCTGGAAATGAACGGGCTGGTTGCGGGCTACAGCTTCTGGACTTTCTCGGACATCTTCGAGGAGAACTACTTCCCTTCCGTGCCGTTTCACGGCGGCTTCGGGTTGCTCAATCTCTACGGCATTCCCAAGCCGAGCTATCGCGCTTTCCAGTTACTTCACCGGCTCGGGAGTGAGTCGCTGCTCGTCGACGGAATGCACGCCACGGTCGATGCATGGGCCATCCCGCAGGGCAACAAGCTCACTCTTCTGCTCACCAACCACGCCCTCCCGCGCCATTCCATCGGGGTCGAGACAGTGCGCCTGCGCGTCGCGGATGCGACCGAGCCGCGCGCCGTTTCACTCGAGCTTATCGACGAGACGCACGCAAATCCGCGCAAGCTCTGGGAGAAAATGAAGCGGCCCAATTATCTCAGCCCGGCCCAAGTGGAAAAGCTGGAGGAAGCTTCTCACCTCGAATCCGTCAAGCATCCCTGGAAATTCCGCGACCGCGAATTGCGGATCGAGCTCAAACTGCCGCCGCACAGCGTGGCCGCGATCACGGTGGAATTTACGTGAAAACGAAAGAAGAACAGGTCTCGTTAGGCGCGAGCAAACTCGCACAGGTGCAGAAGAGCACCTTTGCCTATTTCCTGAAGGAGGCCAATCCCGCCAACGGTATGATCCCCGACAGCACTCGAGAAAATTCCGCGGCCAGCATTGCCGCGATCGGGTTCGCCCTCACCGCCCATCCTGTCGGGGTCGAGCGCGGCTTTCTCACCCGCGCCGAAGCGAGCAAACGCACCCTCACGACGCTGCGCTTTTTCCGGGAATGCGAGCAATCGACCTCGCCGGCGGCGACCGGTTATCAGGGGTTCTATTACCACTTTCTCGACATGGAGACGGGCCGTCGCGCGCGGGAGTGCGAGCTCTCCACGATCGACTCCGCCTTTCTCCTCGCGGGCATGCTCACGGCCGGGCGCTATTTCAATCGGGACACCGCAGCCGAACGGGAGATTCGCGAGCACGCCGCCGCCCTTTACGCCCGGGCCAACTGGCAGTGGGCGCAGAACGGAAAAGCCAAAGTCTCGCACGGCTGGAAGCCGAAACGCGGCTTCGAGAAATACGTCTGGGAAGGCTACAGCGAAGCGTTAATTCTCTACGTCCTCGGGCTCGGCGCGCCCGATTTTCCTCTGCCCACCGAGAGCTACGAAGCGTGGACGAGCAGCTACGAATGGAAAAGTCTTTTCGGGATAGAGTTCCTCTATGCGGGCCCGTTGTTCATCCATCAGCTCTCCCATCTCTGGATCGATTTTCGCGGGATCCAGGATGACTACATGCGCGCGCACGGGCTCAATTATTTCGATAACAGCCGCCGCGCCACCTACGTGCAGCAGCAGTACGCGATCGCCAATCCCCGCAAGTTTAAGGGCTACGACAAATACTGCTGGGGCATCACCGCGAGTGACGGACCGGGCCCCGCCACCCGCAAGATCGATGGGGTGAAAAGGAAGTTCTTCGACTACGTCGCGCGCGGCGTGCCCGATGGTCCCGACGACGGCACGCTCGCGCCCTGGGCGATGCTCGCCTCGCTCCCTTTCGCGCCGGAAATCGTCCTTCCCGCGATCAAATATTTCGACGACACCTATCCCGAGATGGCGAGCA
>JBPCLI010000057.1:0-25474 GCA_051003415.1 Chthoniobacterales bacterium | reverse complement strand
GCCATCACGAGGACAAGAATCGTGGTGACGAGCGCAAAACGTTTGAAGAAAATGGCGAGCGGATCGGCCGTGTAGAAACTCCAGAAACCGGTCGGAGCCGCCGCCGGCGACGGAGCGAGAAAGAAACTCGCCACGAGCACGAGGGTGAGTCCGCCGATCCCGGCATAAGCGACCCCACGGCGATCGGTTTTGCCGGCAAACGACTCCACCAGCAGAAGGAGCAGCCCCCAGAGCAGCACGGCGATTTCGAGAGACGGCGCGGGGATCATCGGTTGGCGGCGATCGGCGCCGAAAAAGTGGGCTGCAGGAGTCGCAGGACGGTGGTTGGGAAAAATCCAACGATCATGGTCGCGGCGATTAGGAGGACGATCGGCAACCGGAGGGTGCGGGAGAGATCGGGGAAAGGGCTGTGCAGACGTTCGTTAGGCGCGCCCATGAAGATCGCCCGGTAGGCGCGCAGCATGTAAACCGCCGAGATCACAACTCCCCAAAGCGCGAGAACGGTGGCGACTTGAAAGAGGTGAAATCCCTGCCATTCCGCCCCGACCCGAAACGCGCCGAAGAAGACCATCACTTCGGCGGCGAAGTTCGCGAAGCCGGGGAGCCCGATGGAAGCGAAGGCCGCGACCCCAAAGGCAAAACCCGCAAACGGCATCAACTTTCCGATTCCGCCGAGATCCGCGAAGACGAGCGTTCCGGCCCGGCGCCGTATTTCTCCGGCCAGTGCAAAGAGCAGCGCGATGGAAATGCCGTGCGCAAACATGAGCACGGCCGCACCGTTGAGACCGATCACGTTCGCGCTCGCGATTCCGAGAAAAATATAGCCCATGTGCATCACGCTCGAGTAGCCGAGCATCCAATCGAGCCGCTTCTGCGCGATCGTGACGAGGCCGACGTAGATGATGTTGCCTAATAACAGGACGATGAGCAGCGTCCGCCAATGCTGCGCGCCCTCCGGCAGGAGCGGGAGCGCGATCCGGAGCAATCCGTAGAGTCCGAATTTTTTCAAGACACCGGCGTGCAACATCGCGGCCGGTGCCGGCGCGGAGGCGTACGCTTCCGGGGCCCAACTGTGGAAAGGAAAAAGCGAAATCAGTACGCCGAAGCCGATCAGGAGAAGAAAGAAAATCTGGTTCTGCGCAGCGGGAAGAATGCCGCCGTTGGCCGCCACAAGCTGCAAAGCGCGCAGGTCAAAGCTGCGCAGGTCAG
Source organism: Chthoniobacterales bacterium (assembly GCA_051003415.1). Taxonomy (GTDB): domain Bacteria; phylum Verrucomicrobiota; class Verrucomicrobiia; order Chthoniobacterales; family UBA10450; genus Palsa-1392. The sequence goes on along the minus strand of JBPCLI010000057.1, from coordinate 24,265 downwards.
AGGGCACGCTGCGATAGAGCATGATCAACCCCAGGAGCAAAACGAAACTGCCGAGCCCGAAATAGATCGTGATTTTCCACGCGGCGGCCGAGCGGTTACCCGAACCCCAAATACCGATGAGCAGAAAAGTCGGGATCAGCGCCAGCTCGTGGAAGGCGTAAAAGAAAAACAGATCGAGCGACGCGAACGCGCCGATCGCGCCGCCCGCGATGAAAAGCAGGCAGGCATAAAAGAGCCCCTCAGATTTCTCGACCGGCGGGGTAAACCAGACCGCGCAGAGCAGAACGAGCGCGGCCAGGAGGAGCATGATCAGGGTGAGTCCGTCCGCGCCTAACAAGAACTGGAGTCGCCACGCCGCGCTGATTGGGAACGAACTGATGAACTGGAATCCGCCCCGCGCCGTATCGTAGACAAAGAACGCAGCGAAGCTGGCGACGAGTGTGGCGGCTGAGCCGAGCAAGGCGGTCAGCCGCGCCGGCGCGCCAATCAGGATGAGGAGCGCCGTGAGCAGGGGCGCGATGACGATGAAGAGCAGCATCAGAGGAAAACCGTGAAGTAAATGAGACCGATGATGCCGAGACCGAAGATAAAACCGTAAGCCTGCAGGTTGCCGACCTGGAGAAGCCGGAGCAGAAACCCGCTCCCCCAGACGCTGCTGCTCAACCCGCGCACGACCGCGCCGTCGAGGATCCAGCGATCGACAAAGGAAGAGAGCGATGCCAGCGCGCCCTGGGTTGCCTTGATCAACCCGGTATTAAATTCATCGACATAAAACCGGTTCCGGAACAATTCGATATCGATCGGATCGCTCGACCGGTTGCGATAAAGCAGCGCGGCGCTCAGTACCCCGACGAGAAGGCAACCGAAGGCGATCGCCGGGACGATGAGGAGATGTTCCTTCTCGTTAGGCAAAACCAGAAACCGCGTTGCGAAAAAGCCAAAACCCCCAAGAGCTGCTGGGATGGCGAGAATAACGAGCGGGATGGTCATGACCGGCGGGGCCTCCGCTCCATGCACGGCCGCTTCGCTCCGCGGAGAGCCGAAGAACGCCACCACGACGAGGCGCGTCATGTAGTAAGCAGTCAGCAGAGCGGTAAACGCGGCGAAAACAAAAATCGGCAGATTGCGTTCGTAGGCGAGCGCGAGAATCGCGTCCTTGCTGAAAAAGCCGCTGAAACCGGGAAAGCCGATGAGCGCGAGCGTGCCGACCGCGAAAGTAAGAAAGGTGACCGGCAACCGTTTCGCCAGCCCGCCCATCCGCCAGATGTTCTGCTCATGATGCAGCATGAACAGGATCGAACCGGAGCCGAGGAAGAGCAGCGCCTTGAAAGCAGCGTGGGTGAAAAGGTGAAACATCGCGGCTTGGCCGGAAGCGAGCCCGACGGCCATCACCATGTAGCCGAGTTGCGAGAGGGTGGAGTAGGCGAGGATGCGCTTGATGTCGCTCTGCTGCGTCGCCATAAGAGCGGCGAGCACGGCCGTGATGGTGCCGATCCAGGCGATGACCTGGAGCGCGCCTAACGACGCATCGATCAGGAATCCGACCCGCACGAGCATGTAAACGCCCGCCGCCACCATTGTCGCGGCATGGATCAGCGCCGAAACCGGGGTCGGACCTTCCATCGCATCCGGCAACCAGACGTGGAGCGGGAATTGCGCCGATTTCCCGACCGCGCCGCAGAAGACGAAGAGCGCCGCCGCCGTGAGATAGGCTGGATGGCCGGTAAACCTCGCCATGCTGGCGGCGATGTCGCCAAAGACCAGCGAACCAGTCGCATTCCAGACCATCAGGATGCCGAGCATGAACCCGAAGTCTCCGAGCCGATTCGTGATGAAAGCCTTCTTCGCCGCATCCGCCGCGCTCGGCCTTTCGAACCAATGCCCGATGAGCAGATAGGAGCTCACCCCGACCAGCTCCCAGAAGATGAACATCATCACGAAATTGTTCGCCAGCACGATCCCGAGCATCGCGAACATGAAGAGGGACAGCCCGGCGAAATAGCGCGATTTACCCTCGTCCGTGTTCATGTAGCCTAACGAGTAGATATGAATGAGCGCGCCCACGCCCGTCACCATGAAGAGCATTGAGCGGCTGAGCGGATCGAGCGTGAGTCCAAGCGGAACCGAAAAGACCGGCCCGAGACTGATCCAGGAGAGAGAGGGGGCGCCGGACGTTTGCTGAAAAAAGATAATGGCCGCACAGACAAAACTTCCGAGCACCGCCCCGACTGAGATGAAAGCACTCAGCGTTCGCAACGAGCGCGTTGCAGTCATAATGGCGAGCGCGGAAACCAGCGGCAGAAGGAGTGCGATCCAGGGCAGCATCAGAATTTCAGCGTGTTGATGTCCTCGACATGCGTCGTCCGCCGGGCTCGGTAGAGCGCCACAATGATGGCGAGGCCGACCGCAACTTCCGCCGCGGCCACGGTGATGATGAAGAAGACGAAGACTTGCCCGTGATAGTTAGGCAGACCGGCAGCATCGACCTGCGCGCGCGAAAAGGCGACGAGCGAGAGGTTGGCCGCGTTCAGCATCAGCTCGAGCGACATGAATATGATGATGATGTTCCGCCGCAGAAGCACGCCGGCAAAGCCGATCGTGAAGAGCAATCCGCTGACAAACAGATAATCGCCCAGCGTCACCATCTCAGTGCAGTTCCCGTTTGCTCAGCACGATCACGCCGATGGTCGCGACGAGAATGAGGACGGCGATAACCTGGAAGGGCAGGTTGTAGTTTCCGAAAAGGAGCAGACCGACGCTGTGGACGTCGTCGTGGGGCGCGGCCGGCATGGCAGGAAAGGGCAGCTTCGCCTGCCGCAGATGTCCGATCACAAGGTAAAGCTGGGCGAAAAAGATCACCGCCACGGCCACGCCGCCGGCGAAGGCGACAAAGTTGATTTTGCGCCGTTCTTCCGCGCGCAGATCGAGCAGCATGATGATGAAAAGGAACAGGACCATGACGGCGCCGGCGTAAACCAGCACCTGGATGATCCCGATGAAAAACGCGTCGAGCGCCATGAAGAGCGCCGCCAGCCCGAGAAACGAAACGACCAAGCTGAGCGCGCTTGCCACCGGGTTCCGGTTGATGATAACCGCAGCGCCAAAGACCAGCATGAGCGCGGAAGCGGTCCAGAAGAAGAAAGGCGACATGATTTCGTCAGGGAAACGCTATTTCTTTTCGTTCCATTTCAGCACCAAACCGTGCATGACGCCGCCAATCTCGATCAGCTTCTCCTTGTTATGCACCATCTCCGCACGGGTGTAACCAGTGATCGCGTAATCTTTGCGGAGAAAAATCGCCTGCTCGGGGCAGACCTCCTCGCACATCCCGCAGTAGATGCAGCGGATCATATCTATGTCGAATTCCTCCGGATATTTCTCGACCTTGGCAAAACGGTCGCCTAACGGAATTTCGCCCGGCACGATTTTGATCGCGCGCGGCGGGCAGATGAATTCGCAAAGCTGACAGGCAACACAGCGAACGCGATCCTTCTCGTCTTTCACCAGCGCCGGCGCGCCCCGGTAGTGATCGGGCAGGTGGCTATCCCATTTCTGCTCGGGATATTGCATTGTCACTTTCGTCCGGCCGAGGAGCATGTTCTTGAGGTGACGAAAAGTGATCGCCATGCCGCCAATGATTCCGGGAAGGTAGACCTTCTCGGACCAGCTCAAATTCGGGCGTTTAACAACGATGGCCATTCTTATCTCCTGCTCCTGCTCCTGCTCCTGCTCCCAATCGCGATCGAGCGACGCGACAAAAGTCTGCAATCGGGATCAGGATTAGGAGCAAGAGCAGGAGAAGGAAACATGTCAGGCGGGCATGTAGGCCACAATGATTGCGGCGATGAAGATGTTCACGAGCGCGATCTCGAAAAAGAAGACCCAGCCGAGGCGCATCAGTTGATCGTAACGAAAACGGGGCAAGGTCCAGCGGACCCAAATGAAAACCAGAAGCAGAACCGCGACCTTGCCGAAAAAGACGAAAATATTGAAGAGACCGCCAACCACGCCGCGCCAGCCTTCGGGCGAGCCGTTGACCAGAACCCAATGGAAACCGTTCGCATGGTTCCACCCCGGCAACGGAAGATGCCAGCCGCCGAGAAAGAGCGTCACGATGATGGCGGAGCCGGTGATCATGGCGGCGTATTCGCCGAGGAAAAAGAGAGCGAATTTCATCGAGCCATACTCCGTATGATATCCGCCGACCAGTTCGGTCTCGGCTTCGGGCAAATCGAACGGAAGGCGATTCGTCTCGGCGAAAATCGCGATCGTGAAGACGACAAACGAGATGAACATCGGGATGGCGAGAAGCCATTTCCAGGGATCAGTCCAGTGGCCGATAAACGGCGCAATCATCCAACCGTTTGCGATCTGGTATTGCACGATACTGGTGAGGCGGAGTTGACCGACGAGAAGGAAAATCGGGATCACGGCCAGGCCTAACGACAGCTCGTAGGAAATCATCTGCGAAGTGGAACGGACCCCGCCGAGGAAGGGATATTTCGAGTTCGAGGACCAGCCAGCGATGGCGATGCCATACACGCCTAACGATGCGATGGCGAAGACGTAAAGAACGCCGACGTTGATGTCGGCGATGACCATCGGGACGCCGAGGAGGGTGCTCCCGAAAGGCACAACCGCGATTGTCATGATGGCCGGGACCATCGCGAGACAGGGGGCGAGCCAGTAATAGAAAGTGTTTACGTTCGCGGGAGTGAAGTCCTCTTTTAGGATAAATTTCATCGCGTCCGCGATGGGCTGGAACAAACCAGCCGGGCCGACGCGATTTGGTCCGAGCCGATCCTGAATGAGAGCGCTGACCCGGCGTTCCGCATAAACGGTGTAGGAAACCGTCGGGAGGATAATGAGGAAAACGATCCCCAGGATCTTGAGCAGCGAAGTGAGGATGAAGAAGGTCATCGCCAGTTACCGCGTCGGGTTCCCTCCGGGGAGCGCACGCGACTCGCGTGCCGTTGCCGGCGCCTCGCCGGCAACACAGACTCGGTTTCCAAGACGGCCAAACGGCACCTGACCAATGACACCGCTCTTAAAAGAACAGTTCGGCGAGTCGCCGAACTGAGCACGCGAGTCGCGTGCGCTCCCCGGAGCTGGCGCCACTTTCGGAGTCGATCTCATTGCGGGTGCCCCTCGCGTTCGCGTTTCTGCACTTTTTCCTGTGAGGGCTCCCCTGGAGGTCCCGGAGTTTGATCGACATCCATCACTTGCACGCCGAGATCACTGATCCGGCTCAAGGTCTGCCCAGCGAGCTGCGGGATGGCTTCGCTCATTTGCCGGAAGATGTCTTCGATCGTGTAAATCCCATTGCCACCGTCGAGCGCCTGGATGAGATCGCGCAAGATTTCCCAATCATCGCGCGCCTGACCCGGGCCACGCACGGCGCGGTTGAGCCGTTGCAGGCGGCCCTTGCCGTTGATCATCGAACCGCGCTTCTCGGCGAAGCCTAACGACGGGAGAACGGCGCTGGCAAAACCGGTGGCCTCGTTCGAGAGAATGTCCATCACAACGTAAACCGGCAGGCGCTGCAGGAAATCGGCCGTGATTCCGCAGCGGATCGGATTTTCGCCTAACGAAATGAGAGCCTTGATCTGGCCGGACCAGACCGCTTCCTTGATCTGGGCCAAGCTGTTAAAGCCTTCGGATGCAATCCCAAGAAGACGGGCGCCGTTAGTGTTCGGGTTGCGGTCTTCGCTCAGCAGAATGTCGTCGCCGAGACCGGTCCGCGGGACGATATCGATGAGGGTCGTGCCTAACAATTTCGCGAGACGCTTCGTCAGCCAGAGCTCTTCGTTCGTCATCCGGCCGGAAGCGAGAATGGCGGTCTGCCAGCCGATGTATGGCTTCAACTGCGCCGCGACCATCTCGATCGCGTGCTTCCAGGTCGCGGGCTGGAGTGTCTTTTGCCCGCGCACCAAGGGCTCGAGGAGGCGGCGTTCGTTTTGCAGATAATCGAAATTGAGCCGCCCGTAGTCGCACATCCAGCAGGAGTTGACCGCGTCGTTCTCCCGCGGGGTCTGGCGAAAGATTTGGTCCTCGCGGGTGCCGATGATCGTGTTACAGCCCGTCGCGCAACTCGTGCAAAAGCTTTTCGTTTCCTTAAGAAACCAGACCCGCATCTTGAAGCGGAAATCCGCCGAGGTAAGCGCGCCGACCGGGCAGATGTCGACAGTGTTGAGCGAATAATTGTTTTCCAGTCGCCGGCCCGGATGCGCGGTGAGGACGGTGTGACTGCCGCGGTCGACGAAGCCGAGGACATCGTCATGCGCGATCTCTTTCGAGAAACGAATGCACCGCGAGCAGAGGATGCAGCGCTCGTCGTCGAGCGTGACGCGCGGGCCGAGCTCGACGTTTTTCGGCTTCTTCACTTTGTGCTCGAGGAAGCGCGAATCTTGGCGGCCGTACTCGACGCTGAATTCCTGAAGCCGGCATTCGCCCGCCTGGTCGCAGATCGGGCAATCGAGCGGATGATTGATGAGAAGAAATTCCATCACGCCGCGGCGACATTCCTCGACCAGCGGCGAGTGGGTGCGAACGCCGAGCCCTTCGGAGACATCCGTCGCGCAGCAGATCTGCGGCCGCGGCATCCAATTGATCTCCGGTTTGCCGTCTTCGGCGAGGACCGGCTTGCGATCGGGCCCCATTTTCGGCATGCCCATTTCGATCAGACACATCCGGCAGTTACCGGGGGAGGAGAGCTTCTTGTGATAGCAATAGCGCGGCACGTAGCTGCCCGCCTGCTCGCAGGCTTCGATTAAGCGCGTGCCCTTGGGAAATTGATGCCAAACGCCGTTAACCTGGACGTTGAACATCTGTGGAGCTGATGCTGATGGAGAATCAGGCATGGTGGATGGCCAATGTGGGAGCCGCCTTTGTGCGGAGATCGGGGCACAAAGGCCCCTCCCACATTGTTGGGCGTTCTCTGCTTTTCATACGGTTCCGGCAGCACCGGCTTTTTCCCAGCCGGGCTCGTGGGCCAATGAGACCGTTGGAATGGTCGATTCGCCGATCAATTCCTCCGATGTGTACTCGGGCGGCAATGGCGGCGGCACAGGTTTTTGCGCGCGGTCGGCAAATTCATCCGGGAATTTCTCCAGGAAACTCTGCGTCGGCCAGGCGCAGGCTTCGCCAAAGGCGCAGATAGTCCGGCCGGCGATGTTGTCGGCGACGTTTTTCAAGGTCGCAGGATCCTGCGTCACGCCGCCGCCTTCGAGCATGCGCTGGGTGATTTTCTTCATCCAAAGCGAGCCTTCGCGGCAAGGGGTGCACTGGCCGCAACTCTCGTGTGCGTAGAATTCGTTGATGTTATTCAGCGCCCAGACCATGTCGCGCTCGTCGTCCAGGACGATGACGCCACCCGAGCCGGCCATCGAACCGGCCGCGGCTAACGAATCGAAATCCATCGGGATTTCCTCGAGCGAAACTTCACGGTCCTTCAGTTTGAAGGTGTCGCCCGCGCGCAAAACCTTAGCGGAACTGCCACCGGGAATGACCGCCTTGATTTTGCGGCCCGGTTTCGGTCCGCCGGCCATTTCGTTAATCACCTGGCCCATGGTGAGAGCGCCGACTTCGATTTCGAAATAGCCCGGCCTAACGACGTCGCCGCTGACGCAGACGATGCGGGTGCCGGTATTGTTCGGCCGTCCGATGCGCGCGTATTCTGCGCCGCCCATCGCGATGATGTGCTTCACGTGGCAGAGCGTCTCGACGTTGTTCACGATTGTCGGGCACATGTAGAGGCCGAGGACGGCGGGGAAGTAGGGGGGCTTGATCCGCGGATAGGCGCGCTTGCCTTCAAGCGATTCGATGAGGCCGGTTTCCTCACCGCAGATATAGGCGCCGGCGCCGCGGTGGATGTAAATCTCGACGTCGAAACCGAGGCCGAGCGCGTCTTTGCCGAGGAAATTATGAGCGCGTGCTTCTTCGATCGCGCTCTGGAGGATCTTCGCGCCTTCTGGGAATTCGCCCCGGATGTAGATGTAAGCGGTGTGGACGTTGAGCGCGAAACAGCTGATCAACATTCCTTCGATCAACTGATGCGGGTCCTGGTGAATGATGTAGCGATCCTTGAAGGTCCCCGGCTCGGATTCGTCGGCGTTGCAGATGAGATAGACTGGCTTCTGCTCGTCCGGTTTAATGAAACTCCACTTCACACCGCAGGGGAACCCGGCGCCGCCGCGACCACGCAAGCCCGAAGTCTTTACCTCGTTCACGATTTCGGGGCGGCTCATTTTCACCGCGGCCTTGAGCTGCTCGTAACCGCCGCTCTGCAGATAACAATCGATGTCGGTCGTATAACCCTCGCGTCCGATATTTTGAAAGATCAGGCGGCGCTCGAGGGGGTGGGGAGGAGGATGCTGTGTCCTGGAAGATGAGTCAGAAGCGAGAAGTTCGGCGGCGGATCCCGGGGCGACGTTTTCGCGCAGATCATTATCGAGCATGCAGACCGGCGCCGTCCCGCAGCTCGCGAGGCATTCCACAAACTCGATGCTGTATTCGCCGTCCGGACTAACAAACACCGGGTTGTGCATTCCCGCGGATTGATGGTGGCGATCGATCTTCGTCAGGCTGGCGAGGTTTTCCATTAACGGATAGGCCCCAGCCATGGCGCAGCTGAGCGTGCGACAAACCCGAATATGTTTCCGTCCGGCAGGCGACTGCCGGAACATCGGATAGAACGTGACGAGCTCGAGAATATTGATCGGCTCGAGCCCGAGTTTGGCCGCTATCCAGGTGACCGCCTCGTCGCTGATGAACCCGAAATGTTCCTGCCAAAGATGGAGGAGCGGGAGCGAGGCGCTCCGTTTCTGGTCAGCCGGGTAATGGCCAATTGCTTCATCCATTTTGCGTTCCACGTCGGCCGGAACGCTGGTCGTCATCGTCGCCTCCACGGATGACGGCTACTCGTGAAGGTTGCTCTCTTTCGAAGAGACCCCGTCGTTGAAAAAGACAATCGTGACCGACTCGCCGCTCTGCTGATAGACGTAGGTCACCTTTTTCGCGACGAGCAGGTTGGTGCTATCGACCGAGGTGGGCGGACCGAGAATCGATTCGACCTGTTTGCGGCTCATTCCCTGGGCAACTTCGTCCACGTTCGCCCTCGTTAGGCGTTTACCGTGGCAGCCGGTGCAGACGAGAACGGCCGCCATGAGCAGGCTAAGAAATTGAAGGCTGGAAAGCTTTTTCATCGTGCGAAGGTAGCGCGACCTTCCAGGTTGCGCATTTGTTCGGGCAAGCTGGAGGCTTGCGCTACCCTCTTAAGGCTCGCGTCCCAGGTTCGTGTCCTTGCTGTCCACTTCGTCATTCTTGAAAGTGATCAGGGCGAACTTCTTCCCTTCCTCGTAGCGATAGGTGGTCTTCTTGAAGATGACCACGTCCTTTGTCTCCGCGCTGGTCGGCGCGCCGAGGATGGTTTCGACCTGTGCCTTCGACATTCCGAGGGTGACCTGGTCGTAATTCGCACTCGTCAACTTGGAGCCGGAAAGCGTGTCCCGATTGCACGCGCCTAACGAGAGGAGCGCGAGCGCGGCAAAGAGAAGTCCGAGGAGCTGGGTTTTGTTTTTCATAAGTTTTTCACCTGTCGCATTCTCCCATTACGAAGTCCAGACTGCCAAGGATGGCGACGACATCGCTCATCATGCTGCCGGGAAGAAGCTCGGGCAAGATGCTCAGGTTCACGAAGGAGGGGGCGCGGATCTTCAGCCGATGCGGCACGCCGCCGCCCTTGCTGTTGATGTAAAACCCAAGCTCGCCCTTCGGATTTTCGGCCGCGAAATAGACTTCGCCCGGGGGCGCGTCGAGGCCTTCGGTGACGACGATGAAGTGGTGAATCAGCTCCTCCATTTTCGTCATCACGCGCGCTTTGGGCGGGAGCATGTTTTTCCAATCGACGACATTGATCGGACCGGGAGGCAGCTTATCGATCACCTGCCGGAGAATGCGCACGCTTTGCCGCATTTCCTCAATCCGCACGAGGTAACGATCGTAACTGTCGCCGGCGCTCCCGACCGGGATTTCGAAATCATATTGTTCGTAATCGAGATACGGATGCGCGCGCCGCAGATCGTGCTCGACTCCGCTGCCACGGAGATTTGGGCCGGAAAGTGCGTAGGCAATGGCCCGATCTTTCGTGATTACCCCGACGTCGCGCGTGCGATCGACAAAAATGCGGTTGCGAGTGAGCAAGTTGTCGATCTCATCGAGTTGCGGGATGAAGCCGTCGAGGAAAGTTTCCAGCTGCGGAATAAAAGTCTCAGGCAAATCGCGAATCTGTCCGCCGACCCTCGTATAGGAAGTGGTGAAGCGCGCGCCGGTAAGGAGTTCGAACAGATTATAGAGCTTCTCGCGTTCGCTGAAGGTGTAGAGGAAAACGGTCATCGCCCCGAGATCGAGTGCCATCGCGCCCAACCCTAACAAATGGGCCGAAAGTCGCGCCGTTTCACAACAGATGACGCGGATCGCTTTCCCGCGCGGCGGAAGTTCCCATCCCATCAGCTTCTCGACCGCGAGCGCGTAGGCGACGTTATTCGCGAGCGGGGCGAGATAATCCAGCCGGTCCGTATAGGGCACGAACTGGTTGTATTGCATGTTCTCAGCAATCTTCTCGTCGCCACGATGCAGGTAACCGACATCGGGCGTCGCCTTTGTCACCAACTCGCCATCGAGTTCGAGCACAAGCCGCAGGACGCCGTGCGTGGCAGGGTGCGACGGCCCCATGTTGAGAATCATCTTCTCGCCAATCAGATCGTCGTTAGGCGCGGCCTCGGCTTGCGCCTGGAGGGTGCGGGCGAGGGGATCGGGCGCTTCGATTGCGCGGGTCGTCGAGTCGGCCATGATCGGTGTCGCTACGCTCGCGATGAGAGGGGAGGGTGCAAGTGCAAAATGCCCGCTTTTACGGCGGGTTTAATGGTCGATGATCTAAGCGGTCGTTCGTCAACTGCTCGCCCTGCCAATGATGGAACTTCAGTTTCTCTCAGGCATCATTCTCCTCGAGTGGCTGTTGTCGCGGAATCGTTAGCTTGCGACGCATTTCCGAGCCTGAACTTCGACCTGTAGCCGCGACCTTCGTACGAGACGCCGTGACGAATTCCGATTGCCAACCGGCCATTTTGATTGTGCTGTGAGCAACACTGATGAGCCGAAAAATCGCACTTCTTTTTTCAGGCCAGGGCGCACAGGTCGTTGGGATGGGCCACGATCTGGCCAAAGAATTTCCCGAGGCCGCCGATTTGTTTGAGCGAGCCGATGAAGTTCTGGGGCGCAACTTGAGCGAGATCGCGTGGCAGGGGCCGATCGAGGAATTGACCCGTACTTCCAACTGCCAGCCGGCGCTCTATGTGCACGGTCTCGCCTGCATGAGCGTCCTGCGCGAGATTGCGGGCGAGCTGCCCATCACGGCCGCGGCCGGGTTGTCGTTGGGCGAATGGACCGCGCACGCTGCCGCCGGGACGTATGCGTTTGAGGCAGGGCTGCGACTTGTGGAGCAGCGTGGTCGTTTCATGGAAGCGGCCTGCGAGGCGACCTCCGGCGCGATGGCGGCGATGATCGGCGGCGACGAGACCGTTGTCCGAGGGCTGGCTGCCGCTGCGGACGTAGACGTTGCGAATCTGAATTCTCCGGGGCAGATCGTGATCTCGGGGGAAAGGGCGAAAGTCGAAACCGCGGTCGGTTTGGCCAAAGAACACGGTATCCGTCGAGCCACCCTCCTGAACGTGGCAGGCGCCTATCATTCACGACTCATGGAAAGTGCCTACCTCGAAGTCGGCGAAGCACTTAAATGGATTGTTTTGCAAAAACCGTCCTTTCCTATCATCAGCAATGTGAACGGCAACCGAGTGGAATCGGCCGACGAAATTCGCCACACCCTGCAGGAACAGGTGACCGGGACGGTTCGCTGGACCGAGTGCATGGAGCGGATGCTGGAGATGGGCTGCGATCTTTTTCTCGAGCTCGGACCGGGCGGGGTCCTCGCGGGGTTGCTCCAGCGGACGCGGAAAGGCACCGAAGTGATCTCTGTGAGCGACGTCGCGTCTTTGCAAAGTTGCGTCGAGAAGCTGCGCGATCTCGACTTTTGCAAGCAGGCCTGAGCGCCGAAACGTGTCTTTTAGCGAGACCATCCCGACTTGCACTAACGATTAGTTCTGGTAAGACCGGGATTCCCAAATGAACCTGCCGCCTCTGAATTCGCGTTCGCGCGTCATGCTTTTCACCCCGCATCCGGACGACGAGTCCCTCGCCACGGGTGTCTTCCTGCAGCGTGCCGTCGCGGCCGGCGCGGCGGTGCGGGTGGTTTATGCGACTGACGGCGAGCGGAACTGTTGGCCGCAGCGGGTGCTCGAAGGCAAGGTGCGGATACGGGAAAACGACCGCCGCCGCTGGGGCCTGCGACGCCAAGCGGAGGCGCTGGCAGCTCTGCGCACTCTTGGCGTAGAGGCGGAGAGTGTGGAATTCCTCTCCCTGCCCGATCAAGGCGTGACTGATCTCTTGCTCGAAGGCTGCGACGAAACGCTGCGAACTCTCGCTAATGTCATCTCCGAATGGGAGCCGACCCATCTGCTCATGCCCTCCGCCGCCGACACGCATCCCGATCACAGCGGACTGGCCGTGCTTCTTGGGATTGCGGTCGACGACTACCTGCCGCGCCAGCAAGCGATGACCCAGCTCCATTATCTGGTCCATGGCACCAGCCAATCTTTTGCCCGTGAAGCGCACGAACTTTTGAGCAGTCCGCTGGAAAAAAAGATGAAGCGGCGCGCGATTGTTTGTCATGTGACCCAGGTTGCCCTTTCGCGGCGTCGTTTTCTCGCCTACGCGAAACGTCCGGAACGCTTCGTGATCAGCGATCGGAAAACAGTCCGCGCCTGCGACGGAGCGATCCGTTCCTTCCTGCGGGACCGCGGCGAGCTGCGGCTGCATGTCGCCTTCACGCTCAAGCCACTTCGGGCTGAGGGTGCTTCGCTCTATCTTCTCGGTCATGACGGGAATGGCGATCTTCGCCGCCTGCGCACAACGCTGCCGGGTCGGAGCACGAAGATCGACCTGATCGATTGCGCGACGGATGCGATCGCCTGCGTCGGCCGATACCATGGCGACGCCTTTAGCGCGGAGATTTTTCTACCGCTGGTCGGTTTCGCCGCCAACCAGGCAGTGTTTGTAAAACTCGACCGGCGCGTCTGGTTCTTCGACGAGGCCGGCTGGATCGAAATCGCGTCCGCGCTTCCGCAGGCGGCTGCTTTCCGGCCGGCGATCGCCGCGCCCCGGGAACTGGCTGTCGCCTAACGAAATCACTTGATGAGCCTCGCCCAACAAATTGATTCCGACCTAAAAGACGCGATGCGGGCCAAAAACGCGGCCAAACTGGGGGTTCTCCGAATGCTGAAATCCGCGCTCAAGTATGCCGCGATCGAAAAGTCGGGAGCGGAAGGCGAGCTCGACGAAGCAGAAGCGACGGTCGTCATTCGCAAACAAGTCAAACAGCGCCAGGACTCGATCGAGAGCTTTGAGAAAGGCGGCCGAGCCGAGCTGGCTGAGAAGGAAAAAGGCGAACTTGCGATTTTGAACAACTACCTCCCGGCAGCGATGAGCGCGGACGACATCGCGCGGCTCGTTCGGGAAACGATCGCGGAAGTCGGTGCCACTTCGCGCGCGCAGATGGGCGCCGTCATGAAAGCGCTCGGCCCGAAAGTCGCCGGTCGCGCCGACGGCAAGACGCTCAGCCAGGAAGTGCAGAGGCAGCTCGCCTGATCAGTGCCGTCATGCTCACCGCGATCATCGTCGCCGGCGGGAGCAGTCAGCGAATGGGTTTCGATAAGCTCCTCGCTCAGCTTGACGGCCGGGCAGTCGTGGCCCACTCGATCGCCGCTTTCGAAAAAACCGAGTCTGTCACTGACATCATTCTCGTCGGGCGCGCGGAGCGGCTCTCCCAGTATGAAAAGATTGTTGAGAGTGAAGACTTCGGAAAAGTCTCGGCGGTCATTCCCGGTGGGGCGCGGCGGCAGGATTCGGTTGGTTGTGGCCTGGAACAGCTGAAAGACTCGGCAGAATTCGTGGCGGTACATGACGCCGCGCGTCCGCTCGTTAGGCCGGAACTGATCGAGCAGATCTTTCAACTCGCGCGCGAACATGGCGGAGCGGCGAGTGCCGCTCCCGTGATCGACACGATAAAGCGCGTCGATCGCGACCGTTTCGTGACCGGCGGAGTGGAACGGGCGGATCTCTACGCGGTTCAGACGCCGCAGATTTTCCGGCGCGATCTTTTGGTAAAGGCACATCGCGCGGTCTTTGCCGCTGGGATTGAAGTGACAGACGAGATTTCGGCAGTCGAGCGCGTCGGCGGTAAAGTGGCTCTTTTGCCTAACGAGTCCCCTAATTTCAAGATCACGTATCCGGCGGACCTGCCGCTGGCCGAATTTCTCCTCCGCCAGCGCGCCTCGTAAGCGGAGGTGCGTCGCCTCCGCGGGCGCAGCCAGAGGCTAAGTGCAGAAGGTGAGAATCAAGGTTCCGGAAATGCCTCTTCTCTACGGGCAGAAAATCAGGAGGGAAAAGACGCCAAAGAGCAGCAGGTGAATACAACCCTGCAGGACGCTGGTTTTACCGCTGGCGAAGGTAACGACGCTCGTCCCGAGGGTGAGGACGAGGAGCGGCAGATTCCCCCCCTGCAGCCCGAGCGAGACTTGCCGGTGGGTGATCAGCCCGATCGCAATAACGGCCGGAATGGTCAGACCAATCGAGGCAAGAACGGACCCGTGGAGAATGTTGACCGACCGTTGCAGGTGATTCGTGAGCGCTGCCTGGATGGCGCTTAAGGCTTCCGGCGCGAGGACGAGCGCGGCGACGATCGCACCGCCGAGCGCCTGCGGCATCCCGAACCGCTCGATGCCGATGTCCAGCGGGATGGCGAATTTCTCCGCCAAGAGGACGACCGCGATCAGATAGAGAACAAGGAGCACCGTATGATAAAGGCCGGAGCGCATCGCGACAGTCTCATGCCCGGCGTGGCCAGCGTCCGCCGTGCCGCCCATTTCCACGAAGAACTGGCTGTGGCGCATGGTTTGGATGAGAAGAAAAATGCCGTAAAGAATGAGGGAACTGGCGGCAAGAAAGATCTCCTGAACGCGCGACAAATTCGGCCCCGACATGGAGGTGGTGAAATTCGGCAGAACCAGCCCGAGCACTGAGAGCGCCATGATTGCGTTGAGGTAAGCATTGGTGCCTTTGAGGTTATAACTCTGCTCGCGATGGCGCAGACCGCCGAGCAGCAGCGACAGGCCGATCAATCCATTGAGCGCGATCATGAGAACGGCAAACATCATGTCCCGCGCCAGCGTCGGATTGTTCGCGCCATGCAGCATCGTGGCCGAGATCATCATCACCTCGATGGTGATGGCTGCGAGAGTCAGGATCAGAGTGCCGTATGGTTCACCGCACTTGATCGCCAGGTAATCGGCATGTCGCACGACCGAGATGGCGGACCAAAGAACCGCTCCGAAGAGCCAGAGAAAAATCGCAGAGAGCAGGCGCGGATCGGCAAGATTCTCGGTCAGTGCATCACCCGTCGTGTAAAAAATGACCGCGGTTGCCAAGCCGACGAAGAGCGGATATTCCGAACGAAGGAAAGCGAGAAAGCCGTGGGCTCTCGGTAACGGCGCGACGGTCGGCGGCGAGAGAGACATGGGCGCGATCCTATCGATTACCGCGGCGCTCGGCAATCGTTTGCAATCAGTGCGGGTTTACGGGCGCTGAGATAGAACCAGCGGGAGAATAGTCTTCACGTCTTTCGGGCGGAAGGGGCGACCTTTATCAGGCTTCGACGGCGGAGCGAGATCACGAACGCGGAGAAGATCGCCGTTTTTCCAAACCCAGGCGTCTTGATTGTAAGGTCCCACTTTCCTCGGATTACTCCAAGTGTGGATGGAAATGAGGCGGTCCGAAAGCGCAGCCGCGATATGCATCGGGCCGCTGTCGACACTGACGGTGAAGGATGCCCGGCGAATCAGCCAGATGAGTTGCAGGATGGTGATGTGGTTGAGCAGGTTGACGCAGTTGCCGGGCACGGGCAGGGCGCGCTTGCTCCGGCCGACGATGATCACGCGACGCGGCGCGAGAGCGTGGCAGAATTCTTCGACCGCCAGGTCGCTCAGCGACTTCTTCCAGCCGCGCGCGAAGGGATGGAGAAGCACGAAGGGCTCGTCTTCATCGAAACGATCGACGTGATCGCCGCTGGGAAGTGGGAAGCGCAAGGGCCGCGCGATCGGGACGCCGAAAGTTTCGACGAGCGAAAGGTAACGTTCGACGGCGTGCGCCTGACGATCGACTGGTGCGGTCTGCTGATAGAAGAGAGTCGCTCCTTCGCGCGCGTCGCTCATTCCGTAGAAGGCCCGGGGATGGCTCATTTTCCCGATGAGCGCGCTGCGGAGAAGACCCTGAAAATCGAAGGCGACGTCGGGACGCAATTGGCCGACTTCGCGCAACCAGGGCCGGAGATGTTTCGACATGCCAAAGCCACCGAGATCGCCCCGCGGGAAAATATGAACGTGGTCAACGCTCCTGTTGCCACGCAGAAGCGGCGCCCATTCCGGATTAATCACCCAAGTGATGTCCGCCTCGGGGTAAGCGTCGCGCAGCAGTGCGGCGGCAGGCAGGGTATGAACAATATCGCCTAACGAACTCGGCTTGATGATGAGAAACGAGCGAATTGCAGATTGCTGATCGCTGATTGCTGACTTCATCGCCGCGGTTCGTCGGGGTGATTTGCAATCAGAAATCAGAAATCAGCATCAGCAATCATCTTAGCGTCCCACCGCGAGACGGTCGGCGAGTCGGTCGGGCAAACCGGCCGCGCGAATTTTTCGCTGCGCGGTCTCGAGGTCATACTTCACCCGGCGTTCCTCGACCAGCTGGCGGTCGGCGTGCAGGATGCAGTAGGCGGCGCGCCAATCGCGATCGCGCGGCTGGCCGATGCTGCCAGGATTGATGAAATATCGTTTCCCGGGGGCGAGAATGACTTGCCCGACGGTTATTCGGCGCACGTTGTCCTCGCGCACGAACGCGGTTGGCCAATGCGTATGGCCAAAAAAGCAGAGCGAGGTGTGCTGGTAGGTGAAGCTGGCGCTGGCGTCAAGATCGTTGAAGACGTAGCCCCACTGGCCGGGAGTATCGAGGGTGGCGTGGACGATCGTAAAGTCGCGCACTTGCCTCGTTAGGCGAAGATCGGCCAGCCACGCCTTCTCGTCATTCGTCAGTTGCGCCCGGGTCCAGTCGATTGCTTCCTCGGCCAGCTCGTTGAACCCCTCGGTCGTGCTGACGATCGAGACCTGCTCGTCGTGATTTCCCTTCACGACCGGGCATTCGAGGTCCTGGATAATTTTCAGGCACTCTTTCGGGTTGGCGTTGTAGCCGACGATGTCGCCGAGGCAGACGAAGTTCGTGCAGCCCTGGGCTTTGGCATCATCCAAGACCGCCTCGAGGGCTTCGAGATTGGAATGGATGTCGCTGAGAATGGCGAAACGCATCGGTGACAAGATTACTTTTCTTTCCCGGGGATGCGCTCATACAACGGAATTTGCAGTTTTTCTTCGAGAATTTTCAATCGGCTGAGAAGGGTGGGCAGCCGCTCGTGCTCCCCGAGATCGTAAAGCCGGCGAAGTTTCTGGTAGGCCTCGCCTTCGTGGCCGGGGGCATACGAGAGCTCGTAGGCGGCGAAACGCTGGTCGTACTCCGGCGCTCCAGGGAGGGCCGCCGCGCGTGCGTAGTATTGGGCGGCGGCGGCGTGGTTCTGGAGTTTTTCTTTGTAAAGGCGGGCGAGCGATTCGTCGAGCTGCGGGCGGTCCGGGTTGTTCTTGATCCCGCGCTCGAGGAAATCCTTCCCGAGGTCGATGTATTCGCGCTGCGCCTTGCGCCGCATGAGGTCGTTAGGCAAGGAGCGATCATGGAGCGCGGCGACGCTGGCATTCCAGGCCATGTGCCAGGCGGCCATGTCCCAGAATAGAATCGAGCGCGGTTGAAGCGTGGTCGCTTCCCGGAAGAGAAGAAGCACGCGTCCCCACTCCGTTCGTTCCCAGGCGACATGGGCCTGGATGAAAATGACGTCCGCCACCAGCGAGCGAAATCCGCTCAGCGCGGCGAGAAAACCAAGCTGACCAATTTGTTCGCGGAGATCGAGTCCGAGCCGCGCCTCGTGAAAATAAGCGATCCGATGTCGCTCGGTGAGGCGGCTTTCGATCGGCAGGCGGAGCGCGCCGAAGAGAAGGAGAAGTGCGCCCACGATGGCTCCGCGGATCATAGCTCTTTCCAGTGAAAGGAGACCCAGGCGAAGAAAAGATAGATCGAGGTATAGACGCAACCGAGAGCCGCAGTCTGGGCAAAGAGCGCCATCGGGATGGCGGTCCCGGCGACGATATCGTCGACCAGGTTAAAAAGCTGGAGGTCGGGAAAGGCGAGGGCGACGAGCGCGAGAAAAGTCTTCGCCAGCCAACCGCCGCCGTGTTCCTGGAGCCAGTATTCGCGGGCCGTGGCCTGGAGATGGCCGATGAAATAAATGAAAACCATCACCAGGATGGTGAAGATGTTGGAGGAAGCGAAGGTGGAAATGAAAAGGGTGAGGGCGGCGAGGAGGGCGGCCTTAAGATAAATGACCGCGATGCCCGGGAAGAGGTTGGTGTTGAAGGCCGATTCGTGCAGAGTGCGAAGAGCGGCCTGCACCTGTTCGGGGCGCTGGCCAGCCGTCTCGCTCAGAGTTTCGCTGATCAGCATATGCTCCCTCAGGAAAAGGACGGCGAGGAAAAGCGCGCTCATCGCGAGGATGCTGAGGCCGAGGAGAAGAAGAACGCCCGCCAGCTTGCCGATGAGGTATTCGTAACGAGGGACCGGCTTGGCTAGAATGGTGTAAATAGTGCGATCCTCCAGGTCGCGCGGCAGGAGCTGAGCCGTGGCCACGATCGCGAGGAGGGAGGTGAAGATGCTCATCGCGCCTAACGACACATCCTTCAAAACCTGGAATTCCTGCTGGAAACTGAGCCGGGCCATGAAGAGCGAGTTGCCGATCAGGAGCAAGGCAAAGATGAGAAGGAAATAGAAGACCTTCAGCCGGACGAGTTCGGTGAAAGTGTTGCCGGTGATCGCGGCAATCCTGGCGAGCGAAAACGCGCGATGTCTGGTTTCAGGCATCATTTAAGATCCGGACTTGTCGTTAGGCGATTTCGTCGCCTCCAGAAACAAGCCCTCCAGCGTGGTCTGTGGCTGGCGTTGCTCGACGAGGCGGGTGTTCGATTTTTCGAGGAGGGCAGAGATTTGCGCGAGAACCTCGGGAGTGGCGTTTTCGAGGATGAGTTCGGTCTGGTTTTCGATCGCGAGGAGATCCTCGACCCGGCCTTCCCTAACGAGGACCCCGTGGGCCAGGATTCCGACCCGGTCGCAGATCTCCTGCACCTGGGCGAGGAGATGGGAAGAAAGCAGAACCGTGATGCCGCGCTTCTTGAGATCGAGAACCAGGTCGCGAATCTGGCGCGAGCCTGCCGGATCGACGCCGGCGGTGGGTTCATCGAGCACCACGAGCTTGGGCTCCTGGATGAGCGCCTGGGCCAGGCCGATGCGCTGGAGCATGCCCTTGGAGTAGCCGCCGAGCCGCCGGTCGCGGGCGTCCTCCAGACTAACGATATCGAGCAGCTCGTTAGTCCGAGCCTGCAGCTTCTTTCCGCGCAGACCGCAGAGTTTCCCATAGAATCGGAGCGTCTCCTCGCCCGTTAGGTATTTGTAGAAATAGGGATTCTCGGGCAAGAATCCGACCGCTTCCCGGCTCCCGACTTCGCGGCTATCGCGCCCGAAGATCTTCGTTGTCCCCGCGCTGGCGGTGACCAGGCCGAGAATGATTTTCAGGGTCGTGCTTTTTCCCGATCCGTTAGGCCCGAGCAGCCCGTAAACCTGGCCGGGAGCGACCTCTAGATTTAACCCGTGGACCGCGACCAGCTTCCTGCGCCGGAAAGGGATCGGGAAAACCTTCGTCAGGTTCTGGACTGTGACCGCGGGTTCAGTCATGGCGAATTTCGAAACCGCGTGCGGACGGCGTCTCGGTGAGTGCGCACTCGGCTTGTAGGCGGATGTGCGCGCGCAATTCACTTTGCCCGATCGCCTCGACGAAGGCGCGCACCTCCGGTTCCTCGCCGCTGGCCTGCAACTCGACGCGGCCGTCCGGCAGATTGCGCACCCAGCCGACGACGTCGAAACCCTTGGCTACCCGTTTCACCGACCAGCGAAAGCCGACGCCCTGGACGTTGCCCTCGAAGAAGATCTGCAATGAAATCATGACGCGGTGGCGGCGAAAGGCTGCATCTTGCGCGAGGGACGGCCCGACGCCAAGCGCGCTGTTTATCCCAAAGGCCTGCCTGGGTGCAAGCCTAACGCGGTGGGGAAGCCAGCTGCGATGAATGACCCGGGGAGCGCCTAATAGTTATCCAGCGGCGCCGGTTGGTTATCCAGCGGCGCCGGTTCGTAGCGGAAATCCGGCGTTGGAGCTGCTTCCGGGAGCGGCTCGGGCGGCGCGACGAGGCGCGGATCATCGGAATTGAGGCCGAACTGTTCCCCTTGTTCGGTGTGGCTGGCGAGGTTCGGAGTCGTCACTTCCGGCGGCGCGAGCTTTGCCGCCACGAGGGTCGGCTCCGCCGGTCGGATGTCTTCACTCGCGACGTAGCCGCTTTCGCCATCCTGCAATTCTACTTTCACGTAACCGAACGACGGCCGAATCACCTTCATGATCGAGTCGTGCGCCAGTTGCATATCCGGACCGCTGCCCTGCTGCGGGCCGTATTTATAAAAGGGCGTCTGGTGTGTTGCGACCGCGAACCAAGTGTCGGTCCCACCGGAAAAAACCTTCGGTTTGCCAGACGAGGCGCAACCGGCCGCAAGCAACGAAGCCGCGGCCAATGGGAGGAGATGACGCGTTTTCATTTGTAGCTATAGACGAAACAAACGCCCGCTGGTCCACCCTCGTCCAGTCGCACCCGGGTAAAATATTGGCCGCTGTTTTCCACAACCACTCCGGAAGCCGCTTTCGTGCCGGAATTAAATTTTTCTCCTGCGACCGGCTCGCCTTTTTCATTAAAGACTTCGACCGTGACCTTTTTTCCCTTGTCGGTCGCGCCGGCGGAAAACCAGTACTCGTTCCCCGCGTAAAGATTGACCGCGACCACTTTGCTCTCGCCGGGGGCGAGGGTGCCGGTCCAGTGCCCGTCGCGGAGCTTGAAGCCATCGTTCGAGAACGCGCCGGCCAGGTCGAGGGCGACTCCTCGGGCGGCGACTTCCTGGTCGGTTTCGGCGAGGGCGGGTCCGCCAATCGCCAGCGCGGCCAGGATCGTTAGGCAAAAACTGGAGAGGCGGCGCATCTTCAATCCTTTTTCTGGATTTCCTTCATGACCTGGTTGATCCGGTCGTTCAGCTGCGAGATCTCAGGGGCGGAGAGCGCCTGGCCGAAAGGCTTGGCGACGATTTGCTCGATCGTTCCGAGCTGATTGTTGACGCTCTTAACAAGCGGATCGTTCTGCAGATCAGGTGAAATCTGGCTGATCTTCGAGCGGATAAAACGGAGCAGCTCCGGCTGGCGTAAGATCTGGCCGAGCCGCTCGTCATAATTTTTCGCCACCACCCCGCCCACCACCTGGGTGCCGCGAATCCAGCCACCCAGACTAACGAGGATGACCAGATCCTGGTCGCGATGCGATTGCATGGAGGCTTTGACTTCGTTTTGGGTCGCTTCCAGTTCCTCCTGGAGCGCGCTCCACTCATCGTTCTCAGCGAATTGGTTGATGCTGTTCCCGCGCGCCAGGATGTTTTCGCTCACCCCAAGTGCCTTCGCCAGCTTCACAACGTCACCGCCGATATTCTTGACCTGCTGGGTGTCCTGCGCCTCGACCGCGATGAAGCCGTCGGCGATCAACCCGCCGAGATTGAGCGCGATCTGAGCCCGGGTCTTGTAATTCATCGCGATCGGTCCGCGATACCGCGAGGCCCAATCCGGCTTGGCGGGTTTGCCGAGCGCCGTGAAAAGTTCGCCGGGAGTTGGGATAGTGAGCGCATCGGTTTTGATCGCCCCCGCCATTTCCGCTGGAGAAAGGGGAGAGCCTGGAGCGTTGGCGGTCGCCGCCGCGGCCGCCGCGGACGGCGAAGGCTTCGCTTTTGGCGCCGCCAAGGCCTGGCCGACGAGCAGGCAAAGGATCATGACGCTTCCAGTTCGCAAAAACACGAGGCCAGATTAGCCACTCACACCCCCAATGCCAACGGCAAATGTTCAGGCGGCGTTAGGCCGCGGTTTGAAACGGGAAGAGCGGAGTCGGTCACGATTCGGACCGTAATTTGTCGCCGTTGCCGATAGAGTGGAAATGGCGTTAGCATTTTCGCGAACTGCAGCTGCCGGCAATTTTTCCCCCAGCATTGCTTAACGCATTCTCCATTTATGAGTGAAAAAGTTAACCGTCGCAAAGTGCTGTTGATCGGCTGGGACGCGGCCGATTGGGAACACATCACCCCGCTGCTTGAGGAAGGGCTGATGCCGACCCTCGACGCCTTCATCAACCGCGGAGTCATGGGCAACCTCGCGACGCTGCAGCCGATTTTATCCCCCATGCTCTGGAATTCGGTGGCGACCGGGAAGTTTGCCGATAAGCACGGGATTCACGGCTTCATCGAGCCCGACCCGGTCAACGGCGGCGCCCGGCCTTACACCAGCACGTCGCGTAAGTGTAAGGCGCTTTGGAATATTCTAAGCCAGAGCGGACTTAGGAGTAACGTCGTCGGCTGGTGGGCCAGTCATCCGGCGGAGCCGATCAATGGTACCGTCGTGACTAACGCCTTTGGCGGAGTGAAATGCGATCCGGAGAAGGGTTGGACTTTTCCCAAAGGTGCGATCCACCCGCCGGAGAGGGGATCAGAGCTGGCGCGTTTCAAGGTCTTCCCTAACGAACTGACCGAAGCGCACATTCTGCCTTTCGTCCCCGAGGCGGCCAAGATCGACCAGAAGAAAGACAAGCGCCTCAGTTCCTTTGCCAAGATCTTGAGTGATAATGCTTCGGTTCACGCTGTCGCGACCGCGCTCATGGAAAGCGAGCCGTGGGATTTCACCGCGGTTTATTACGATGGGATCGACCATTTCTCCCATGCCTTCATGGCTTACCACCCGCCGAAGCTGGAGTGGATCAAGGAAGAAGACTTCCAAATGTTTAAAGACGTCGTGAAAGGCGCCTACCGCTTTCATGACATGATGCTCGAGCGCTTGCTCGAACTCGCCGGGCCGGAGACGACTGTCATCCTTTGCTCGGATCACGGTTTTGAATCCGGCTCGCAGCGCCCGCGCGGAACCCCGCGCGAACCGGCCGGGCCCGCGGCGTGGCATCGGCAATACGGCATCTTTGTCATGGCAGGTGCGGGCATCAAACGGGATGAGCGCATCTACGGGGCAAGCCTGATCGATATCGCGCCGACCGTTCTGACCCTCTTTGATCTTCCCATCGGCCAGGACATGGACGGCCGGCCGTTGCTTGAGGCCTTCGAGGAAACTCTGAAGGTCAAGACCATCCCTACTTGGGAAGAGGTGGAAGGCGAGAGTGGCATGCACCGTGGCGACCAGCCACTCGACCCGGCGCAGGCCAACGAACTCATGGAGCAGTTCGCCGCCTTGGGTTACATCGAAGATCCCGGTGCGGATAAAGAGAAAGCGGCGGAGTCCGCCGAGATCGAGAGTAAGTATAACGTCGCCCGCACCCTGCTTTGGAAGGGACAGCCGGAAGCAGCGCGTCCCCTCCTCGAAGAGATCGTTAGGCGGCGGCCTTGGGAAGATCGGTTTTTGAATCAACTGGCGAGCTGCTATTTCCAGGCCGGTTATCTCGCGCAGACGGAGCGCCTGCTCTGCGCGATCGCGGACGAGAACGAGCCCGATACGGCCGGCGGCAAATTGCTTTGGGCGCGGGTGAAGTTGGCGCGGGGCGACCTCGGAGGCGCACTCCGCGCCCTGCTCGAAGCCGAAAAAGGAGCGCCGCAGAATGCCGGCATTCATCAGCAACTTGGGGATGCCTATCTCCGTCTTTCGCAGCTTCAGAACGCCAAAGCCGCCTACGAAAAGACTCTTGCGCTGGATGAAGATAACGCCCGCGCCTTTCTCGGCCTCTCCAGCGTTTACCGCCGTCTAGGCGACAATCAGCAGACGGTTGATTCCGGGTTGCGCGCGCTCGGCCTGCTCCACCGTCTGCCCATGGCGCATTTTAATCTC
>JBPCLI010000056.1:0-28338 GCA_051003415.1 Chthoniobacterales bacterium | reverse complement strand
ATCACCTCCGAGCGCCTTTTTCTCCGATTGGCTCAGTTTTGCCTCTTCGAATCACTCATTCCTGACTTAGTCACTCAAGTCCCCGATCCACCCTTCCAAACCTACTTATTCGACAGCCCCGTTAGATGACTGGCGTGGCAACAGGGTGCGCATGGATCTAGGATTCTTCGGCCCACGCTAAAAATACTTCGACCATCTCCTCGAGCTTCAGTGGTCCGCAGGCTCCCATAAACTTCCCGTCGCGGAGAAAACAAGTCAGCCACTCAGTCGCGCTGTCGTAATCACGCTTAACCTCAGTAAATGGCCTGCCGGACAAGCGTGTGTCTTCCAAAGCGATCTTCATGGTCCAGCCGGGATTGTCGAGCGTCTCGATGGTAATGGCCTCGCCGTGTTCCCACTCTCCATCGCATTGCGCGTGAAACCACTCTTGGAGTCTCCGCATTGCATTGGTGGTGACGGCAGATGTCATCTAACGAGAATTCGGCCCCAAAATTAGGTAATTAAAGGCAGATAAAATCTGTATAACCCGGTTGCTTCCCGGGTGGGTGGACGGTAAAAACCCTTTCATGCCGGATGTTGTACCTGCCGCGGCTGTGCCGGGCAAGCAGAAAAAACTGTTCGAAGAGACACGCGGAGCGGGCCTATTGTGACTGGATTGAAGGCTTCATCCGCTATCATGGCAAGCGGCATCTGCGGGAGATGGGGGAAGTGGAGGTTAGCGCATTTGACTCGTTCGTTTCCCACTCCCTCCGCCTGACGGCCTAAGGTCTATGTCGCAGTTATCCTCGTAGGCGCCCAAGCCTGGGGCGATGGGAGGCCGGGCCCGTGGAGCAGCCCGGTGTAGCAGCTGGCGCCGTAGGTAAACGCCAGCCCCTGTGGCTGAGTCGAGCTTGTCGTGTTATGCGGCAGGCCTTTCTGCTTTTCGGCTTGGGCACGGCTACAGAGAGCCGTGGCTACAGAGGGGATGGCGACGTAGCTGCCTCATTTTGTAGCCGCCTCACTCTGTTGAGGCGCTGGGCGGGGCACGGCGACGGAGAGCGCCGTGGCTACAGGAGTTGACGGCTGGCGCGGATAGGCTCAGGTCGTAATCGTGTCGACCCACGATGCGCCCGAAGGCGCGCTGCCTCTGCACCTCGGGTTCGTCCGCCGGCTGAAATGGTGGGTCTGGTTCACGGAGGTGATTCACCCGAGCGACCTCCAGGTCACGCTCGCTTGGGCAGGGATGATCGGGTTCGGCGGGGCTCTTACTTCGATCGGGTTTCGCTACCTGACGAGCGAGCTGCACAAGATCATGACCGGCAGCACCACCCCGGGTCTGGTGGAAAGCTTTACCTCGCTCTCGTGGTGGGCGCGCCTGACGATCCCCGCAGTGGGCGGGTTGCTCGCGGGACTGGTTCTTTATTTTGGAATGCGTTGGCGCGGGGGCGTGACGACGGCGGACTACATGGAAGCGGTGGTGCTGGGCGACGGGAAGATCTCGACCCGGCGCAGTATCGTGAAATGTCTCTCGGCCATGTTTACGATCGCCTCGGGCGGGTCGATCGGGCGGGAAGGTCCGCTGGTGCAGCTGTCTTCGCTGGTGGCGTCGATCGCGGGCCGGGTGCGGCATTGGTCGACGCCGCGGTTGCGCTTGCTCGTCGGTTGCGGCGCGGCGGCCGGTATCGCATCGGCTTACAATGCGCCGATCGCGGGGGCGCTTTTTGTCGCCGAGATCGTGCTCGGGTCGGTCGCGATGGAAATCTTCGGGCCGCTCGTTTTTGCCTCGGTGATCGCGACGCTGACGGTGCGGGGCTTCATCGGGAGCGATCCGATTTATACGATCCCGCATTTCCAGTTGAACTCGAACTGGGAGATAGTGCCGTATGTCGTGCTCGGTCTCTTCGCTGGGCTGATGGCACCGTGGTTTCTGCGGCTGTTGAGCGCGAGCGAGCGGCTCGCCGGGCGGGTGAAGGCGCCGGTGTTTCTCAAGATGCTGGTGGGCGGCACGATCGTCGGGGTGCTGGCGGTGTTTCATCCGGAAGTGTGCGGCAACGGTTACAGCGCGGTGAACATGATCCTGGCCGGGAACTGGGCTTGGCAGGTGGTGGCGATCATTCTGCTCAGCAAAGTGCTGGCGACGGCGGCGACCTTCGGCTCGGGCGCGGTCGGCGGTGTCTTTACCCCGACGCTCTTTGTCGGGGCCAGCCTGGGTTATTTATTCGGGATCGCGGCGGCACATCTCCCGCTCGGCCTAACGATTAATGCGAGCGCCTTTGCGCTGGTCGGGATGGGGGCGTTCCTCGCCGCCACGACGCACGCGCCGATCATGGCGATCATTATGATTTTCGAGCTGACGCTGGATTATCAAATCATCCTGCCGCTCATGCTGGCCTGTGTGGTCGGCTGTTACACGTCGGTCGGATTTGAGAAACGCTCGATCTATAGCGAGGCCCTGAAGCGGAAGGGAGCAGGGGATTATCGCCACCAGCTGGCGGAGCTGCATGTGCGCGACTTGATGAAGCCGGATCCGCTGACGGTGACGCCGACGGCGCGGTTCGCGGAGATCGGGCAGAAGTTCATCGCAAACCGGTTCAATTATCTGTATGTGACGGAAGAGGGGCGATTCGTGGGGGCGATTTCGTTGCATGACATCAAGAATTATCTCAACGCGCCAGAGCTGGCCGAGCTGGTAATCGCGGGGGACATCCTGCGAGAGGATATCCCGGTGATTCATCCGACGGCTTCGTTGAATGAGGCGCTCGATCGGTTTGCGCGGCATCTCGGGGAACGCCTGCCGGTGGTGACGGATGGCGGGGAGGATCGACTGGTCGGAAGCCTGGCGAAAACGGACGTAATCCTGGCGCTGGCCGGAAGCGGACGGAGGGGAGGGGAGCGGAGCGGAACGCTTCGACCTAACAATGACTAACGAGAAGCGAGGAGGACGGGGCGGGGGGGTGATCGCGCGTTACCGGGCCTACCTCCCGATGACGGAAAAGACACCGGTGGTGTCGTTAGGCGAGGGGGGTACGCCGCTCATTCATTCGCCGCGCTTGAGCGCGAAAGTGGGACGCGGTTGCGAGGTCCATGTGAAATTCGAGGGGCTAAATCCGACTGGCTCGTTCAAGGATCGCGGAATGACAGTGGCTGTCTCGAAGGCGCTGGAGCGCGGGGCGCAGACTTTGATTTGCGCTTCGACGGGGAATACTTCCGCGTCGGCCGCCGCCTATGCGGCGCGGGCGGGGATTCGTTGCGCAGTGGTCTTACCCGCGGGAAAAATCGCGCGCGGCAAGATGGTGCAGGCGGTCGCTTACGGTGCACGGATCGTGGCGATCGACGGGAATTTCGACCAGGCCCTCGAGATCGTTAGGGCGCTCGGTGAACGGAAGGATTTTGCGATCGTGAACTCGATCAATCCGGATCGGATCGCGGGGCAAAAGACGGCGGCGTTTGAGATCGTGGATGAACTGGGCGACGCGCCGGACTTGCTTTTGCTGCCGGTGGGGAATGCGGGAAACATCACGGCCTACTGGGCGGGCTATGAGGAATATCACGCGGCAGGAAAATCTTCGCGACGGCCGCGGATGATTGGTTTCGAGGCGGCGGGCGCGGCGCCGATTTTTCGGGACGAAGTGGTCGTTAGGCCGGAGACGATCGCGACGGCGATTCGGATCGGGAACCCAGCGAGCTGGTCGCAGGCAAATCGCGCGATCGAGGAATCTGGCGGCACAATCGATATCGTGAGCGACGCGGAAATTCTCGCGGCGCAAAGCTGGCTGGCGAGCGCGGAAGGGATCTTCGTGGAGCCTGCAAGCGCGGCGCCGATCGCGGGATTACTGCGTGCTGCGGCCGGGAACGGGGAGGCTCGCTTTACGGCGGCGGGGATCCCGGATGGATGCCGGATTGTTTGCACGGTGACGGGTCATGGATTGAAGGATCCGGGGGTGATTTCCAGCGACGCGCCGACGGCGGTTGCCCCTAACGAGTCGGATGTTTTGCGTGCGATTGACGCGGCTGGGGATTGACAGCGCGCGCGAAATGGAGAAAACGGGGCGGCGCATTCCATCATGGGTTTGATTGTTCAAAAATACGGCGGGACTTCTGTCGGCAACGCCGATCGCATGAAGCGAGTGGCGGAACGTGTGCTGGCGACGAAACGCGCCGGGCACGATGTGGTGGCGGTCGTTTCGGCGATGGCGGGGGTGACGGATAGCCTGATCAAATTGGCGCGCGAGATTTCGCCGCGGCCGACCGAGCGCGAGATGGACGCGCTGCTCGCGACCGGCGAGCAGGGGGCGAGCGCGCTGATCGCGATGGCAGTGAACGCGATCGGCGGAAAAGCTGTTTCGTTAAGCGGAGCGGCGGCCGGAATCGTGACCGACGGGGTGCATACGAAGGCGAAGATTTCCCATATCTCGCCGCGGCAGATCAATGAGCTGCTGGCGGAGGATTACATCGTCGTGGTGGCTGGTTTCCAAGGGCAAAGCCGGGAAGGAGCGATCACGACGTTAGGCAGGGGCGGGTCGGATTTGACCGCGATCGCGCTCGCCGCGGCTCTGAAGGCGGACGATTGCCAGATCTTTACCGACGTGGACGGAGTGCACACCTGCGATCCGCGAGTCGTGCCTGACGCGAGCAAGATCGACGAGATCGCGCACGATGAATTGCTCGAGATGGCGGGCGCCGGGTCCAAGGTGATGCAATCGCGCGCGGTGGAGTTTGCGAAAAAATTTGGGGTCGGATTCGAGGTGCGCTCGAGCATGAAAGACGTGCCGGGGACGCGCGCCACGGAGGAGGCGCCGAACATGGAGGATATCGTGGTGCGCGCGGTGAGCCTCGAGCGTAACCAGGCGAAGGTGACGATTTACAATGTGCCGGATCGGCCTGGGAGCGCGGGGAAAATTTTCTCCGCCATCTCGGCGGCGAACGTGAGCGTGGATATGATCGTGCAAAGCGCCTCGACGACGGGTACGACCGATGTGTCGTTCACGCTGCACAAGGACGACTTCGCGGTTGCTGAGAAAATGCTCGCGCCGCTCGTCCGGGAAATCGGCGCGTCGGCCATGACCGCGACGACGGGGGTGGCGAAGCTAAGCGTGGTCGGGATCGGGATGCGTTCTCACGCCGGTGTGGCGTCCCGGTTCTTCGCTTGTCTGGGCGAGGCGGGAGTGAACATTCAGTTGATCTCGACCTCGGAGATCAAAATCGCGGTCGTGATCGACGAAGGGGAACTCGATCGGGCGGCACAGGCGACGCATGCGGCTTTCGGTTTGGCGACCCCGTGGCTCGGGTTGAATCCGAATCCAGCCTAACGACGCGGTGCCGCCGCCTAACGAAGCCGTTTTCGGGCGATCGCCGGTTTACTTCACCGGGTTAACGTAAAACTCGGCAATCCGGCTGACTCGCATTTTCCAGCCGAACATGCCTGCTTTCCAAACCGCCACGGCTGGATGATCGGCATATCCGCCATAGTGTTCGTCTTTATTCGCGAGCCTCCATTTCGATCCGTCCTCGAGCTCGATGACGCCGCCGGGAGTGATGCCGCCCCAGGTGCCGTTGATTCGACTCACAATCAGGCTCCTCTTGTCACGCTCCGCGCGTTCGGAAGCTTTCTTTTCCGCTTTCGCGACTGCTTTCTCGCGATATCCCTGCAACCAGCCGTTGAGTTTGGCCAGTTCGGCCGGAGAGAGCTTTTCCAGACCGGCGGCTTTGAACTCTTCCGGCGTCATCGCCTGTTGGATACCCGCCGCTTCGTTCTGCGCGCACATAAGGGGCGCGGAGCCTAACGAGAAGGTAGCGGTCAGCGCGAGGGCGATGAAGGTCGGACGAAAAAAGAGGTTGGTTTTCATGAGATTAAGAGCGGCAGGTGCCGCAGCGTATCAATTGGCGGGGAGCGGTCAAGCGGTGGTGTGCTGCCGCTGATGCCGTCGCGTTGGAAATTACGTGAGGTCTTTCCGCATTCGCACGTGCTTGACTGCGTCAAAGATCGTTGGCGCAGGGCCCAGCGTGATGAATCCGTGTTTCTGATAGAAGCGCTGGGCATCCTTACGAGCGTTCAGGACAATCGTGGCGGCGCCGGCAGATCGGGCGCGTTTCTCAAATTCTTGAAGGATGCATCCACCGAGTCCCTTGCCTTGAGATTCCCGGTCAACTGCCATAAAACGCACCTGAGCTTCATCCGGGCTGTTAAAATGAAGACGACCGATCGCCAAAGGACGTGAATTCGGTCCGGCGATCATCAGATGGTCGCCGGTCTTTTCGACATCGTCCTTTTCAGATCCGCGGGGCTGGTCCCAAGGCGCGCGCAAAATTCGCCAACGGAGATCAAAATAGGATTCCCATTCCGAAGGCGTTCGAGGTGATCGCGGCGAAGAATCGAACGGCGAGTCGACGTCATGGCTCATTCTTGAAACCATCGTCACTGGGATTCGAGGGGAAAGACATTTCTCCGAACAAAATCAACTAGGTAATAACATCATACAATATATGTCATATTAAGTTCAGCGTAAGGTACGATTAATCACAGAAATCGAAGGTTCGCGATCTTTTGGCTTTTAGGTCGCGCTCCCGCTCCACTTCAGTTTTTGCCGAACGACCCCGAAGAACGAAAGCTCCGGCAAGACGGCAAGCGGCAATGTTTTTTTTGCCCGCGTGATGGTGACGATCGAGCCAAAATCCAGAGGGACCGGGCTGCGGCCGTCGAGGGTCAGGTAAACTGGATAATCCGGCTCGCTCGCCTCGACCTCAATCACCGCGCTGTCTCCCACAATGACGGAGCGATTCGTCAAGACGTGCGGGCAGATCGGCGTGATGACAAACACGCCGGACTGCGGCTCAAGGATCGGTCCTCCCGCGGAAAGCGAGTACGCCGTCGAACCAGTGGGCGTGGCGACGACGAGGCCGTCGGCATTGAATTCCGTCAGAGCGGCGCCGTTTACCCGCGTGCGCAGGCGGATAAGCCGTGAGATTTCGCCTCGACTGAGGACAGCGTCGTTCAAGGCCACCATTTGGGAGACGCGCTTGCGCGCTTTCCTGACCTCGACCGACAAAAGAACGCGCTCGCTAAGCGCGAATTTCCCACTCACGATCGAGCTGACGGCTTCCAAGTAGGCCGATGAATTCAAGCAGGTCAGGAAACCAAGCGAGCCGATGTTGATGCCAAAGATCGGCTTCAGCCTGTCGCCCAGGCTGCTGACGACGTTTAGAATCGTCCCATCGCCACCTAGCACCACGAGGAGCTGCGCCTCGGCCCCGAGCTGCTTGATCGTGCGTCCTTCCGGGAGGCCGGCGAGCATGGCGGTCGCGGTTTCCACGCAGACTTTGATCCCGGCCCGCTCGAATTCGGCGTGGAGTTGATTGACCAGCTCCGCAGCGCCCGGTTTCCCGGTATGAGCGATCAGACCGATGGTTTTCGGAGACATATGAAAAATTCCTGGTTGCCGTCTGCGCCGCAAATACTGGAGGCGACCAGGCCGTCCACCCGGGCGCCGAGCGTCGCGGCAAATGCGACGATCTTCTGCTGCGCTTTCTCATGCAACTCGCGCGAGCGAACAATTCCGCCGCGACTCACCTCCTCCCGCGCGAGCTCAAACTGCGGTTTGATTAAGGCGAGGATCACACCTTCGGATGTGAGCAAGTCGAAGGCGCTTGGCAAGATCAAGGTCAGCGAAATAAACGAAACGTCGATCACGCAGATCTCGATCGGGTCCGGAATCTCGGCCCGCGAGAGCCGGCGGGCGTTGGTTTTTTCCAAGGTCACAACCCGCGCGTCCTGACGGACCTTCCATGCCAACTGGCCATGACCAACGTCGACCGCGAAGACCTTGCTCGCGCCGCGCTGGAGAAGACAGTCGGTAAACCCGCCGGTCGAGGCGCCGATGTCGAGGGCGGTCATGCCCTCACAAGCGATCCGGAAATGCTCGATCGCTCCCTCGAGCTTGATTCCGCCCCGGCCCACATAACGACTGCGGGTAGCCAGAGAGATCTCGTGCTTCTCTTGGACGGGATCCGAAGCTTTTGCGGCCACTTGGCCATCAATCCGGACCTCCCCGGCCATGATGGCCGCCTGGGCCTGATGCCGGCTTTCGAAGAGCCCCCGCTGCACGAGCGCCACGTCGAGTCGGATGCCTTTCGCCATAGTTTAGAGGGCAGCTGCCGTCGTCTTACCAAGCTGCTTGTTTCGAGTAATAACAGTCTTAATTGCTTCATTCAAAACATTTAATGAACTTGTTAGCTGATCGATGGAGGCAACCAGAGGCGGCATAAACGTGACGGTGTTCCGAATATGCCGCGTGAGCAGTCCGAGACCTCGCGCCACCAGGCAAACATCTGCGGCCAGACCCGCAGAGCCCTCCAATTCAACCGCTCCGATCATGCCGCAGGATCGAACATCGTGAACGCCGCGTAGCAGCGCGATTGCATCGAGACCTCGTCGAATTGCCTCGATTCTCGGCGGCAGCCCCCGGAGTGTGTTTTCGCTCCGAAAGATTTCAAGGCTCGCCAAGGCAGCCGAACAGCCCAATGCGTTTCCGGTATAACTATGTCCGTAAAACAGGGTCGAGTCCGGTTCGCCACCTTTGAACGGTTCAAATATTTCGTGCGAAATAAGCGTAAGAGCCAATGGTAAGTATCCTCCCGTCAATCCTTTGGCGAAAACGTAGATATCTGGCTGTACGCCTTCATGCTCGCAGGCGAACATCCGACCGGTCCGGCCAAAGCCAGTCATTACTTCGTCGGCAATGAGGAGTGTTCCCATGGCGTCGCACCAATCGTGGAGCCGGCGTAATGTCCCCGAAGGCCAGATTTTCATCCCGGCCGCGCCTTGGATGATCGGCTCGATCGCCACGGCCGCGATTTCGCCAGCGTTTTGGAGGTCATGAAGCTCCTCGACGCTGGCGACGCACCGAACCGGCAGACGGAATCCCTCGATCTGGCTCCCAAACATCGCCGCTGCGCCGAGGCTGGCCGCTCCAACAGTGTCGCCATGATAGGCATCGCGAAAAGCAACGAACGTTCGGCGTTTCGAGCCTCTCAGCTTCCAATACTGGCTGACGATCCGCAGCGCCGCTTCCATCCCGGTCGAGCCGTCGTCGGAGTAGAACACCCGTCCAAATTTCTCCGGCGGGAATAGCTCGACGATTTCTCGGGCCAATTGAATTGCCGGCGGATTCGTCGTTCCGAGAAACGAAGTGTGCGCGACCCGTTCGAGCTGCGCGCGGATCGCTGCATTGATCCGCGGATGATTGTGGCCGTGCACATTGGTCCAAATCGACGAATTGCCGTCGATATATTCACGCCCGCGGCTGTCGCGTAGGATCGCCCCCTCTCCGCTCACGAGCACGAGCGGCTCGTGATCGGGAGCGCACCATTCGCCCATCGCGGTGAAGGGATGCCAGAGGTAGCGCTTGTCATCGGCCACCAATTGCTCGGTGTTCCAGCTATCCATCGCGAGTCTGGTCGCGCAGCATTTTATCGACCGCCGCGAAGTCCTCCGCCGAGGCGCGCCGACGCTGGTATTTGCGGAAAATGATGTCGCGCAACTCGCGCAGGTCCTCGATCGGCGGGACGTCGTAATAAGTCCACATCTCCTGGTCGCGAAATTTTGCCTGGAACTTCCAGTTCCCGCCAAACTTCGTCACGCGCACCTCGCGTTTTCGTCCATCCTCATCCCGCGAGGTCCATATGTGTTGACTGCGCATAGCGTCGGCTTGTTACATTGCACCCGAACGGCGCAAGCTGGAAGCTCGCGCTACCTTAGCATTCTTGAAAGACGCGGCCAGACTCCTCCTTTATCTTGCCGGAGTTATCTTGCTCGGAGCACTCGTGGCTCCCCCGCTCTTCTGGTTAGGCCAGTCTGGCATTGTCCATCGCCTTGTGCCCAGCCTGGCGAAGTTTGATTTCGAAAGCTATTTCCATCGGGCCCTGCTGATCGCGGCGGTCGTCCTGCTCTGGCCGCTCCTCCGCGCTTTGCGGGTGCGGAGCTGGCGCGATCTGGCTTTGGAGAAAAATCCGTGCGCCGGTGCCGATCTCGGGATGGGGTTTGCGATTGCCGCCGTTCCCCTGCTCTGCTGTGGCGCGGTCATCATCGCGCTGCACGTCTATTCGCTACGGCGAGGATTTCTCTGGCACAAGATGCCGGCCGTGCTGATCGCAACGAGCATCGTGCCCATTCTCGAGGAGCTGCTTTTTCGCGGCTTCATCCTCGGCGTGCTGTGGCGCAGCTTTTCGCGGCTGGGCGCGTTGCTTCTCACCTCGGGACTTTTTTCGATTGTGCATTTCCTGAAAGCGCCTGAGGCGACCACGCCTAACGACTCCGTGCGTTGGTATTCCGGATTCGATTCGATCGCACATTCCTTCGGCCAATTCAGCGATCCGATGCTCCTCGCAGCTGGATTCCTGACGCTTTTCGCGATCGGTTGTATCCTGGCCGACGCCCGTCTCCGGACCGCCTCGCTTTGGCTCCCGATCGGGCTCCACGCCGGATGGATTTTCGCCAACGGCACCTTCAGCAAAGCCGCTCATCGCGAAGCACTCGTCCTTCCCTGGCTGGGGAAAGACTTGCTCGTCGGAATCGTGCCTCTTATTCTCGCGCTCGCCAGTTGGGCGCTCATGCGTCTCTGGGTGAAACATGCGCACGCTCGCGTTCCGCAATCCGCTTCTCGGACTCATTAGTCTGTTTTACCCGCCCTTCTGCGCGATTTGCGCGCGAGCGGTGGAGCCTGCGGAAAATCTTTGCCCCAGTTGCGCCGAGAAAGCGCCCCGGATCCGCGCCCCGTTTTGCGCGAAATGCTCGCAACCATTCGCCGGCGACATCACCGGTTCGTTCACCTGCGCGAATTGCGAGGATCGCGTCCTGCATTTCGACGCCGCCGTTTCCGCCTATCGGAGTCGCGCGGTGGTCCGGGAGTTGATTCACAATTTCAAATACAACCGCCAGATCCGTCTCCGCCGTCAGCTCGGCCGCTGGCTGGCGAAGGCGCTCGAGGATCCGCGCCTCGCCGGCCGCCGCATCGATTGCATCGTGCCGGTTCCGCTGCATCCGGCGCGGCGACGCGAGCGCGGCTTTAACCAGGCGGAACTGCTCGCCGCCGAACTCGCCAGCGTCAGCGGGTTCGAAGTGCGCCACATCCTGCAGCGTACTCGTTACACCACGACCCAGACACAATTCGACCGCAGCGAGCGGATGGAAAACCTTCGCGGAGCCTTTCGTTTACGCCGCGGCAGCAACGTGCAAGGTTTGCGGATGCTGCTCGTTGACGATGTCCTGACCACCGGGTCGACCTTGAGTGAATGCGCCTCGGTTCTACGCAAAGCCGGCGCGCTCTCGGTCCACGCGGCCACCGTCGCTCGCGGCTAAGCCATGGCCATTTTCAAAAAACCAGCCCTCCGCACCGACAACCGCAAGAAGCGCGAGATGCCGCAGGGACTCTGGCAAAAGTGCCCCGGCTGCGGCGAAGTCGTGCACGAAATCGAGCTCGCGGAAAACGACCGCGTCTGTCCGCGCTGCGAATATCACTTCACCATGTCGGCCAAGGAAAGGATCGCGAACCTGTGCGACCCCGACAGCTTCGTCGAGATGGACAGCCAGCTCACCTCCATCGACACCCTCAAGTTCCAAGGCATGGCGAGCTACAAGGATCGCCTGCGCAAATACCAGGACCAAACCGGCCTGGTCGACGCCGTCATTAGCGGCCACGCCCTCATCTAAGGCTACAAAGTCGCGATCGCGGTCATGGACTTCAGCTTCCTCGCCGCCACCATGGGCTCAGTTGCGGGTGAGCGGATCACGCGCGTGATCGAGTATGGAACGGCGCAACGCTGCGGCGTCATCATCGTCGCGGCCTCGGGCGGCGCGCGGATGTATGAAGGCATGCTGAGCCTCATGCAGATGGCGAAAACGAGCGGCGCCCTCGCTCTTCACGCCTGCCAGAATTTGCCCTTCATCTCCGTCCTGACCAACCCGACCACCGCCGGCGTCATGGCCAGCTTCGCGTCGTTAGGCGACGTCATCCTTGCGGAACCGAAGGCCATGATCGGCTTCGCCGGCCCGCGCGTGATTAAGGAAACGACGCACCAGGACTTGCCCGAGCGTTTCCAGACCGCCGAGTTTCTCGAAGAACATGGGCTGATTGATCTCATCGTGCATCGCAAGGCCCTGCGCGCCCAGCTCGCGCAACTCCTCGCCTGCTTCTCCGCCACGCCTTGAACGCCACCGAGCCCGTGGGGCCGCGCACTTCATACCAGGAAGCGCTCGCCTGGCTCTTCGGCACCCAGCGTTTCGGGATCAAGCTTGGCCTCGAGAACACGGAGCGCCTCTTCGCCGCCCTCGACCTCCCCGCGCCTAACGAGCGTATCATCCACGTCGCCGGCACGAACGGCAAGGGCTCCGTCTGCGCGCTCCTCGATTCGGTCTGCCGCGCGGCCGGTTATCGGACCGCGCTCTTTACTTCGCCCCACCTAGTCACCTTTCGGGAGCGCATTCAGGTAAACGGCGAACTCATCTCCGAGGATGCCGTGACTCGCGGCCTAACGAAGATCCGCCAGCTCATCGCCGACTGGAATCCCCACC
This sequence comes from Chthoniobacterales bacterium, assembly GCA_051003415.1. Taxonomy (GTDB): domain Bacteria; phylum Verrucomicrobiota; class Verrucomicrobiia; order Chthoniobacterales; family UBA10450; genus Palsa-1392. The sequence continues at coordinate 15,794 of JBPCLI010000056.1, read as the reverse complement.
CTACTTTCTTCGAGATCACGACCGCGCTTGCGCTCGATTACTTTCGTGAGGCGAAAGCGGAGATCGTCGTGCTCGAGACCGGCATGGGTGGAAGACTCGACGCGACCAATGCCATCCGGCCCGTCGTCTCCGTCATCACCCCGATCGATTTCGATCACCAGAAATGGCTCGGCGCGACAATCCCCGAGATCGCGCGCGAAAAGGCCGGGATCATTAAGCCGGGCGTGCCGGTCGTTTCCGCGCTCCAGTCGCCCGAGGCCGAGGCCGTCATCCGGGAGCGGGCGGCGGAAATGGACGCGCCGTTCGATTTCGTTAGGCAGCCGTTCGAGCGGCTGCCCGTCGCGCTCCCCGGGACCCACCAGAAACAGAATGCCGCGCTCGCCCTTTCCGCGCTGCACACCGCCAGGATCGAAATCGCCGACGATGCCATGGCGCGCGGCCTAACGACTGTCGTCTGGCCGGCGCGTTTCCAGCGCTGGGAGGAGCACACGATCATCGACGGCGCCCACAATCCCGCCGGCGCCCGCATCCTCGCGCAAACCTGGCAGGAAATTTTCGGTGATAAACAGGCGACCGTGATCCTCGCCGTCCTCCAGGAAAAGGATGCCGCCGGAATCTGCCGCGCCCTCGAGCCCATCGCCCGCCGCTGGCTTCTGCCCGCGATCCGGAGCGCGCGCGCCCTCCCGCCGGAGGAACTTCGCCTAACGATACCGGATCAACCCCCCGACGCACCCGTCGCCGTCTCGGCCTCCTTCGCCGAGGCGTGGGCAGAGGCGCAGCGCGATGCGGCGCCCATCCTCATCACCGGCTCGCTTCATTTCGCCGGGCAAGCGCTCGCCTTCCTCCGCGGCAAGCCGGCCGAGTTTGAAGAATGCCTCCAGTGATACCCCCCGCGCGATCGCCCGCGTTCACTTTCGCTTGCCGGGAAAAGCCCGGGCGTAAAGAATCAATCCCAAGATGAAAACCCTGCTCCGCCACCTGCCCCACCTTTTGCTTACCGCCTGCTTTGCCTTTGGGATTGCCACCGCCGGCGCCGAGGAGGAGAAAACGATTGAATTCCAGGGCACCGTCTCGGCCGTTGATCCCGAAGCCAAAACCATCACCATCCGCGCTCGCCAGAAAGACTTCGTCTTCCAGATCGACCCCCCGCGCTGCAACGTCGTCAAGGACGGCAAATACCCGTTCATCCCCGGCTCGCAGTCGCCCGTCCTAGGCAGCGCCCGGATCGGCGACTCCGCCGTCGGCACGCTCGTGGTGGAACACGGCAAGCCGGTCGTGACCGACCTCTACCTCACAACCAAGCCCGAGCCCGGCGAGCGGTTAAAAGAAAAGCCTGGGTTCATCACCAGCCCGTATCATTTCATAAGCCCGCTCAGCCTCAACACCATCGGCCGCGGCGCGATCGACGTGCGCGGTTATCGCCGCGGCACCCTGTTGGTGGATGAATCGACGGGAAAAATCTTCCTCGTCCCCTAACGCGTCTCATCCACTCAAGGGACCCGTAAGACGAAGTGGTAGCCGGGGTCGGTAGCCTTGGAAACCCTTTTCTGCAGGTTAAGTGTTTTTTCCGGCCACCGGGAGAAGGAAATCGAAGAGCGGCCAGGCCGTCGCGAGGAGCAGGCAGACCAACAGGGCGGTCGCACCGAGCGAGACGGCGTTAAGGCCGAGGTTCACGAAGAAAAGGTAAGCCAGCGGCGCGAGCAGGATCGTGACCGGCAGCGCGGCGAGCAATCCCCAACTGCCGCGCCAACCAAGCAGCAAACCCGCCGCCCCGAGCAGCGCGGGCAGTTGCACGACATAACTGCCACCGGGCAGCAGCCAGAGCACGACCGCGCCGAGAAGCGAGAGGACGAGCAGCATCCCGCCGGCGAGATTGGTCGCGCCTAGTTTCCCGCTCAGCCAGCGGAGGGTCGCGAGCCCGAGCCCGAATCCAATCCCGGCGAGGGCGATGAAACAGAACAGGTTCCCGGTCGTGTCCCCTTGCCCTAACGACTTGGCGTTGACCAGCCCGAGTCCGGCCCCGGCCAGCCCGATTGCGCCGCCTACCACCAGCAAAAGAAGAAAAAACGCCGCCAGACTAACGAGACTGAGTCTAAGGTTTCGGCGCCCGCGGCGAAAGGCGACGAAGAGCAGGAGAAAGGTAGCCACTACCAGAATCCATCCGACCCAGACCGGATAAACAATCAGCCAGCACCCGATCCAGTTGAAGAAAATGACATCCGGCGCGCGCACCTTCGTGAGGGGCAGGGCGCCGAAATGCCGCGCCAGGGCAAGGGTGTTCATCCCCATCTGCTGTACGCTGCGCGGGTCGAGATGGGCGATGTCATCGGCCGCGGTGTGGTAATCGCGCACCGTCCCGGTAAAAGCGAAATTCAAGGCGCCGACGCCGCTCTTTTTCAGCTCCGTCAGGTCGGTGTCGTTAGGCATGAGCCGGTATATGGCGTGGGCGAGCGAGGAGGCCACCGGGCAGGGCGCGGCGCGGGCAAACTCGCGGATGAGCCAGCCGTTTTGCTCGCTCGTCTCAAACATCAGCGCCGGCCCGGAACTGCCCCGCGCCTCCATGTTCACTACCACCCCGACGCGCCGCCCGAGCTCCGGATGACCGGCCACATACCCGGCCGCGCCTAACAAGCCCGCCTCCTCGCCATCGGTGAGGAGAACGACGAGATCATTTGGCAGGGGCGGCCCGGCGCGCAGGGCGCGAATGGTCTCCAAAATGGAGATGACCCCGGCGCCATCATCCGCCGCCCCCGGTCCCTCCGGCACGGAATCGTAATGGGCCACCAGCATGACGGCGCGCTGGTGCGCGGTGCCGGGCAGGGTGGCGACGATGTTTCGCACCTTCGTTAGGCGCGCGGTCGTTTCTTCCACCTGCACGGTGAGCCCCAGACCATCCAGCGTCGCGACCAGGTATTCGCGCACGCGGGCATTTTTCGGCGAGCCGATGGGATGCGGCCGGGTGGCAAAGTGCGACAGCTGCACGATCGCGCGCGCGGCGGAGAATTCCTCAGGCAGCGCATCCGGCCCAAGCGCGGCCGGCGGACGAAGGCCCCAAAGCCCAACCGCCCCCGCAAGGACGAGCACGAACCAGAGAGTCGCGCGCAAGGTCAGGCAGCCGGCTCGGCTTTGCTCTCAATCCGCGGAAAGAGCGGGACCGGTATGCCGACGACGTGTCCATCGGGCAGTATCCCCCACTCCGCCTCGGCTAACGAGAAGCGATTCTCCTGGCCGCTCAGCTTCAGCTTCCAATTAAGCTGGTCGAAAATGCCGTGGGCGGCTTTCGGAAGGACCGGGGAGATGAGGATGGCGATGATGCGGAGCCCTTCTGCCAATCGGTAGAGAAGGGCGTCGAGTTCACCGGCCGCCGATTCATCTTTCGCCAGCGCCCAGGGTTTCTTCATGTCGATCTCCTGGTTCCATTCCGTGACGTAGCTGTTCACGAGTTCCAAGGCCGCAGCGGGGGACGAGGCCATTTCGCTCTGGTAGGACGGCAAATGCACGATCGTTCCCGCCCCTCTCCCGGATAGTTTCCCCGCCCGATAACGTTGCGTCATGCTCAGCGTCCGATTGAGCAGGTTCCCTAACGAGTTTGCCAGCTCGCTGTTGAAACGACTAACGAGCCGATCTTCCGAGAAATCGGAATCTTTGCCCGTCACGATGTCGCTCATCAGATAATATCGGAGTGCTTCCGGGCCATATTTCTCCACCAACGCAATCGGGTCGACGACGTTGCCTAACGACTTGCTCATCTTCGTGCCGCTGTTGTTCCACCAGCCGTGGACGAGAAACTTCGGCATTTGCTCGTCAGGAAAACCAAGAGCGTGGAGCATGATCGGCCAGTAGATGCCATGGGCCGGGATAAGGATGTCTTTCCCGATGATGTGTAGGGCCGGCCACTTGTCCCGGAACTCGTTAGGCTGAGCGGCGAAAGTTCCCTGAACCGCATCGTAGCCGATGAAGCTGATGTAGTTCGTGAGGGCGTCGAACCAGACGAAGTTAACGTAGTCGTGGTCGAAGGGCAGCTCGATGCCCCAGCTCAAGCGCGATTTCGGGCGCGAGATGCAAAGGTCGCCGCTCAGTTTCTCGACCGCGTTGATCAGCTCAGTCTGCCGGAAGTCAGGCGTTACACAGTCGTGATGAGAACGCAGATAACCGAGCAGCCAGTCTTTGTGCTGGGCCAACCGGAAATAGTAATTCTCCTCGGTGCGGTGCTCGACTTCGCCCCACTCGGGGCCGAACTCGCCATCGGGACCGCGCTCTTTGTCGGTCAGAAATTGCTCCTGCCGAATGCTGTAGTAGCCCTCCTGTTTGTCCTTGTAGATTTCGCCTTCGTCGTAGAGGCGCTGGAGCATGCCCTGCACACAACGCTTGTGCAGTGGGTCGGTCGTGGCGGCCCAGCCGTCGTAGCGGACCTCGAGTTTTTCCCAAAGGGCGATGAATTTCGCCGTGATCTCATCGACGAACTCCTGCGGCGCGACGCCGACTTTCTCGGCCGACTGCTGTACTTTCTGCCCGTGCTGATCGACGCCGGTGAGGAAGTAAACTGGCTCGCCTTTCAGCCGATGATCACGCGCGATGACATCGGCCAGCACCTTCTCGTAAGCGTGGCCGATGTGCGGCGCGCCGTTGGTGTAGTCGATCGCGGTGGTGATGTAGAAGGGTTTCGGCATCGGGCACGGAGATATTGCGGGCGCACCCCGCGCCGCGCAACTGCGATGAGGGTGGCGCGCGGCGAATGACGCTGGCCGCTGGCGGGTATCTGTATTAAAACCAGAGCAGCATGCACTCTTTTGTGAACGGGAAAGAGGAAGGGCTTCGTTCGCCAGCGGAGAGCGGGCGTGGGCCGGGGAGCGCGATCATGGGTGGACTCACGTAGACATCGACGATGGCTGGCAGGGGCGCGGGCTGGGCCTTTCCAGGCCATCCAGCCGGATGCGAGATTCCCGCGAATCGGGAGCTGACGGCCGATGAGCATTGAGCGCACATGAGTTTGTGGTATCTGCTCTCCGTCCGCTCCTCCTCGGTTGCGACTTGGAGAAGCTCGATCCTCCACCCTCAACCTCCTCACGAATGACGAAGTGCTCGAGATGAACCAAGATCCGCTTTGCCGAGAGGCGACCAGTGTCGCGGAGATGTCTACGCGAAGAGGATGGAGAACGGCAACTGGGCAGTTGGTCTCTTCAATCGCGGAGAGAAACCGGCGAAGATCGCCGTCGCCTCGTTAGGCAGGAAGCGATGGGTTAGCCCGTCAGCTCGGCAGGACTTTTACAGGCCGAGCGACTGGAAAGTTTCGTCGACGTGCCGGAAATGCACGTCGAGCGAACAGAGCGCGTCAATTTCGCCAGGCGAAAGCAGCGCGGTGATCTCCGGCTCTTCCTTCGCGTTTTCCGCGAAGGGTTTGTCGCCCTGCCAGGTCTTCATCGCAGCACGCTGGACGGCTTCGTAGGCGGTCTGGCGATTCGCACCGGCCCGAGTGAGGGCGAGGAGAATCGACTGACTGAAGTAGAGGCCCTTCGTTAGGCCGAGGTTGCGCTCCATGTTCTCGGGATAAACCTGGAGCTTCTCGATCAGGTCGCGCAGCTTGACCAACATGTAGTCCATCAGGGTGCACGAATCCGGCAGAATGATCCGCTCGGCGCTGGAGTGGCTGATGTCGCGCTCGTGCCAAAGGGCGACGTTCTCGAGTGCGACGATGGCGTTTCCCCTAACGACGCGGGCGACCCCGCTCAGCCGCTCGGCGGTGATTGGGTTGCGCTTGTGCGGCATGGCCGAGCTGCCTTTCTGGCCAGCGCTGAAAAATTCCTCCACTTCCAAGACCTCGGTCCGCTGCAGATGTCGCAGCTCCGTCGCCCAGCGGTCGACGCTGGAAGCGATGAGCGCGAGGGTGGTAGAAAATTCCGCGTGCCGGTCGCGCTGGATGATCTGGGTGGAAATCTTCGCCGCCCGTATTCCTAGTTTCTCGCAAACATGCCGCTCGATCCGCGGATCGAGATGGGCGTGCGTACCGACCGCGCCGCTTAGCTTCCCGACGCCGACGCGCTCGCTTGTTTGGGTCAGCCGTTCCTCGGCGCGGCCGAATTCGTCGAACATGAGGGCGAGCTTCAGACCAAAAGTGATCGGTTCGGCGTGAATGCCGTGGCTGCGGCCGATCGTCGGCGTCATCTTGTATCGCCGCGCCTGATCGGCAACGACCCGGCGCAGGTCGCGCAAATCGTCGAGGAGGATCTTCCCCGCGGCGACAAGTTGGACCGCGAGCGTCGTGTCGAGAATGTCCGACGAAGTCAGCCCCTGGTGGATCCAGCGGGATGCCGGCCCAACGGAATCTGCGACATTTTCGAGAAACGCAATGACGTCGTGGTTGGTGCGTTTCTCGATCTCGTTGATCTCGGGAATGGAAAAACGCGCGCGCTGGCGGATCGCCTCGGCGTCGGCCTTGGGAATTAGTCCCAAATTCGCCATCGCTTCGCAGGCGAGAGTTTCGATTTCGAGCCAGATCTCGAATTTGCGCTGCTCCGACCAGAGCTCGCGCATCGGGGCGCGGGAATATCGTTCAATCACCAGGCCAAGATAGAAAGACGCACCGCGGCAGCAAAGCGATTCCTGGAAAAAGAAACGTCGCCCAGGCGGGCTGACCGCAAGGGCGACGACTCGAACAACTCGTTCCTAAATTTGTTAGCAGACCCGGGCGCGATTGAAGCGACCGTTACTCTGCACGCGCACCTGACCGCTGGCCAGCAGATCCGCGACAGCCGCGACTGTCTCTCTGGTGTTTTTAGTGCAGGAGCTCACCGCGAGGATGAGGTCACCGAGTGAGAGGGCCGGACGGGTCTTGAGGATTTGCGTATTCTTTTTCATATGAGGCTAGTCACCATTGAGCAGGATCGGTGCCATGATAAAGAATTAGAGGCTTCTCCCTCGAAAACGTTCAAAATTTCCGGCAGCGCAGGCCAGCCCCTGCGCTCACGCCGTGACACATATGTAATGAAGATGAACACACTTGCCGTGTCAGGATTACACCGTGGAAGCCCGCTTTGCCGATAAACGCAACATCAGGATGTATAAAACAGCTAGAAGTGCCACAAAAAACACAATCCAGAAGGACTGCGCTTTGATGAAGTGGACAAGCGCGTCCGGGTTCGAGAGCAGGTCGGGCTGTGCGAGGAATGCCTTGTGGCCAAGGTAAGCCAGGACGCTGCACCAAAGCGCCGAGCCGGCGATCGTGACCACGCTGAAAATCCAGAAGTTCATCCGGACGATTCCCGCCGGGATGGAAATCAGATGGCGAATGACGGGAAGGAGGCGGGCAAAGAAAACGCCGCCGGCTTCGTAGCGTTGCAGCCACACTTCGGCCCGCTCCAGTTTTTCAGGCGGGATAAAGAAGTATTTGCCGAAGCGTTGCACGACGGGACGGCCGACGAGGAGGGAAATCCAATAGGAGATGGCCGAGCCAAGATAGGAGCCCAGTGTGCCGGCCAGGATTACGCCCGCAAAACTCAGGTGCCCCTCGGCAGCAAGGAATGCTGCCGGCGGAATCACGACCTCGCTTGGAACGGGAATGACCGAGCTCTCCATCGCCATGAGAGCGATGATGCCCCAGTAACCGCCGTGCAGAACCCAGCCGAACCAGATTTCAAGTAAGTGATGCATGGGGAAATTTCGATTTCAGATTTTGGATTTTGGATTTAGCCTCGGGCCTCTCTGATGGCGCGTCGGTAGTTCAATCGCAATTTCGATTTCTGCAATTTTAATTTCTTCATGATCTATCGCCGCGTGCTCCGCTATTACCGGCCGTTCCTCGGGCCGACAGTCGCGGGTCTGATTTTCTCGCTCATCGGGATCGGTCTGAATCTGCTCAAACCGTGGCCGGTCAAGGTAATCGTCGACCAGATCCTGACCCCCGACTCGGTCTTTCGGGCTACCCACGTCAACTGGCGAAGCTACATTCTGCCGCTCTGCCTCGCGCTGATCGTTCTCCAGGTGCTCTGGGGACTGTTCAACCTCCTCACCAATTACGTGTTCGTGAAGGTGGGCCTTCAGGCGCTGCTCAAGCTGCGCACTGATCTTTATTCCTACCTGCAATCGCTTTCCCTCAAGTATCACGACGCGCGGCGCTCGGCCGATTCGAGTTTTCGCGTCGCCTACGATTCGCAGGCCATCCAGACGATCTCCAACAAAGGCTTCACAAACATCTTTGGCTCAGTTATCACGCTCATCGGCATTTTTGTCATCATGCTGCGGCTAGACTGGCAGCTGACCCTACTCTCGTTAGGCATCGTTCCCTTGATTGTCGGCGCGATTTATTTCTTCGCCCATCGGATTCGGACGGAGTCAACTTCCATCCAGGAACAGGACAGCGCCATGCTGACCCAGGCGCAGGAAGGGTTGAGCTCGATCCGCATGGTGGCGGCGTTTGGCCGCGAGGACTTCGAGGTCTCGCAATTCCACGAGCGCGCGCAACGCAGTCTGCAGGCCAACCTAAAGCTCACCTTAACCAACGTTCAAAGCGCGCTCGTCATTACCACTTTGATGGGAATTGGCACGGCCGGCATGTGGTATCTCGGCACTCTCCATGTCCTCGCCGGCAGTCTCACGCTCGGGTCGCTCATCCTTTTCAGCTCGTATCTGGTAATGCTTTACCAGCCACTTCAGGAACTCACCTACACCGCGTGGGCTATGGAGGGCGCGACCGCCGGGGCGCGCCGTTGTTTTGAAGTACTGGATCGCGAGGACGACGTGCGCGATTCACCCGGCGCGGTTGCGATCACGGGGACGAAAGCCGCGATCGCTTTCGAGCAGGTGCGCTTTGCTTACAATGAGAAGTCGCCAGTACTCGATGGCATAAACCTGCGCATTTCGCCTAACCAGATCGTCGCCCTCGTCGGCGGCACCGGCGCGGGCAAGAGCACCCTGCTCAGCCTTGTTCCGCGCTTCTACGATCCGAGCGCGGGGATCGTCTCACTCGACGGGCGCGATGTCCGCCAGATCACCAAGAAATCGCTCCGCGAACAGATCGCCATCGTCCTTCAGGACACGCTCCTTTTCTCTACCACCGTTCGCGAAAACATCGCCTACGGGCGGCCTGACGCGACCGACGCGGAGATCCGCGCCGCGGCGCAACGCGCGCAGGCGGACGATTTCATCTCGCGTTTGCCTAACGGCTACGACAGCCCCGTCGGCGAACGCGGCGGACATCTCAGCGTCGGGCAACGTCAAAGAATCGGCATCGCGCGCGCTTTCTTGAAAGACGCGCCAATTCTCCTCTTGGACGAGCCGACCTCCGCCCTCGATCCAACCACTGAGGCGGCGATCATGGAGACGATCAAGGAGCTGATGCACGGCCGTACCACACTGATCGTCACTCATCGCCTTGCCACCATTCACAACGTCGATCAGATCGTCGTCCTCGAGCACGGGCGGATCGTCGAGAGCGGCCGCGGCACCGATCTCGTGGCAAAGGGCGGCGCCTACGCCAAACTCTACACCGCCGGGAATTATCCTGGGTGAGACCTTGCAGCTCACGCAGACCAGAAGGCGAAACAAAAGAGCAGAAATCGAAAATCCCTGGTGAATTTCGCGCCCTTCGTGGTTAAGAACTTCCTCGCATGAGCAACGTCAACAGCGAGCGCCGCGTCGAATCCGATTGGTGGGCCGATCCCATTCCGCCTAACGTCCAATTCGGCGAAGGCTTTTACTGCGAGACCGCGCAGATCTTTCGCTTCATGCGCAGCCAGCACGAGGACGCCGTCAAGCTCGGCGATTACGTCTCCTGTTACGCCGGCTGCTCCTTCGTGATCGGGAAAAAAGGCCGCTGCACGGTCGGCAATTTCACCCTCATGAACGGTGCCCTCGTCATGGCAGAGGAATTGATCGAGATCGGCAGCTACTGCCTCATCTCTTGGAATGTCGGGATCGCCGACTCCGACTTCCATCCCATCGACCCGGCCCAGCGCCACCAGGACGCGCTCGCCCTCGCGCCTTATTACAAAGACCGTCCGCTGCGTCCGCCCATTCGCACCGCGCCGGTGCGCATCGCCGACAACGTCTGGATCGGGATGAACGCCGTCATCCTCAAAGGCGTCACGATCGGCGAGAACTCCGTCGTCGCCGCAGGCTCGGTCGTCGCCAAGAGCGTCGCGCCAAACACCGTCGTCGCCGGCAACCCGGCGATTGTGGTGAAGAATCTCTAACCACGGATTACTCGGATGGGCACGGATGAAGAGAGCACATTGGACTGCCTTCCCCCATCCGTGTTATCCGTGAAATTCGTGGTCAAAATCGCCCGATGAAGCGCAAGCGCGTCGTCGTGATGGGTTTCATGGGCGGGATGCCGATCGCGGGCGTCATTTGGCAGGCCATTCATTACATCGTCGGGCTGCAGCGACTCGGGCACGACGTTTACTACATCGAGGATTCCGCCCGTATCCCCTATAATCCACAGACCTTCGACACAAGCGACGACTACACTTACGCCGCCACCATCCTGGCGCAGTTGGCGAGCGAGTTCGGCTTCGGAAATCGCTGGGCCTTTTGCGCCCGCTACCTCCCCGGCAATCCCACCGCCGGTTTGCGCCTAACGAAAATCCAGCAGCTCTACCTCGAGGCCGACGCCATCCTCAACGTCTGCGGCACACAGGAATTCAACGACGACCTGCGCCGGAGCGACGCTATCCTCTACATCGAGAGCGACCCTGGCGTGGAGCAGATCAAGGTCGACAAGAAGATCTGCTCGACCGTCGAATATCTTGGGCAGCATCGCGCCCTTTTCACCTTTGGTGAGAACGTCGGCACCAGTCGTTTCCCCGTCCCCCTGCACAAGCTGCAGTGGCTCCCCACCCGTCAACCGGTCGTGACCGATCTTTGGAAAACCCGTCGTCTGCCCGGCGCCGCCGCCGTTTTCACCTCCATCGCCAACTGGTCCACCAGCGGCCTGAAAGACATCGAGTGGCGCGGCGAGAAATATCTCTGGAGCAAATCGCGCGAGTTCATTCGCTTTGTCGGTGCGCCGAAAAAATCCGACGAACCATTCGAACTCGCCACCGACATCAAGGACGAGAAGACCCGTCAGAAATTTCTCCAGAACGGCTGGCGCTTCCGCCCTCCCCACGAGATGAGCGTCGATTACTGGCAATATCGCGACTACATCCGGCGATCAAAAGGCGAGTTCACCGTCGCGAAAGACCAATACGTGCGGCTGCGCACCGGTTGGTTCAGCGACCGGAGCGCCTGCTACCTCGCGGCCGGCCGGCCTGTTATCACGCAGCAGACCGGCTTCACCGATCATTATGGAAACAGCGGCGGTTTGTTTGCCTTCCGGACGTTAGGCGAGATCGCCGAGGCGGTGCGCGAGATCAACGCTGACTACAAGAAACATAGCCGGGCCGCCCGCGCGGTGGCTTGCGAAATTTTCGAGGCCGAAAAAGTTCTCGGCCAGATCCTCGAGCGGGCTGGAGTGTGAAGCGCGAGGGTTTCTCCTAAGGCACGACCGTTAACGTGAGATTGTTGCCGTCGCCGCCTTCGTAGTTGGCCTGCAGATTGTTGCCGTTCACCGCTATGATTCCGCCGTCGGCCAGGTTGCTGAAGGTGCCGGCGATCGGTGTCGCCGCGGTGTTGCTGAGTACGGTAAAGACCGTGCCGGTGACGAGACTTCCCTGCACCTGAGGCAGGGCGGTAAATGTCGCCCCGCTCAGGATCGTCACACCATTGGCGATCACGCTGTCGGATTGACTACGACGACTCTTGTAGCGCAGGGACCAGTTGTAGCCACCCTGGGGTTGGAAAGTAAGCGAGCTCTGAATGGTGAGTGTGGCCGGAGTCAGCGTCCCGGAAGCGGGGGCCAGGTGCGGCCGATCGGGAGTGTCCGTTCCGACATTAACCGCGCCAGCGATTGTTCCTTTTCCACCAAGCAGGCCGGCGTTGACCTGGACCGGGCCATTACCGGTCCCAGAGCCTTTCGTGTTACTAACTGTAAGTGTGCCGCCGTTAACGGCAGTATCTCCGGTGTAAATGTTTGCCGCGGTCAAGACCAGCGATCCCAGCCCCACCTTGGCGAACGATCCGCCAGTGCCGCCCGACCCGCCGCCATCCTGGAGAATACCGGTGTAGGTCGTATTTGCCCGATTCCTGCCCACTGTGAGCCTGCGAGCGCCGAGATATACCGGGCCATTTCCCTCCAGTGAACCCAGAGTCATGCCCGAGGAGTCATGCGCGCTGATATCGAGCAGGCCGCCGAATAACTTCACACTCGACGAGTCCCCCGTCGCCGCCCCGCTAAAAAAGATCGCGCCTGGCAGACCCGTACCGCCGTTGGCAATCAGAACCGAGTTAGCCGCCTTGCTACTGTCATTAAAGCTCGTCTCACTGCCACTCGCGCCACTTACGGTGCCCGCGTTGTTGGTGATCGTAGCTGCCTCAGCCGTGGTCGTGTTGAAAAACTGGACCTGCGCCCCGAAAGCGTTACTGACCGTGCCGCCGTTGCCCAAGATCGTCGCCTGGCGGCGGTGGCATTGTTCTCAAAAGTGATGGAAGGCGCACTCCCGAAGTCCGCCCCGGCCGGACCTCCGAGCGCCGTGATATTCGCGCTCGACGCTGTGCTCGAGCCGAGAAAATCCAGGACGCCTCCAAAGCCGTCGCCATCTTCCCCGCCGATGTCGCTCCCGCCGGGAGTGACCATGATCGTCGCGCCGCTCGCGGAGGAAGTTCCATTAAACAAGAGCTGCCCTTCGTAGTAAGCGCCGACCGCACTGCCCTTCACGGTCCATTGCGTAAGACTGCCGGCCGTCGCGCTGTTCTGAAAGGAAACCACCGTGTTGATCGGCTCTCGGAATTGGTTGGATGGCGGCACCGAAAAATTCTGCAACATCCCGGAGTTATTCGTGACGCCGGTGCCATTGATTTGAAAAGTGAAAGCTGGGTAATAGTTAATCGTGTAAGCACTCGCTCCAGCGTTAAATTGATACGCCCCGAGGCTTCCAAAGCCGAGCGTTTCACTGATGGTCGTGATACTGGAATTGTTAAAGGTCGCCGTGTCTGACGCCTGAGGTACCGTTGCAGGCGACCAATTGGCGGTATTACTCCAGCTGCCGTCGGTGGGAGCGGTTTTCCAGGTCGCACTCCCGCCCTGCACGTTAGGCAGGAGAAGGGCAGTCGCGTAAAGGAGGCCAAGGCAGGTGCAGAGTCGGAAATAGGACGAGCAAAACATGAGCAGTTCCTAGCCAAACGCTTCTGCGCAGGTCAAGCCGAAAGCCCTTCAACCCGATCGGGGCGCGGATTCCCAAACGCTGCGCAAAATGCATTGCCTGGTTGTTGACGGTCAGAGATCGGGCACGAAGAAGATACTGGTCGCTGTGCGGCACTCACGCACTCGCAAAGCGTGTATCACCCAGACCGGCCGCGCCCGGCTTCAGCGATTGCGAAAGGAATTCGTGGCCGATTCCGCCGGCCGCGTGCTCGATTTCGGCTAAATGCAGATCCGGTTTCAAGTCAAAGAGCCGTAATTGCGCAAAGTCTCAAGTTCGCAAAGCTTCTCCCGGGGCGTCATTCCTCCTCGCCGGCATCGAAAGCGCGTTGTTCTGCAAACACATTGGTGCACTTCGTGGTAAATCCTCCCCGGCGGCTGAACGTTTTGCCGCTTCGATCATCTAACGCTTCGATTGACGTTTACAGCCGCGCTCTTCCGATTGATCTTCCCGCTCTTTTCCTGATGCACCAATTTCGTTTCCTTATCTGCGCGCTCGCGCTTTTCATCATCACCGAGACGCAGGCCCAGCCGAATGGGCAAATCCAGAGCAGCCTCGTCCGCATTACTTCGACCGAGGTGGAGCCCGACTATCGCGCGCCGTGGAATTCCGGCTCGATCGGCCGCGGGGTCGGCGCCGGGTTCGTCATCGATGGACAACGGATCCTGACGAACGCCCACGTGGTGAGCAACAGCCGCTACCTCACGGTCGAGCGCGAAGGCGATCCGAATAAATATCCGGCAACCGTTTTGTTCGTCGCACACGACTGCGATCTCGCGCTGCTCCAGGTGGCGTCGCCGAATTTCTGGAAGGATATGAAGCCGCTCGGCTTCGGCGGCATCCCCCCGCTGGAATCAACCGTCTCGGCCTACGGCTACCCGATCGGCGGCGAGCGCATGTCGGTCACGACCGGCATCGTGTCGCGGATTGATTTCAGTCTCTATACCCATTCCGCGATCGATTCGCATCTCGCGATCCAGATCAGCGCGCAGATCAACCCGGGCAACAGCGGCGGCCCGGTGATGCAGAACGCAAAAGTCGTCGGCGTCGCCTTCCAGGGTTACAGCGGCGATATCGCGCAGGGGGTCGCTTACATGATCCCGACGCCGGTGATTCGGCGCTTTCTCAAGGACATCGAGGACGGGCATTACGATCGCTATGTCGATCTCGGGATCACTTATTCCAAGCTGCAGAATCCGGCGCAGCGGCATTATCTGGGCTTGAAGGATGACGATCGCGGCATCCTCGTCGGTACCGTGCTCGACGCCGGTCCGTGCGGGAAGCTCCTGCAAACGGGTGACGTCCTTCTGGCGGTCGACGGCCACCCGATCGCAAGCGATGCCTTTGTCGAATTCGAAGGCGAGCGCGTGCAGATGCCGGAAGTGGTGGAGCGGAAATTCAAGGGCGACTCCGTAAAGCTCGACCTCCTGCGCAATAAGCAGCAGATGAGCATCGACGTGACGCTGGGGACGGTATGGCCCTACTTCATGCAGGCGCACAGCTACGACATTCGCCCGCGCTACGTTGTGTATGGCGGGCTTCTTTTTCAGCCGATGTCACTCGATCTCCTCCAGGCGTATCGCATCACCGATTTGCGGGTGCGGCATTTCTTCGACTTCTTTGTGACCGAACAAATTTATCTACAGCACCCCGAGGTCATCATCCTGACGAACATTCTGCCCGACCCTACCAACACTTATCTCATGCCGTATCGCTCCAGTATTGTGGACGAGATTAACGGCAAGAAAGTCGGAACGCTGCAGGACCTGGCGCGCGCCTTTGAGCAACCGGCCGATCGCTTTGTCGTGAAGATGGTGGGCGATGGTCCGCCGCTCGTGCTCGATCCGAAACAGGTGGACGCCGCCCGCGAACGGATCAAGACGCGTTACAACGTCCTGCAGGAAGAAAACCTCGACGAGCAACGGCCGGCCAAACCCGCCGTTGCCGACAAAGACAACATTTGATCCATGCGCACGCCTGTTCTTTTTCTCGTCGCTCTCCTCGCTCTCGTCCCGCTGACCGAGGCGAAGAAGACGCCTGTCGCGGTGAAAAAGTTGCCGCCAAGCGCTCAAGCCGCGGTCCAGGCCAAGGAGGTCTCGCTGGTCCGCGTCAACGTCACCGGCCAGCCTTACGATTACTTTCGACCGTGGCAAAAGAAGGCGCCCTTCTCGAAACGCGCGCTCGGGGCGGTCTTGCCTAACGACCGCGTCCTCGTCACCGCCGATCTGGTCGCGAACCAGAATTATGTCGAGCTGGAGCGCGCGGAATCGGGCGAAAAGACCGCGGCCACCCTGGTGGTGGTCGATGACGAAGCGAACCTCGCCCTGATCGAGCCGACCGATAAGAATTGCCTCAAGGGCCTGCAACCGCTCGAACTCGCGCTCGATACCGTGGTCGGCGATCGCCCTTCCGCCTGGCAGCTCGAGGCGACCGGCGCGCTCGTGGTGACGGAAGGAATCGTGACCACGATCGGGATCACACGCTACCCGGCCGATGTGGCGGAGTTCCTCACTTACCCTCGTAGCATCCCGATGCAGTACCGCGACAACAGTTACACGG
>JBPCLI010000055.1:0-8680 GCA_051003415.1 Chthoniobacterales bacterium | reverse complement strand
GGTCTTGGCCGGTTTCTTCACGCCCGCGCTATTCATCTTGTCGCTCTTCTCGAGGAGGTACGGCTCTACAAGAGGTCCTTTTTTTAACGATCTGCCCATAACAAATTAGCTCTTCTTCTTTCGATTTACGCGGCGGTCCTGCATGATGAAGCGATCGCTCGGCTTTTTCTTGGAACGCGTCTTAAAGCCCTTCGCCAATTGCCCCCACGGACTGGTTAAATGTTGGCGGCCACCGCCGCCCTTCGATTTGCCCTGGCCACCGCCATTCGGGTGATCGATCGGGTTCATCACCATACCACGGACGGTGGGGCGGACACCCTTCCAGCGTGAGCGGCCTGCTTTGCCGCTGACCACATTCATGTGATCGACATTTCCGACCTGGCCCATCGTGGCACAGCAGGTGTCATGAATGCGGCGAATTTCACCCGAAGGCAATTTCACCAGCGCGTAGCCGGCTTCCCGGTTGCTCAACGTCGCCTGTTGCCCGGCGCTGCGCGCAATCTGGCCGCCGCGACCGGGAGCGATTTCGATATTGTGAATCCCTGCGCCCAGCGGAATCTCGCTCAATGGAAGTGAGTTGCCGACTCCCGGAGGAGCGGTCGGGCCAGACATCACCGTCGCGCCGGGCGCGAGGCCATCGGGCGCGAGGATGTAGCTCATCTCGCCGTCTGCATATTTGATCAAAGCGATCCGCGCGGTGCGGTTCGGATCGTACTCAATCCCGACCACCTCTGCCGCCACGCCGTGCTTGCGGCGCTTGAAGTCGACCTTGCGATATTTCTGTTTGTGCCCGCCACCGATGTGACGCGAGGTGAGACGGCCTTTGTTATTCCGGCCGCCACTGCGTTTTTTCACTTCGGTCAAAGAGTGATGCGGCTTTGACTTGGTGATTTCGTCAAACGTCGACAGCGTCTTAAAACGCTGCGTCGGCGTGAGTGGGCGATAATCTCTAATGGCCATAACTAATTAAACGAGATCGATCTTCTCGCCTTCCTTCAAAGTGACGATGGCTTTTTTCCAATGCGCCTTGCGGCCGAAATCAGCGCGGCGTTCGCGCTTTTTCTTGCCGGCGTAGTTGCAGGTGTTCACGTCGAGGACCTTCTTCTTGAAGAGCATCTCGATCGCCTGCTTGATCTGGATTTTGTTGGCGCGCGGGTTCACGCGGAAGACATACTTGTTGAGCTTTTCGCTCAAGAGCGAGGCCTTCTCGGTCAACTGCACCGTCTGAATCAAATCGTAGGGCTCGTTCATGAACGGGTCGTCCTTTCTGCCAACTGCGGGAGCGCGCTGTCGGTCACGATGATCTTGTCGAACGCGAGCAATTGCTCGGTGTTCACATCGGTCGCGGTCGCGAGCAGCACCGGCCGCACGTTGCGCGCGGAACGGTAAAATGTTTCTTCAAACGAGTCGGAAATGAGCAACACCTTCTTCGCATCGGTGTGGCCTTTGACCAGGCTGACAAACGCTTTGGTCTTCGGTTCCTTTACGCTGAAAGAGTCGACCATCAGCACATCGCCGGCCTTGATCCGCTCGCTCAGCGCTTTTTGGAACGCCAGCCGTCGGGTCGTCTTCGAAACTTTCTTCGTGTAATCGCGCGGCTTCGGCCCGAAGACTACGCCACCACCACGCCAGATGGGCGAGGACTTGTAGCCGGCACGGGCTCGACCAGTACCTTTTTGGCGCCAAGGCTTCGCGCCGGAAAGATTCACTTCGGCCTTGGTCTTGGTGTTCGCTGAACCGGAGCGGCGCGCCGCGCGCATCGCCACAACAGCATCATGCATCGCCTGCGTGCCCCGACCGTTCTCGATTAAATTGATGTTCGCCTCTTTCGCGGCGTCTGCGGTTAAAACTTTCGCGCTCATTTACTGGCCTCGGCTGCAACGGGTTTCTTGAGAGCGGGACGAACGACAACGTAGCTGCCGTTGGAGCCCGGAACGGCACCGCTGATTAAGATAATTTTGTCCTCTTCGCGCACCTGCAGGATCTGCAGATTTTGCACGGTCACGCGCTCGTCACCCATGTGACCGGGCATACCCATGTTCTTAAAAATGCGGCCCGGTGTAGAGCGGTTGCCGACGGCGCCATTGCGGCGGTGCGTCTTGGAACCGTGCGCCGCGCCCTGTCCGTGGAAGTTGTGCTTCTTCATCACGCCCTGGAAGCCTTTGCCCTTGGACTTGCCGACCACGTCGACCCAGTCGCCCGCCTGAAATTGTGTGACCGCCAGATCGATGTCGCCTTCTGGAGCATCTTTCTCGAGACGGAATTCCCTAACGAGTTTCTTCGGCTCCGAATTGGCTTTTCCAAATCCGCCGAGGAGCGCCTTGGTCACGCGCGACTCTTTCTGCACGTCGAAGCCGACCTGGATCGCCGAGTAGCCGTCGCTTTCGGTCGTTAGGCGACGAAGGAGCGTGTTATCCCCGGCGGCAATAACAGTGACCGGGCGCAGCTTGCCCTTGGCGTCGTAAACGCGGGTCATGCCGATTTTTTTTCCGAGAAGTCCGATGCTCATGGTCGTGGGCTGGCAAAAGTGGTGCTGCTAAAAATTTAGATCTTGATCGTGATGTCCACGCCAGCCGGCAGGTTGAGCTTCTTCAACTCGTCCACCGTTTTGGCCGTCGGCTCGATGATGTCGAGCAGGCGTTTGTGCGTGCGAATTTCAAATTGGTCCATCGACTTTTTGTCGACGTGCGGAGAGCGGTTGACCGTGAATTTTTCGATCAGAGTCGGAAGCGGAATCGGTCCCGCCACCCGGGCGCCGGTGCGCTTGGCCGTTTCGACGATGTCGACGGCAGATTGATCGAGCATTCGGTGATCGAATGCTTTCAGACGAATGCGAATGCGTTGTGCGTCGGCCACTTTACTTGGTCTCCTTCTGGTCGAGCACGGCCGCGACGAGCTGTTGCGGCACTTGTTCGAAATGTGACGGCTCCATCGAGTAGCTCGAACGGCCTTTGGAAAGTGAGCGGATGGCAGTCGCGTAACCGAACATCTCAGCCAGCGGCACTTCGGCCTGCACCATCGTGAGGTTGCCCTTCACTTCGATGCTGGCGATTTTGCCGCGGCGACGATTCAAATCGCCCATGATGTCGCCCTGGTATTCTTCCGGGGTCGCATTCTCCACCTTCATGATCGGCTCGAGCAGGATCGGCTTGGCCTTCTTGAAAGCGTCTTTAACTGCGAAAATTGCCGCGAGCTTGAACGCCATTTCGTTCGAATCGACGTCGTGATACGAGCCATCGATGATGTCGATGTTCGCGTCGATCACCTGGTAGCCGCCGATGACGCCGTTGAGCATCGCTTCTTCAATGCCCTTCTTGCAGGCCGGGATGTATTCCTTCGGAATGTTTCCGCCCACGACCTTGTTCTCGATTGTGATGCCCTTGCCGCGTTCGTTCGGCGCGACCTTGACGATGACGTGGCCGTATTGACCGCGACCACCGGACTGCTTGATCAGCTTGCCTTCGCCGTCGGCCGGCGAGGTGATCGTTTCGCGGTAGGCGATCTGCGGTTTGCCGGCGTTCGCGTCGACTTTGAATTCGCGCAGCATGCGATCGCGAATAATCTCGAGATGCAGCTCGCCCATGCCGGCGATGATCGTCTGACCGGTGTCTTCGTGAGTGTAGACTTTAAAAGTGGGATCTTCTTCGGAGAGACGCTGGAGTGCGACGCCCATCTTTTCCTGATCCTGTTTCGTCTTCGGCTCGATTGCCATCGAGATAACGGGGTCAGGGAAGGAAGGCGGCTCGAGCAGGATCGGGAAATCCTCGTCGCAGAGCGTGTCGCCCGTCGTGATATTCTTGATGCCGACGATAGCCGCGATGTCACCCGAGTAGCAGGTATCGATGTCTTCGCGTTTGTCGGCTTGAATCTGGATCAGTCGCGAAATCCGCTCGCGTTTGTTCGTCCGCGGGTTGTAAACGTTGTCGCCCTTGCTCAGCGAACCGGAATAGACGCGGAAGAAAACGAGCTTTCCAACGAAGGGATCGCTCCAAAGTTTGAAGGCGAGCGAACAAAATTTACCGTTGTCGTCCGTCGGCGCTTCCATCTTCTCGTGCGTGTCAGGTTCCATGCCGACCGCGGGCGGAATGTCGAGCGGCCCCGGAAGATAGTCGATGACCGCGTCGACGAGATATTGGACGCC
The DNA here is from genome assembly GCA_051003415.1 of Chthoniobacterales bacterium. GTDB lineage: Bacteria > Verrucomicrobiota > Verrucomicrobiia > Chthoniobacterales > UBA10450 > Palsa-1392. The sequence goes on along the minus strand of JBPCLI010000055.1, from coordinate 4,539 downwards.
CTTGTTCTTAAAGGCAGAACCACCGACGACGGGCACGAACTTGTTCGCGATAGTCTGCCGGCGAATCCCGGCCTTCAACATTTGCGGGGTGACTTCCTTTTCCTCGAGCACCGCTTCCGCGATCTCGTCATCGATATCGGAAATCTTTTCAACCAGCGTGGCGTAAGCTTTCTCCACCTGCTCTTTGTTCTCTTCCGGAATCTCGCGGACCTCGTAGATCGAGCCCATTGAATCGTCGTCCAGATAGAAAACCGCCTTGCGGTTCACGACGTCGAGCTGGCCCTTAAGATAATCTTCCTTGCCTAACGGGATCAGAATCGGCCACGCGTTCGCGCCGAGTTTTTTGTGCATGCTATCGATCGACGCATCGAAATCCGCGCCGACACGGTCCATCTTATTAATAAAGGCGATGCGGGGAACGAGATACTTGTTCGCCTGCCGCCACACTGTTTCGGACTGCGGTTGCACACCGGCGACGGCGTCGAAGACCGCGATCGCGCCGTCGAGCACGCGAAGCGAGCGCTCCACCTCGGCCGTGAAATCCACGTGACCGGGGGTGTCGATAATGTTGACGCGCATTTTGATGTCCTCAAACATCTTGTAAACGCCTTCTTCTTTCTTCTGCGTCCAAGCGCACGTCGTAGCAGCGGATGTAATGGTGATACCGCGCTCGCGTTCCTGCTCCATCCAATCGGTGACGGTCGTGCCTTCGTGCACTTCCCCGATCTTGTGGATCATGCCGGTGTAAAAAAGAATGCGCTCGGTCAGCGTGGTCTTACCGGCGTCGATGTGCGCGGCGATCCCGATGTTCCGCGTCTTTTCGAGCGGGAACTTGCGGTTCGGCGAATTCGGATTCGTCGTTTTGGGTTTATCGAGAGTCGCAGAGGCCATGACGGAAAAATTTTGTTACCAGCGGAAATGTGCGAAGGCGCGATTCGCTTGCGCCATCTTATGGGTGTCGTCCCGTTTCTTGATCGCGTTGCCTTGTCCGGCAGCGGCGTCCTTCAATTCGTGCGCGAGGGCGTCGGCCATCGGCATGCCGCGACGGTTGTCGGCGTAGGTCACGATCCAGCGCATCGCGAGCGAGACTTGGCGGGAAGCGGTTACTTCCATCGGCACCTGATAGGTCGCACCACCAACGCGGCGGGATTTCACCTCGAGACGCGGGCGGACATTCTCAAGCGCCTTGTTCACGACTTCGAGCGGATCAACCGCGTCGGAGCCTTCACGCGATTTATCGATCGCGGTGTAAACGATTCGTTCGGCGAGCGACTTCTTGCCGCGTTTCATGACGGTGGAAATGAGACGCGCGACGGCCACGCTCCCGTAGCGGGAATCGACCTTTTCTTCTTTTTTGTAAGTTCTACGACGACGAGACATGGGAAAACCTGGTTATTTCTTTTTGCCGCCCTTGCCACCCTTGGCCTCCGCTTCGGCGCCCGCCTTCGGACGTTTCGCGCCATACTTGGAACGGCTGCGGCGGCGACCGTCCACCCCTAACGAGTCGAGCGTGCCGCGGACGATGTGATAACGCACCCCGGGCAGATCTTTCACCCGTCCACCGCGGACGAGGACGATCGAATGTTCCTGCAAATTGTGACCTTCGCCGGGAATGTAGGCGATGATTTCCTGGCCGTTCGTTAGGCGAACTTTCGCCACTTTGCGCAAGGCGGAATTGGGCTTCTTCGGCGTCCGCGTCATGACCTGGGTGCAGACCCCGCGCCGCTGCGGACAATTCTTCAGGGCCGGTGATTTTGACTTCACCGAAACCTTCTTTCGTCCCTTGCGAATAAGCTGATTAATAGTTGGCATTTTCGTACATTGCGGCCGCGAAACCGTGAAGTTTCAAACGACAAAAAAACCGCCTCAAGCCGTGTCCACCTTCCTCACGCACCTGATACGGAGAGCGCGCAATATAAAAACAATTGTTAGCGTCGCAAGATTATTTTAGCGCGGAACCCTTCCCCTCCGCGCCCGCCCCAGCCGGCTGCGCGATCATCCCCAGAATTTCCCAGCGCTCGTAAAGCTGCGCCACCTTCTGCCGCGCTTTCTTCAGCTCCGCCTCGACTTGCGGCCAGTCGGCCGCCCGTGAGACAAAAAAATCAGGCTCGGCCAGAAGCGTTTCCAGCCTAACGACCTCATTTTCCGCGCTTAAAATGGCGACCTCCATGCCTTCCAGCTCGCGCTCTTCCTTCCACTTCAGTTTGCGCGGCTTCGATGTGGCCTTGCTGTAGCCGGGGTCGCTGACCCCGGCCGGCACGGGCGACATCGCAGTCGGGAGACCGGGGTCAGCGACCCCAGCTACAAGGGCGCCTCGTTTCTCCAGATAGTAATCGTAGTTCCCGACCGTGTAGTGGATGGTGCCTTCGCCCTCGAAAGCCAGGATCGCGGTGCAGACCCGATTGAGGAAATAACGATCATGGCTGACTACGATCACGTTGCCCTGAAAGGCGACGAGCGCTTCCTCGAGCAAACGGAGCGTGCCCAGGTCGAGATCGTTCGTCGGCTCGTCGAGAATAAGGACGTTGCCGCCCCGCTTCAGGATCTTCGCCAGCAAAACCCGGCTCCGTTCGCCGCCGCTGAGCTGATCGATCTTGGCGTTGATCCGCTCCTCGGAAAAAAGGAAGCGCCGCAAATAGCTGCGGAGCGTGATGTTTTCCTCTCCAAGCCGCACAGACTCGCTCCCCTCGCCCACTTCTTCCCAGAGGGTTTTGCTGTCGTCGAGCAACAGCCGGTTTTGGTCGACGTAATTAATCTCCGTCCGTGCTCCGATCTCCACCACGCCGCTCCTCGGCTCGACTTGTCCGAGCATGATCTTGAGCAGCGTCGACTTGCCGAGGCCGTTGCGGCCGACAATCCCGAGCCGCTCGCCTGCCGCGAGGTTGAGCGAGAGATTTTCAATCAAGCGGCGGCCACCGAGTTCGATCGAGACCTTGCGCAGCTCGATGACACGATTCGCCAGCTTCGGCGCCGGCGGAATGATGAGATCGACATCGAGCTCCGCTTCCGGCGCCTCCTGCCCGGCCATCTCGAAGTATCGCTCCACCCGGTCGACAGATTTCGTCCGACGTGCTCGCGGTGCCTTGCGCACCCAGGCGAGTTCGCGTTTGAGGAACTTCTGCCGTTTGTGCTCCTGCATTTCTTCCACCGCCGCACGCTCGGCGTGGGCGAGGAGGTAGTCGGTGTAGTTGCCAGCGTAACTGAAAAATTTCCCCCGCGAGAGCTCGACCACTCGCGTCGCCACTCGGTCGAGGAAGTAGCGGTCGTGCGTCACAAAAAGTGCGGTCCCGCCATAGCGCGCGAGGAAATCCTCCAGCCATTCGATCGAACCGGTATCGAGGTGGTTCGTCGGCTCATCGAGGATGAGGAAGTCCGGACGCGCAAGCAGCGCGCGGCACAAGGCAACCCGCCGCTTTTCGCCGCCGGATAAGGTGGCGACCGCGCGCTGCTCCTCGGGCGCGTGCAGGTTCGTGATCAGACTTTTGATCCGATGCTCAAGATTCCAGCCGTCGAAATGCTCGATCTGATCGAGCAAAATTCCGCTCCGTGCGCTCTCCGGCGGCGCGGTCTCGTATTCTTGTATCAGATCAAGCACGCGCTGCGCGCCGGCCAGGATATTGCCGTGGACCGAGGTGGTTTCATCGAGCTCAAACATTTGCGGCATGTAACCGACGACAAGGTCACGGCGGCGATTGAGCTCGCCCGAATCGGGCGCCATGACGCCGGCGGCAATTTGCAGGAAAGTCGATTTTCCGGAGCCGTTGCGGCCGACCAGCCCGACACGTTCACCTTCCAAAAGAGTGACGGAAGCCTGGTCGAGGACGACCTGATTGCCGAAGCGAACGGTGAGTTCCGTAGCGCTCGCAATGGTGTTCGGGACGGCTTCAGCCATTTCCTGACATAGCACAGGGTGCGGGTTTGCGTCTCGTCACGGAGGCGGCAACGTAGCCGCGCATGTTCGAACTCTTCGCGACCGATCCCGCGAGCAAGGCACGCCGCGGACGCCTCACGACCGCGCACGGCGCGATCGAGACGCCGGCCTTCATGCCCGTCGGGACGCAAGGGAGCGTCAAGGCGGTGAGCCCGCGCGAACTGCGCGAGCTCAAAGCGCAGATCATTCTCGGGAATACCTATCACCTTTTCGTTAGGCCGGGAATGGAGGTGATGCGGCACTTTGGCGGGCTGCATCGCTTCATAAATTGGGACGGCCCGATCCTGACCGATAGCGGCGGTTACCAGATTTTCTCGCTCGCCAAGATCCGCAAGATCACGGAGGAAGGCGCGCATTTTCAAAACCACCTCAACGGCACGCCGACCTTCATCTCGCCCGAGATCGCGATGGAAATCCAGGCGACACTAGGCAGCGACATCGCGATGGTGCTCGACGAATGCCCGCCCTATCCGTGCGAGCACGATTATGCCGCGCGCAGCCTCGAATTGACCGCGCGTTGGGCCGCGCGCTGCAAAGTTGTAGCGGAGGCTGTTCGCCAGGAAAAAGCCACCACCCCCACCCAAGCTGCCGGCAACCACACAAACCCC
>JBPCLI010000054.1:0-17199 GCA_051003415.1 Chthoniobacterales bacterium | reverse complement strand
GGATGAGCCGGATGATCGGTTCTTTTTTTGCCTTGCGAATGATCTTGGGGTCAAAAGGGTTCTTCGCGATCACCGTGTCTGAGACCGCGAAATCAAAAAGCGCTCGTGCGAAAGCGCGGAACTGATTTCGAGTTGAAGCACGTTTGCCTTTGCCAACGAGGCCCACCCACATCGCGATGTCAGAGTTCAGAACGCGAGCCACCAAAGTCTCCATCGGGCGAGGAAACAGTGCGCGGAATTTCGCGGTCCGCCCTTTCTCTCCCACTCGAGTGGAGAGTGCGATCTCGGTGCGCGCCGCCTCATACTTTTCGAGCAGCTGTGCGAGCGTCATGTCGCGATTGCTCGGGTCCACTTTCTGGAGATCGCCTAACCAGTCCGCAAGCTTTCCGTTCGCCGTCTTGCGATCCGTCGTCCCCAATGCGTGAACGGCGCGCTTTCCGGTCGTTTGTTTTATCCCCCAATACGAATCATTCTCGCGGTGACGGAAAAGATTCGATGCGACGTTCTCGAGGAAAGCGAACGTCCCGCGGTGTTTTGAAGTCCCAAGCTTTTTCATGCTCCCGGGAGCATAAGGGCTACCACCGGGGGCTACCACCACATTTTTCGGAAACCTCTCAAAACTTACCGATCACCTCAAAATGCTGGGTGAAATCAGCATTTTGAAGGTGTCGGGCCGGCGAGATTCGAACTCGCGACCTCTTGAACCCCATTCAAGCGCACTACCAAGCTGTGCTACGGCCCGAAACAGCCGAACTAATCGCCGCACCGGTTGCGCTTGCCAAATAAATTTACCGGCACGACGGAGGGAGGAAGAGCGCAGCGGATGGACGAACCCGACAAGAAAGTGAAAATAATTCAGAAGCGACTCCCGCTCCCGGGCGCGACGACGATCGAGACCCTGACCAAGCCGTTCGAGGAATTCGCCCGGCTCGAGTCTTCGGGCGGAATTTTGCTTATCGGATGCACGATCGCGGCGTTGCTCTGGGCGAACTCGCCGTGGTCGCACGCCTACTTCGATCTCTGGCACACCAAGCTGACGGTCGGCTTCGCCAAGGCGACGCTCTCGAAGGAGATCCACTTCTGGATCAACGACGGCCTGATGGCGATCTTCTTTCTCCTGGTCGGGCTGGAGATCAAACGCGAGGTGCTGGTGGGCGAACTGGCCTCGCTGCAAAAGGCGGCCTTGCCATTGATCGCAGCGATCGGCGGCATGCTTCTGCCCGCAGCATTCTATTTTATTTTCAACCGGACAGGCCCCGGTGCGGCAGGCTGGGGCGTGCCGATGGCGACCGATATCGCCTTCGCGCTCGGCGTGCTGACGCTGCTCGGCGACCGCGTGCCGACGCAGCTCAAGGTTTTTCTCGCCGCGCTCGCGATCGCCGACGACATCGGCGCCGTTCTCGTGATCGCTTTTTTTTATACCGATCAACTTTCCTGGATCAGTCTCGCCGTGGCGGCGGCCTTCTTTCTCGCCTTGATCGTGATGAACCGGATCGGCGCACGGCTTCCGCTCATTTATATCATTCTGGGCATCGGCTTGTGGCTCGGCTTTTTGCAATCCGGCATCCACGCAACCGTTGCCGGCGTGCTTCTGGCCCTAACGATTCCGAGCCATCGGCGAATTGACAGCGCGGCCTTCCTTGATCGGAGCGCGAAAATTCTCGAGGAATTTCGCGGCGCGGAAGGATGCGGAAATGAAATCGAGGCGAGCGCGACGCGGAGCGCGGCGCTTAATTTGCTGGCCGCCGATTGCCATTATGCGGAGGCGCCGATGCTTCGCTTCGAACACGCGCTCGCGCCCTGGATTAAGCACGCAATTATGCCGATCTTCGCCCTCGCGAATGCGGGAGTTTTCCTCGGTGGGGGTGCCTTTAAGGAACTCGTTAGTCCGATCAGCTTCGGGGTCATCTGCGGACTCGTGCTGGGCAAGCCGCTCGGGATTGCCTCCTTCGCCTGGCTGGCCGTGCGCACCCGGCTCGCCACTCTGCCGACGGGCGTGAATTGGCGCCAGGTTCTCGGGATCGGCATGCTCGGGGGGATCGGCTTTACGATGTCGCTCTTCATTTCCAGCCTCGCCTTTGCCCACAACGCGGAGATTGAAACGGCGAAGATCGGCATTCTTGCCGCCAGCATCGTCTCCGGCGTCGCCGGGGCGATGATGCTTTTCAAGCGAGCCCGGCCTAACGAGAGAGAAAATCCCGGCTTAGTTTTCCCAGGCACTAAGGAACGAGTCGATTAACAGCGGAAGATCGTCACTGTAGCCGCCTTCGAGAATCGCGCCCGCTGGAATCGCGCTCGCGTGCAGCCACTTCCCAAAGCGAGCGAAGTCTTCCGGCTGCAGGCTCATCTGAGTAATAGGATCGCCCGCATAGGCGTCGAAGCCCGCCGAGACGAGGATCAGGTCGGGCTTGAATTCCAGGAGAACCTCCAGCGCGCGCTCGACTTCCGCGCAGTGCTCGGCGCGCGGAGCGGATGGAGGCACGGGAAAGTTATGAACATTGCCTAACGACCGCGTGCCGGTGCCGGGGTAACCAGGAAATTGATGAACGGAAGAGAACGCGACCCGCGGGTGGCCGGCCACGATTGCTTCCGTGCCGTTGCCGTGATGGGCGTCAAAATCCCAGATCGCGACCCGCTCCGCGCCCTTCTCCAGCGCGTCGAACGCAGCGACCGCGATGTGATTGAAAAAACAAAAACCCATCGCCTGATCGCTCGTCGCGTGGTGTCCGGGCGGTCGCATAAGGCTAAAGGCGGGCTCTCCGCCTAACGACGCCTGCGCAACCGCGCAGGCTGCGCCGGAAGCCCGCGCGGCGTGGGCGAAGATATCGGGATAGGCCGGGGTATCGGCGTCGAAATCGTGGGTCGCTGCCCGGACCCTTTCGATGTGCTCCGCGCTGTGGGCGCGCTGCAACGCTAAGTCGCTCGCCTCGTTAGGCTGGCGCCATTCCCAGGCGGGACGCGCTGCCTGCAGATGGCGCGCGCTCTGCGTGATGCGCGCCGGCCGTTCAGGATGGCCGGCGGCGCCGTAATCCGCGCTCCGCGAATCGTGAAAGATAACCACGCTTTATCGGCGCAGAAGCCCGGCAAAGTTTGCCCAGTAACGCCAGATCAGGAAAAGGGCGAGAAGGCTGCACACGATCGCGAGGGGAAGGCCTTCCGCCGCCATGAAGGCGTGAAAGAGAACGATGTTCACAATAATCGGGCAGAGGACAACGAGGCCGAGTGCGACCCAGCCGAGGAGGACGAGAGCGCCGCCCAAGATTTGGAGAAAGAAGATGACGTTAAAATACCCGGTGCTGGCAAGAGCGGTGCCGAACTGTTTGGCGGTCTCGCCCGCAGGTGGCGGCATGTGGATGAAATGGAAGAATCCATTCAACCCGAAGACGACGAAGGTCAGCCCGAGCAAAACGCGCGCGATGATGGTGACAATTTTCATGAGCGCGAGCCTGTGCCGGTCGCGCGTCAGATTCAATAGGGAAAGATCGGTCCCACGAATCCGGTCGCGCGCCGGGCGGTTCCTGCTATAGCGATGCGATGGCAAGAGCGGCTTCCCATGTCGACGAACCCGAGCCGCGCTGGCAGGCATTGCTCGGTTTACTGGCTGCCGTCGGCACGACGTTCGCGTTGCCGCGCTGGCTGAGCATCGCCCCCCGCTGGGCGGTGCCATTGCTTATTTTTCTCCTTCTCATCCCGACCGTCTTCGCGCACCGGTCGGGTTGGAATTCGCTCAATCACATCCTCGGTTCCCTGATCAGCGCAATCCTGACGATTTCCTTGATGAGCTCCGTGTTTCTTCTCGTCACCACGCTCCCGGCCCACAAGGAACCGCCACTTCGCCTTCTTCTTTCCAGCGGCGCGCTTTGGTTGAGCAACATCCTTGTCTTCGCGCTCTGGTATTGGCGGCTCGATGACGGCGGACCGCAGAAGCGGATAGAACGCGGCGGGTTTGGCAGCCGTGGCTTCGTCTTTCCGCAGATGCAGGTGGAAAAATCGCAGCGCGAAGCCTTCGGAATCGCAGGCTGGCGGCCGGGATTTGTCGACTACCTTTTTATCTCCTTTACGACCAGTTCCACCTTTGGCCCGACGGATGCGCCGATCCTGCGGCCGTGGGCGAAACTTCTCGCCATGCTCCAGGCGACCATTTCCCTGACCATCGTAGTGCTCCTGATCTCGCGCGCGGTCGGGGTGCTGTAATTTCCGACTCGTTAGGCGAAAGGCCGGCTATTTGCCGATGAGGATGAAGATGCCCGCGACGAGGGCGAGGATCGGAAGCAGGATTCCTGGTCCGATTCCGGTGAGGCCAACAATGCCAACCACAATCAGGTAAACCGCGAGCAAGAGCATCCCGATATTTTTATTGAAGTTCATCCCGGCATCGTGGGCAGGGCGGATTGGTGAAGCTAGCTTAATCTGAGCAATCGAACTTTCGACGGCGGGACGAAAGTGGGAATGCTGGGGAAATCCGCCTCGGCGAGATGTGCCGCAGATCGGGCGGAGCATGACGATTGACAATCGACAGCTGAGATCAGTAGAATCGAGGACCGAGGCAATCTCAAATCTAACGCTCCCGGGGGCTTAGTTGCTTGTGCGAGCCCCGGTCTTACCCATGGATAGATGCATTAAACCCCGTCTCGTAAAGTTGACCAAGCTGGAAGCTGCCCGCCGCCTGATTGAGTCTGCAATCTGGCTTTGGTTTGTCGATGATGACTATGTTTCCGTGCACGCGCTGGCGGCCGCCGCCCATCGCCTGCTCTTGGAGCTGGCCGCGAGTCGCGAGAAATCCGACTGGCCTTATTCCACTGCTTATCTGCCGTCGACACCGGCCAAGAAAAGGCGTTTTGATCCGGGAGACGCGGTCATGTTTTTCAAATACGCCAAAAAGGACGAGACCTACGAATTAAGTGAGCAATGGATCGAGCTCTATCTCTTCGATGCAGTCATGGCCTACAGCAACCTGGCGGACGAACGCGGCGCCAGCACGTTGATGTCCACCTTCGTTGTGCGCTTTGGGGTGCAGCGACAGGATCTCTTTGTGCCGGACGCTTTTTCGCTCCTCGAAAAACGGGTGAGCAAGGCGTTTTCTCTCGAACGCCTGGAACAGCTCTCGAAGCTGGATTTCCTGCAGGAGTTCATCGGGGTCTTGAAGCACGGGCAAGCGCCGTAAGTCGGCTCTTCGCAGTTGAAGGGTCGAGGCGCTGCCGTTCGTTAGTTTTATCTGAAAGCGCGAACGAAATCCGCGGGTAGGCTCCATGATGAAAACCCTCTTGATCGGATCTGCAGAACGGCTTTTCGGACCGCTCGTTGCGCTCACCTGTATTTTCCAGACATTCTCCGGTTGCGAAAAGCCCAAGCCGTCTGCTCCGCAGGCCGAGAAGGTTAACGCGGCCATCCTGCAAACGCTCGACGTTTGCTCACTCCTGCGTGCCGATGAGGTCGCCGCGATCCAGGGCTTCCCGGTCAAGCAAAGCAAGAGCAACATCTCCGCGGATGGGAAATTCCTGACCCGGCAGTGCTTCTACGAGATGAACGATTTCAATCGCTCGGTCAACCTGGCACTGACTTCCCGTGACCCCAACTCCGCGACTCCATTGAGCCCGGGAGCGCTTTGGAAGGAAAAGTTTGCATCTTACCGGACGGGCGCCCGTGAGGAAGAGAAAGACGAGAAGCCGCGCGCGACGGCCGGCGAAGAAGAAGGTGAGCGACACGATCCGCCGCAGAAGGTCGAAGGATTAGGCGACGACGCATTTTGGATGGGGCCCGACGCCCTTTATGTTCTTCATGGCGATGTTTTCCTGCGCTTGAGCGTCGGCGGAAACGACTCCCCGGAGATAAAACTCAGGAAGGCGAAGGATCTCATGAAGCCCGCCCTCGCGCGTCTCGCAGCCCTCGGTTCCAATCCGGGAACGGAAAAATGATTCAATCAGAGGGCCGCCCGCCCCTACCGGATATTTTTTCGCACTGAGAGAAAGATTCTGTCTGAAAAAAGCAACCGAATTAGGTCAGCGGCTCCGATTCATAGAGCATCCATGAAAAATAGCCCTACCCTTCAAAGTGGCCTCTTCACCCTTCGAGGTGTGGTGGCTTGCGCTCTCCTTTGCAGCGCATTCTTCCTACTCTTGAGCGTTTTTGCGGCCTCCCCGCCTAACGGGACTATCACTCCGACCGGCCCGAACCTGGCCTGGACGGGGACGGCCCCGGGCATTCCGCCGACTGGGGGAGGCGAAGCTTCCTGTGTGGAGGGTACTAACTGCGATAGCTTTGCGCTCACCATCTCCGGCACACCGGCAGACTGGATCGCGGCTGCCAAGCAAGTCCATGTCCAGATCAATTGGTCGCTCCCGGCTAATGACTACGATATGTACGTGCACAAGGGCACCCTGAGCGGGCCGGTTGTCGCTTCCTCGGGAAACGCTGGCACCACCCAGGAACAGGTCGACCTTAACCCGGGCAGTTCTAGCATCGGGACCGGTCTCTTCACCGTTCACGTCGTCTATTACATCGCGACACAGGTCGACCAATATAGCGGCGTTGCGACCTTGGCTTCCGCCGCTTCGCCGCCTGTTCCCGCGCCTACGCCCGCCTCCGGTTTCGCGCCCCGTTATGAGACGTACACTCCGCCCGCAGCCGGTCCCGCCACCCTCGGTCTTCATGCTGGTGAACCTTCCATTGGCATTGGTCTTGGCGTCGTCGGTCACCCCGAAGGGCGCTCCATGTTCCAAGCCGACATTCAGACCTTGCGCACAACTTTTAACGGCGAGTGCGACTCAACTCGCGCGATCTGGGAGAACAAGCCGCCGGTGACTTCGCAGGTCGATTTCGATCCGATTCTTTTTACGGACCGAACCACCGGTGAGACGATCGTCCATCTCCTGACCTTTGCCGGGCAACTCCTGGTCGGTGAATCATCCTTCTCACTGAACGATGGGGACACTTGGACACCCAGCAGCGGAACCGGCATCGCCTCCGGCATTGACCACCAAACGGTGGGCGGCGGACCTTACCATTCGCCATTGGACGTCAGTCCTCCCGGCACCGCGCTCCATCCTATTTACTACTGCTCCCAAGCGTTGGTCGATGCGAGTTGCGCACGGAGCGACAATTTCGGAGCGAACTACGGCCCCTCGGTTGTGATCTACACGAGTCAATGCGGTGGTTTGCATGGCCATGTCAAAGTCGGACCGGACGGCACAGTCTACGTCCCGAATAAAGGATGCGGCGGCGGCCAGGGTGTCGTCGTTTCTGAAGACAATGGACTCACCTGGAATGTCCGAACGGTTCCCGGCAGCACTGCCGGTGGGAGCGATCCATCCGTTGGAATCGATGCGACCGGCCGCGTTTATTTTGGCTACGCCGATGGCGATACCAAGGCGGCGATCGCGACCTCGGACAATCATGGCGTGACTTGGAACCAGCCTCTGGATGTGGGCGTGGCCTTAGGCCTCAACAATGCCGTCTTTCCCGCCGTCATGGCGGGAGACAGCAACCGCGCCGCTTTTGGTTTCCTCGGAACGCCGACCGCCGGCGGATTGCAGGGCGCACGCTTCACCGGTATTTGGCATCTTTACGTGGCCACGACTTTCGATGGCGGCGCGACCTGGCAGACGGTTGATTCCACGCCTAACGACCCGGTGCAGCGCGGCTGCGTCTGGCAGGGTGGCGGCTCGAATATCTGCCGCAACATGCTCGACTTTATCGATCTCCAGATCGACCAGCAGGGACGCGTCCTGATTCCGCTGGCTGACGGTTGCGCGGGCGGTGAATGCGCTCAGGCGGGACCAAACGCGACCGGTAATTCTTACACCGCTTTTTCCACAATCGTTAGGCAAACTGGTGGCCGGCGCCTTCTGGCGGCTTTCGACCCGCCCGAGGTCGCGACGGCTCCAGGAACGCCTTTCGTGACCACAAAGCGTAACGGCAATCTCGTCTCCGTGGGCTGGTCGACAGGTGACGGCGGCGGCTCTCCCATCACGGGCTACAATATCCTTCGCAGCACCGTCAGCGGTGCCGAGACGTTCCTCGTCTCGGTCCCGGGCAGCCAGCGGCAATACGTGGATACCACCGCGACGAATACAGCCGCCACCTATTACTACAAAGTCCAGGCCGTGAATGCGATCGGAACTTCCTGTGGGAATAACGAAGTCGGTGCGCGCTATGTCGGAAGCACGAGTAGCGGCTTCACTGTGTCGGCCGATCCCACCGGCGATCAGGTGGGCGGTCCGCTAAATGCGGATCTCGACATTCAATCGCTATCCGTCTCCGAGCCGGCGACCGGGCCTAACGCCGGTAAGCTGGTTTTCAAACTCCAGGTCGCCAACCTGAGTACGATCACGCCCAATCGTCGCTGGCGGATTATCTGGGATTCTCCGATCTCGCCCAATGGTCAGTACTATGTCGGAATGACGAGCGATGTGAACGGGGCGATCACCTATGAATACGGCACCGTCCTGACGCAGGTGGTCGGTCTCGTTCTCGGTGTGCCGACCGCAATTCCGCTCGGAGCACCTGATTCGGGCACTTACACCACCGGCGGTCTGATCACGATCGCTGTTTCGAAGGACAAAATTGGCAATCCTGCCACCGGCGATTTGTTAGGCGCTTTCTCCACCCGCACTTATCCCGATCCGGGCAATATGATGCGATCCACCGATGCGACCGACACGACTGCGAATGCGACGTCCAACGACTTTACCGCCAATGCTGCTACCTATGTGGTGACTGGGCCGTACCCAGGTTTAACAAGCGCGGTTTCCCGGAAAGTCCACGGCGGGGCCGGGACGTTCGACATTCTTCTCCCAGCGGTCGGCGGGCCGGGGATTGAATGCCGCACCGGAGGCACCGGGGGTAATCACCAGGTCGTCTTTACCTTCGTCGGACCGGTCACTCTCGGTTCCGCTACAGTTACGGCGCCCCTCGGCGGTTCCGTTCTAAACTCGAGCGTCGCCGGCAACGTCGTCACGGTGAATCTGCAAGGCATCACCAATGGGCAGACGGTCACGGTGAATCTCCTCGGCATGACCGGCGCGGTGACGGGTGATCTCAGCGTTCCGATGGGCGTGCTCGCCGGCGACACTACGGCGGACAGCACTGTCAATTCCGCCGATATCGGCCAGACAAAGTCCAAGTCCGGGCAGGTCGTGGATAGCACGAACTTCCGCAACGACGTGACGGTCGACGGCAGCCTCAACAGCGCCGATATCGGTCTCGTGAAGTCGAAGTCCGGCACCGCTCTTTCGGCTCCATTGCGCCGCCGGTAATAACTTTTGTCTTCTGGTCCCGGCGGAACTCCCGCCGCCGGGACCGCAACCCGCGGTCGTCCGAGGAGACTGGCCCAAACCCGGGCGCGGGACGCTGGGTGGCTTGACCGGTTCTGCGCCTACCTCTAGAATTGGCGCAACCGTCCCGGGCGGGACGGTGTCTGGCAGACGGCACCGGGCTTGCTTAATTTTTCGAAAAGGCGGCACCGGTTTACAAACGAAAAGGAAAACGCAACACGATGGATTTTGCCTGGTCGGATCAACAACGAGAATTGCTCGACGCGGTCGGCCGTTTCGCGCGCGAGCAACTCGATTACGACGTCATCGAGAACGATCGGAAGGCGATTTTCAACCACGAAGCTTGGAAAAAGTGCGGGGATTTCGGCATTCAGGGCCTGCTCGTGCCAACCGAATATGGCGGTCTCGGTCAGGATCCGCTCACGACCGTGGCCGTGCTCGAGCGCCTTGGCTACGCCTGTAAAGACAACGGTCTGCTTTTTTCCATCAACGCCCACATGTGGACTGCGGTCAGTCCACTGGTCAACAACGGCACCGAGGCGCAGAAGCAAAAGTTTCTGCCCGGCCTCTGCAACGGAACCCTGATCGGCGGCAACGCCATGAGCGAGCCGAACAGCGGCTCTGACGCTTTTGCCCTCGCCACCACCGCGGCGAAAACAGGCGACAAATACCTTCTCAACGGCAGCAAAATTTTTATCACCAACGGCCCCGTCGCCGACGTCTTGGTGGTCTTCGCTAATGTCGACAAGTCGCGCGGCACCGATGGCGTCACCGCCTTCCTGGTCGAGAAAGGAATGCCCGGCTTCGATCCCTCGCACAAGATTGAGAAGATGGGCGTGCGCACCTCGCCGATGTCCGAAGTGTTTTTCGAAAACTGCGAGGTGCCGGCGGAAAATCTGCTCGGCAAAGAAGGCGGTGGCGCCTTCCTCTTCACTCGTTCGCTCACCTGGGAACGCGGCTGCATCCTGGCCAGCGCGGTCGGCTCGATGCAACGCCTGCTTGAGAAGTGCATTCGTTACGCCAACGAGCGCAAGCAGGGCGGCCAATCGATTGGCAAATTCCAGCAGGTCGCGGTCAAGATCGTGGAAATGAAAATGCGGGTTGAAAGCGCGCGCCACATGCTCTACCACTTTGGCTGGGTCGCCGGGCACCGGAAGGCGGTTTATCTCGAGGCCGCCATGACCAAGCTGCACATCGCCGATGCCTGGGTGAAATGCGCCGAGGACGCGATCCAGATCCACGGCGGCTATGGCTACATGACGGAGTACGAGGTCGAGCGCGAACTGCGCGACGCGATCGGCGCCAAGCTCTATTCCGGCACGAGCGAAGTGCAACGCAACATCATCGCTTCGCTTATCGGCTTGTGACGGAGCCGGTCTTAAAAATCCTCGTTCCGTTCAAGAGCGTGCCCGACCCCTCCGCGGAGGCGACGCCGGGCGGGTCCGCCACGACCGCGAAATCGGTCATCAATCCCTTTGACGAAATCGCGATTGAGGAAGCGCTCCGCATTCGCGAACGCGGAGAAGCGAGTGAGATTGTTGGCCTAACGATTGGCCCGGCGACGGTCGACGAACAAGTTCGGGCCGCGCTCGCGATGGGAGTCGATCGCGCGATCCGGATCGACGATACCCGCGCGCTCGATCCCTACGCCGTCGCGCGCATCCTCCGCGCCGCGGTCGAGAAAGAGGCGCCGCAAGTTGTGCTGATGGGCAAACAGGCGGTGGACGACGATTCCAACCAGGCCGGGCAAATGCTGGCCGGATTGTTGGGCTGGCCCCAGGCGACGTTTGTCTCAAAGATCGAATTTCTTCAGAATCGAACCCGCGCCCGTTGCACGCGCGAGACGGATGGGGGCCTGGAAGTGGTGGAAGTAAACCTGCCGGCGATTATTACGACCGATCTGCGCTTGAACGAGCCGCGTTATGTTTCGTTGGCGGGCCTGATGAAAGCGCGCAAGAAACCGATCGAGGTTCTGACTTGTGAGCAGCTCGGAGTCACGGTTGCGCCCCTAACGACGGTCCTTTCGACAGCGCGCCCGCCCAAGCGAACCGCCGGCGCGCGGGTCGAGTCGGTCGAAGAATTGGTCGCCAAGCTGAAAGAGGAGGCAAAGGTCATTTGATGTCCGCGCAGATGCTGATCCTGATCGAACACGACCGCGGGCAGGTGAAACGCCCCTCGCTGCATGCCGTGACCGCGGCCCGCCAGCTCGGCGGCGATTACGCGCTGCTGCTCATCGGAAACAACCTGGGCGAAATGGCAAAATCGCTCACCGCATACGGCGCTTCCGCAGTCCTCCTGGCCGACGACGCCGCCCTCGCGGAGCCGCTGGCTGATCGTTATGCGACGGTGATTGCGGCGGCCTGCCAGAAAATCGGGGCGAGCACGCTCATCGCGACCTCCTCCACTTTCAGTAAAGACATTCTTCCCCGCGCCGCGGCTCTGCTCGACGCGCCAATGCTGACGGACGTGGTGTCGATCGAGGAAAAAGAAGGCGCCATTTCGTATTCTCGTCCGGTCAGTGCGGGTAGCCTGCTTGCCACCGTGCAGTTGCAGGGCGAGAAGCGCATCCTCACCATTCGGGCCGCCGCCTTTGCCGCGCCGCTACCCGGTTCGAGTTCTTCCCCGGTCGAAAATTTTGCCGTCGCCGCCGCCACTTTGCCTAACGGAACGCAGTTTGTCTCCCGCGAAGAACGCGTCTCCGATCGGCCCGATCTGACCGAAGCGCGCGTCGTCATCGGCGGCGGCCGTCCACTCAAGGACAAGGAATCTTTCGATCGGCTGGTCGGCGGCCTGGCGGATGTCCTCGGCGGCGCTATCGGTGCGACCCGCGCCGCGGTCGACACCGGCCTCGCGCCTAACGACTACCAAATCGGCCAAACCGGCAAAGTGATCGCGCCTGAGCTCTACATTGCGCTCGGCATTTCCGGCGCGATCCAGCATCTGGCCGGAATTAAGGATTCACGCGTCATCGTCGCGATCAACAAGGACCCCGACGCGCCCATTTTCCAAATGGCGACCTACGGCCTGGTCGGCGACGTCCATCAAATCGTTCCAAAGTTAATTGAAGCCCTGCGCAGTAACTGAACTGCGCCAACGATTCGGCTTTGAAACTGCTTCGTAGCCGGGAATGCTTTCGCCGATGAACGGGCACACTGTGAACGAGGCCACGCGCCAGGTGTTCGGCAACATCTCGGGCTGGATGCAGATCGTGTTCTTTATCATGATCGCGATCAGCCTCGGCATTCTCGCGTGGCAGGTCTTCGACCACTTCCGGCAATGGCGCCAGGGGCGGCCCGGCGGGTTCGAGCGCAGCCCGCGCGTCTGGCTCCAGCGGCTGACCGTTTACGCGCTCGCGCAAAAACGCGTGCACAAAAAAACACTCGGCGCTCTGCTGCACGGCGCGCTCTTCAGCGGGTTCCTCGCTCTCACCATCGGCACCACCCTCCTCAGCATCGCCTATGACGGGCCTTACTATTTCCATCATGGCTGGTATTATCTCATCTACGAGCTGACGATGGATGTCTTCGGTGTCGTCTTTTGCCTCGGCTGTCTGCTCGCGATGTATCGCCGGGCCTTCGCGCGCAAAGCGAGCCTCGGTCACAACTGGCGCGACTGGTGCCTGCTCGGCATTCTGCTCGCGCTCGGCCTCACCGGTTTTGCAGTCGAGGCGCTGCGCATGCATTACACCCAGGTCGAGCCGTGGCTCGCGCGATGGTCGACCGTCGGATGGCTCATCGATATCACCTTCCTGCGCGGGATCGACATCGAGTCCGCCAAAACAATGCACCTCGCAACCTGGTGGCTGCACACGATTTTGGTGGCCGGCTTTTTTGCCACCATCCCGGTGAATCGGTTTCTTCACGTCATCACCGGCCCACTTAATATCGCCGCCCGGCCCGAGCGTCCGATGGGTGCACTGGTCCCTTTGAAAATGGAGACGGTCGAAGAGACCGGCCTTATCGGTGCGGCCCAGATCGGTGATTTCAATCAGCAACAGCTCCTCAGCCTCGATGCCTGCATGGAGTGTGGCCGCTGCGAGGATGTTTGCCCGGCGACCGCTTCCGGCAAACCGCTTTCGCCGAAATTTATCGTGACCGATCTGCGCAGCGTGATGGCGCACGGCGGAGAATTGCATGGGGTCGCGATTAATCCCGACACGCTCTGGTCCTGCACGATGTGCCAGGCGTGTGTGCAGGAATGCCCGGTTTTGATCGGGCACGTCGACTTGATCAGCGACATGCGACGTTACCTCGTCGGCGAAGGCAAACTCTCCGGACCGCCCGCGCGCTCCCTCCAACAGATTGGCAACCAGGGCAATCCCTACGGGCGGCCTAATGGAGAGCGTCTCGCCTGGACGGAAGGCCTCGACATTCCGACGGTCGAATCGAATCCTGACTTTGAATATCTCTTCTGGGTTGGTTGCGCGGCCTCCTTCGATCCGCGCGCGCAGAAAGTCGCCCGCGCCACGGCCCAACTTCTCAAGAAAGCGGGGGTGAATTTCGCGGTCCTCGGCAAAGAGGAAACCTGCACCGGTGACCCGGCGCGCCGGATCGGCGACGAATTTCTTTTCCAGGAACGCGCACAGACGAACGTCGAAACGTTAGGCCGGCGCCAGGTGAAGAAGATTGTTACCGCCTGCCCGCATTGTCTCAACACGCTCCAGAACGAATACCCGCAATTCGGCGGTCGGTACGAGGTGAAGCATCACTCCACCCTTTTCGCCGAGTTGATCGAAGCCGGCCGCCTAACGAACGACGCGGCTTCGAGCGAGAGCGGCCCGATCACCTTGCATGACCCTTGTTACCTGGCGCGGGTCAATGGAGTCGTCGACGCTCCGCGCACCGTCCTTGGCGCGGCCGAGGATAAAGATTATCGCGAAATGCCGCGTTGCGGGAAAAAGACCTTCTGTTGTGGCGCAGGCGGCGGCCGGATGTGGTTCGAGGAAGCGCCCGCGCAACGTGTCTCGACTTTGCGTGCGGAGGAAGCGATCGCGACCGGTGCGCAAACGCTCGCCACTGGGTGCCCGTTTTGCCTGAACATGATGAGCGACGGCATGGCCGGCACCGAGGGAGGCGAAAACGTCAAGGTGCTCGACATCGCCGAAGTGCTTCTCAGCCGGCAGGGGCCGACCGGCTAATCCGTCACCGTTTCCGCCTAACGAAGCGGATTATTTGTTCAGGATATCCTGCGGAATCTTGCCGCCGTTCGCCGCCAGTTTCTGCATGACTTCCTTGTGCAGCCACATGTTCATGGCGGCGGAATCATTCATGTCGCCGGTGTAATGGAGATCGTGCGCCAGTTCTTTGCGGGCGGAAAGACTGCTGTCCATTCCGACCAATTTCATCAGGTCCACAATGGAATGTTTCCAATCGAGCTTCTCAGAATTTTTGGCGGCGAGGCCATCGAGAATCGCGGCCACATCGACTGGTTGGGCCGGTGCAGTCGTCGCACTGGGCGCGGGAGCGGAAGCGGGCGCGGCGACGGGAGATGGCATGGCTGGCGTGGTGGAGCCTTGAGTCGCGGGTGCGGTGCCTGGCGAAGCCGATCCCGCCGACGCGGTTGAAGCGGAGGCGTGGCTGAAGATTTTTGACATTAAAGTATTGAAGAGGCCCATAAGAATTCTTTCCAGGTTGCTGCGTTAAGTATCTCCTCAATCGGTCTTGCACCGCAGATCGGCTGGGTTTGTCGCATTTTCCAAAGAAAAAAGCTGGAGCCGTTTGTCCGCCCGCTGACAGGAGGTCAGGACGAAGCGAGTCGTCTTTCATTGTCATGGCCATCATGGGCGGAGCAATCCTGCCCAAGGTGATGGGCGAGGTCGCCGATAAATACGATCTTTCGCGCGGGTTCATTGTTCCGCTTTTCTGTTTTGCTTTCGTTGCCGCCTTTGGCTTTCTCTGGCCGAAACTGAGCGGGGCCGAAGGTGTAACCGGGGTTTCAACACGGGTGGTCACTGATGCGCGAAGCTTTCCGCCTGAGCCACGAGCGGCTCTCCGATCTGCCGCAAGGCAAGGAATACGGTCGCCTTCTCGGCGCGCTTTCGCCCATCGACTCGCCCTGCTCCTTCAATCGCTACTGTCGCGAAGCGTGCCGGCTTTGGCGGGAAAAGTTCCCGGAAGGCCGCGGTCAGACTTAGCCTCGTTTCGCCGGGTTACTCAGCCAGATCGCGGAAGGGGGCGAGAAGGTCATTCCGACCGGTTGGGGCGGCGTGGTCATCACGCGGCACGAACATCAGCCATGAATACCGACTTCTGGAACAGCTCGATCGTCTTCTTGCGGTCGATGGTCCGCTGAAGTTTTCCGACGTCAACCTGCGACCGCCCTTTGCCGATCCGCGTCCGATTACGGCAGCACCTCGGAAACGATTGGCTTATGTTTGCCAGCTCGGCGGGGTCGGGTGGCGCAACGATCGAAACGACACCTACGACAAGAGGTCCGGGCGGTTTTCCCGTGTCCGGCGTTCGGCTTCCCGCCTGCGCCAGGCGGCGATTTCGCCGTGATGGCCGGAGAGGAGAATTTCGGGCACTTTCCAACCCCGGAAATCGGCGGGCCTCGTGTAGTGCGGAGCTTCCAGCAGACCGGCGGCAAAGCTATCGTCCTGCGCGGACTGTGCGTGTCCGAGCACCCCGGGGAGCAGCCTAACGACGGCATCGACAAAGACGGCGGCGGCGATGGCACCGTTGGTCAGAACATAGTCGCCGATAGAGATCTCGGCATCGACCAGGTGCTCGATGACACGTTGATCGACTCCCTCGTAGTGACCACAGATGACAATCAGATGCGCCTTCCTCGAAAACTCGCGCGCGATCGCCTGGGCGAAACGCCGGCCTTGCGGAGTCATGAGCACGACTGTGCTTTCCGCGGTGCGCAGCGATGCCACCGCGGCGAAAATCGGTTCCGGTTTCATCACCATGCCCTGACCGCCGCCAAAGGGGGCGTCATCCACCACGTGGTGACGATCGCCCGTCCAGTCGCGCAGATTGTGGACTTGTAACTCCAGTGCACCGGCCTGCTGCGCACGACCCATCATGCTTTCGCCTAACGGGACTCGGCAGACCTCAGGGAATAACGTGATAATATCGACGCGCACTTCGGTTAATGCTCGTCCTGTTCAACCGGCACGGCGGGTGGCGGTCCGTTGCGAAATTCCCGATGTCTTATTTTGCCGCCGGCGTGAGCGATGTAAGCGCCGATCCCGAGGACCGCGAAAGAGCAGATAAGAGTCAGGGCGGCCAGCGGCGTGGCAATTTTCGGCCATTTCATCGGCGCAAAAATGGCGAGTGCGGCGAGGCCGGCGAGGACATAGAAAGCCCAGGCGAGTTCGTCCGCGCGATGTTCGTGGACCTTCAGCCAGGCCCGTCCCTGGTCGTCCGACATCGAGAGCACGCGATCGTATCCCTCTTCGCCATAGTGCACGGCCGGCCAGGCGACGAGGCCGCTGAGGAGGACGAGTGCGAGCGTTGCGACCTGCGCCGGCCGGCTGCGTTGAACGAGCCCGATAATCAGTCCGATGCCTGCGACTGCGAGCCCATAAACCGGGAGCGGATTGATCAGCACATGGATGTATTCCGGTTGACTGAGATCCTGGCTAAGTGTGGCGAACATGTGGAATTGGAGTGTTGGAGTGTCGGGGTATTGGAGTGATGGTTCTCACTACTCCATTACTCCATCACTCCAATCTTTTCGCTTTACGAATCGGCGCATACTTTTCCCAATCGTAGGCCACGAAGTGCCACCACTCGGTCCGCATCCCGTAAAAGCCTCCACGGCGCATCGCGGCCTGCAGGATTTTCAGATGCCGTGTCACCTCCGGGTCGTCGCCATGGTAATGCAGTTTCGCGTCCGATGTGAATTCGTCGAATGCCGTCGGCATGACCACTTCGCGGCCTTTGTCATCGACCAGCGTGGCGTCGACCGCGACGCCCCAGCA
>JBPCLI010000053.1:0-73199 GCA_051003415.1 Chthoniobacterales bacterium | reverse complement strand
TCGATTCTTCAGCCTAACGAGCAAGGCGCGATGCACGCTCGAACGATCGGGAGCGCCGTTATCGATCACTCGCGGCGGCCGAAATTCGTCGAGCAGAGCACTGGCTCCCCCGATATGTAGGGAGTCGCAGTGACTGAGGACGAGGCCGTCGAGTTGGTTGATCCCGCGCGAATGCAGATAGTCGCGAAGGAAGCGCTCGTAATCGCGTGCACTCCCGGCGTCGAAAAGCCATTCTTTCCCGCCGCTACGGAGATGTACGGCACCGCCCGCCCCGGCATCGAGGACCGTGATTTCGGCGCGCGCGCCGCTTGGCCAATGCGGACGTTCGACATAAAAATGGCCGGCCGGTAACTGCGCGAAAAGCTGCACGAGACCGAGAATGAGTTTCGCCAGGCTCCAGTTGGCGTTATTGAAAACGAGCGAAAGCGCCGGTGAAAAAAGCGCCGCGACTAACGACATCATCCCCACCGCGAGGACACAAAAGGCAACCGGAACAACCGTCAGGTTGGCCAGCAGCGAGATCGGGGTGATCAGATAAAAATACCAAATGATAAGAAGAAGCGACCCAGCCCAGGCCGCGGCTGAAACCGAGATGCCGCCGGCGACCAGCCGGTAGATGTCTTCGCAAAAAAGACGCGCACGACTGACGAGACTGCGGGGCAGAAAAGGATCGGTCGCGGCGGGCCGGAGGAGAACGGTGAAAATCCGATTCTGCCCGAGAAGAATCGCTCCGACGACGGCAAACGAAAGTTGAAAACCGGAAGTGAAAAACTGGTTGGTATCGAAGGCGAGAATGACGAGCGCGGCACCGGCCAGGCTATTGAGCGCGAGAACGGGACGATCGAAGAAAATTCCGCCTAACAAAAAGCTGGCCATGGCCGCGGCGCGCAGACTGGAAACATGGAACCCGGTGATGGCGGAGTAAAAGAAGAGAGACGGAATGATGAGCGCGGCCGCTGCCGTCCGCGGGAGGCGGAGGAGCGAAGCCAGGATCCAAAGCAATTGGGCAACGATCCCAACATGCAGACCGGCGACGGCGAACAGGTGAAGCGTTCCGGTTTGTTGAAACGGATCCTCGATGTCGTTAGGCGTCTCGTGGCGCAGGCCCAGCGCCATACCGGTGATCAGTGCCGTTGCATCGGGCGAATTTTCCAAGCCGCGGGTTAGATTGGTGCGCATCCACTCCCGGACCCGGGCAGCTGCGCGCACCAACACATTCCCACCGCCAACACCCAGGATCGTTCCGTTCTCCGGGTAGCGGACGAAGATGTTCTGGTAGACGTCGCGCCGCGCGAGATAGGCGCGGAGATCGAAGACGCCCGGGTTGCGCGAGGGCGGTATGGCCTCGGCGATCCCGGTTAGCCGGATCTCGTCGCCCAGCTTGGGATTCGTTTTCCACCGCGCGCGAACGGTGGCGGTGGAAGCCTCGCGTTGCCCGTCGACTTCGATCGAATCGAGTTGGAGGAGGAACGTCGTGTAGTCGTTAGGGGAAAGTTTCGGTTCGCTGGTCACTGTCCCGCTGACGGTGACCACGCGAGACCGCTCGCCAAGGCGTGCGCCCAACTTCCGCCCGGGGGAGTCGCGTAGCTGCACGTCATGCAGCGTGCCATAAAGCATCGCGACCAGAAGAAACGTCAGCCACCACTTCGGCCGGATCAGGTTCATGATCGCGCCAAGTGCGATCACCGGCGCGAGGAGAGTGAGCGGCAGGGGCAGAAACTCGCCCAGTAGGATGCCGAGTAATGCGCAAATCGCGACTCCGATGAGCGGCTGTCGACGGGGAACTACCGAGTTCATAGGAAAGGATTTCGTTAGGCAAAAAGCGGGCGCTTCCCGAGGCCCTGGCGCGTCCTGCAAAACGATTGCTTCACCCGCGTTAGTTTATATGGTTGGCCGACTGTGCCGACACCTTTTTCGCGGAAAAAGCGCACTCAGGTCGTGCGTGCTTCTGCCAGAAACGGAAGCGCCAAGGCGAGCGCGCCCAAACGAGTCGGCCTCAAGCCCGGGCTCGATTGGCACAAGCGCAATTTCCTTACCGAGGTCCTGGTTCCGTCGCTCTTTACCAAGCGCTCGGGCGATCGGGCGAAGCCGCTCTTTCCGAAAGTCGGGCCGAACGAAGTCTGTATCACCTGGATTGGCCACGCCTCGTTTCTCATCCAGGTGGCGGGGATGAACGTGCTGATTGATCCGAATTGGTCGATGTGGCTGAGCGTGATCAAGCGCCTGAAACGGCCCGGTTTTCACATCGATCATTTGCCGTCGATCGACCTCGTGCTCGTGACGCACGCCCATTTCGATCATCTCGATCGGCGCAGCCTGCGTCGGGTCGCAGCCGACCAGCCGATCGTCGTCCCGACCGGGGTGGGGAACTTAGTACACGATCTCGGGTTCAATATCGTCCACGAACTCGAACGTTGGGAGCAGGTCGAAGCCGGCCCGCTCAAGATTTCGCTCACGCCGTGTCATCATTGGGGCGCGCGCCTGCTGGCCGATCAGCATCGCGGTTTTGGAGGATTCGTGATCGAGGCAAATGGACGCTCGATTTTTCACTGCGGCGACAGCGCTTATTTTTCCGGTTTCGGGGAAATTGGCGCGCGTTTTCCCATCGAGATCGCGCTCCTCCCGATCGGTGCCTACGACGCGCCGAGCAAGCGCGAAGTGCACATGAACCCGGAGGAAGCGATCCGCGCCTTTCTGGAATTGCGCGCGCAGAAACTCGTGCCGATGCATTACGGTACTTTCCGCCTCGGCTACGAGCCGCTCCTCGAACCGCCGGAGCGGCTGCTCTCGAGCGCGCGCGCCCATGGCGTGGAAGACAAGGTGCTGGTCATGACCGAGGGTCAACCGGTCATTCTTTAAGCGACGACGTTGAGCTCGCCCGGCCACGGACCACGTCGCGGCGATTCGTTAGGCGCGCTGGCTGCCGGCTTGCTCGTTCTTTACTTTTGCGGGCTGCTTCTCTGGCATAACCCGCTCCTTTTTTGGAACGACGATTACGAGATTTCCATCCTGCCAGTCTTCGCGGATGTGGCGCGGAGTTGGTCAGAAGGGCATCTCCCTTTGCTCAGCCCGTATTCGTGGGTCTGCAGTAATCTCGCGGGAGAATTTCAATACGGGACGTTCTCGCTTTTCGTGAACGCCGCGATTGTCATGATCTGGAAATTTCCGCTTGGTTTCGCGCAGCAGGCCACGGCGCTTTCCATGGCCCATCTCTTTGTCCTCGGAGCGGGCTCGTTTCTCCTTGCGCGCGAACGGAACTTATCCGCCCCGCTCGCCATGATGGTGGCCCTGGTCGGGGCGCTGAATGGCTGGATCATTTGCTGGGGTGCATCCGATTGGTTTGGCGCGCTGGGCGCGTTTGCCTGGTTGCCATGGGCGTGGTGGGGAATGGAGCGCGCGCTCGATTCGAAGCGAACGAAGTGGCGATTTCTCTGGCCGGCGCCGTTTGTTTATCTGCTCGTAACTGGCGGGTTTCCCTACACCGTCCTGATGCTTTCCTTGGTTGCCGGCTGGCTGGCGGCGAAGTCGTTAGGCCAAACGAAACGGCTCGCTTCACTTGGGCCGCTGGCCCTTGGGCTGGCGCTTGGATTCGGACTTTCCGCACCCGCCTGGCTGGCGCTTTTTGATTACGTCCACGGTTCGGCCCGGGCGGAACAAGCCAACCCGGGTTCGCATTGGCAGTGGCTTGTCCCGCCGGCGGCTCTGCCGGGATTTGTCTGGCCGGCCTGGACCGTGAACTGGTCGGATTTTTCGACTCGCTCCCGGCCGCACATGGCGATCGAACTGGCCTGCGGCACGGTGCCGCCGCTCGCGCTCCTGGCTGGGCTCTTGTTTCTTCGCGGAAGGTTCGTTAGGCGAATGAAATGGGAACTGGGCCTGCTAGTGGTCGTTCTCCTGATCGCGATGCTGCCGAGCGCGAATGTTTTTCGCTGGAGTTTTCGTTGGCTTCCCTTGCTTCACCTCGTTCTCGCCCTGGTCGCGGCTGAGGCGCTGGCCGGGTTTCGGCTCCGCGCGTTCTGGAACTGGATCTTGGCCGGGACGGTCTTTGGCTCAATGCTCGTCACTTACCTCTTCCTGCCGACCAATCCCGGTGTGCCGAAATACAATTTCGCGGCCAGCCTAACGAAAACGGAGCCGCTCGATCCCGCTCGGCTTTATCTGAGCGTTTATCCGCCGCCGGAAAGCGCTTACCCATTCGAAAATCATCCGGCGCCGGTCGGCGAAGTAACGCGGCCGGGGAGCACTTCGATGTGGGCCGGGTTGCGTTTCGTCAATGGCTACAGCCCGATTCGCGGTGCTGGGGTGGGCCGCGCTTTCGCCTTCTACACGCACGGCGAAATCGATCCAGCGATGGCGAACTATCTGCTTGGCTACGAAGCCGGGCCCGAGGGGTTGCTGAAAATGATCGGAGTGGATGGCGTAGTGATCGCTCCGGGGATGGCCGTTTCGGCGCCGCCGAGCCCGGAATGGGAACTGGCCATGAATTTGAAAGAAGCCCGGGTGTATCATCGACGCGGCGAACCGCTCGCCACCGTTCGATCGGTGACGTCACTCGACACTTTGCCTAACGAAAAATTTGGCAAGGCGCTTGTCACGTTGCGCGAGAATTCGCGCTGTCGCGTGACCGCCGATATCCGCGTCCCGAGCGATGAACCGGCTGCGCTCCTTCTTTCGCGTCCCTTTTTTGACGGCTACCAGGCCGCGATCGGGAATAAGACGTTGTCCGTGGAGTCCTATCGCGGGCTCATCCCGATCGTCCGCGTTCCCGCCGGCAGCGCCGGGCGCCTAACGATCGTTTATCGGCCGCGGTGGCTGCTTTGGGGCAGCGTGGCGATGGCCTTGAGCGTGTTGGTGTGGGCCGCTTCGATGTGGCGCGCGTCGCGCTCTTAAGTCCGGACTTTTTCCAAAGAGAATTTCGCTAGTAGACGTCGCGTTTGTAGCGCTTTTCGCTCTTTAGTTTCTCGACGTATTCGTTCGCCTGTTCGGCGTCTTTCCCGCCTCCCTGCTGCACGATCTGGCGCAGGGCCGCGTCGACATCCTTCGCCATCCGCTTGGCGTCGCCGCAGACATAAAAATGCGCGCCATCCTCGAGCCAGCGCCAGATTTCGCCGGACGCTTCCATCATCCGGTCCTGCACATAGATCTTGTGTGCCTGGTCGCGCGAAAAGGCGGTGTCGATCCGGGTCAAAATTCCATCGGCGCTGAACTGGTCGAAATCTTCCTTGTAGAAATAATCGCTCTGTTCGCGTTGAGCGCCGAAGAAGAGCCAGTTCCGGCCGCGGGCGCCCGTAGCCTGCCGATCCTGCAGAAAGGCGCGGAAAGGGGCGACGCCCGTGCCCGGACCAACCATGATGATGGGAACGTCGCCGTCCTCCGGCAGACGGAATTTCGACACGGTCGGATAGATCGGGGCGGGTGAATCGCCGCAGTGTTCAGCGAGAAAGGTGGAGCAAACGCCTTTGCGGACCCGGCCGTGGCTGCGGTATCGCACGACGTCGATGATGAAATGGACCGCATCGGGATGCATCCGGAGACTCGAAGCGATGGAATATAGGCGGGGCTGCAGTTTGGGGAGAAGGGCGACGAATTCCTGCGGCGTCCAGGTGATCGACGGATGCTCGAGCAGGAAATCGACCACCTCCAAGCCCCAAAGGTAGGTCGCGAGTTCGTGTTTCCGGTCCGGTTCCATGAGTTCGTTCAAGAGAGGCGCGGCGTTGGCGCGCTGCGCGATCGCCTTGAGAAATTTCGGCGTCGGCTGAGTGATCGCGAAATCGCGGAGGAGGCCTTCGCGCAGAGTGGTCGTCCCGGCCCGCGGACTGGAGATCTCTTCGTCGCCCGAGGCCCCAAGCCCTGCCAGGATTTCAGCGACGAGCGCGGGATCGTTCGTCGGGTAGACCGCCATCGAATCACCGACTTCGTAGGCGATGCCGGAGCCCTTGAGTGAAATCTCGAAGTGGCGGGTGTCCTTTTCCGAATCGGGACTATTCAGGCGGCGGTTGACGAGCAGCCGGCCGGGGAAAGGATTCTTGCGGGAATAAGCCTCGGCCGGAGACGACTCGGGAGGGGCGACGGGTTGGTTTGCGATTTCAGCCACATCATTTCTTAACGCCTGAGCGGGCGGAGCGGCAATGCTAATCTCTCGGCTGCAGTCATCCCAGCCGCGATGAGGAAATGCTGTTGCGTCAGCTGATGAATTCCGCGAGCGGTTCCATCGGCTCGATGTGCGAGCAAAAGATCTTGAATGCCGCCAGGATCGGAACCGCGAGGATGATGCCGGTGATGCCCCAAATCCAGCCCCAGAAGGTAAGCGAGAGAAGCACGAGCACAGGATTAAGCGTGAGCGAACGCCCCATGACAAAAGGCGTGATGAAGTTTCCCTCGAGTGCGGCGAGGACGAAGTAAGAGAGGGGAAAAAGCATCGCAAAGCCGATGCTGGGGAAACTCAGGACTGCGCCTAACGTCATGCAGATGATGCCGGTCAGGGCCCCGAGGTAGGGGACGAAATTCAGCAGCGCCACCATCGCTCCCCACATCAGCGGATTCGGCAGGCCCATCAGCCCGACCGTCGTGCCGACCGCGATCCCGAGACAGCAATTGATGAGAGTGACCGTAAAGAGATAGCGCGAAACCTGTGCCTCGATCTCGTGCGCAATCGAGACCGCGCGTTTTTTATCCGAGAGCGTCGGCATGAGCTTGATCACCTTGGCGAGGAAGACGCCGTCGTAGGCGAGGAGAAAATATAGCAGGATGAGCATCGTGAGGGTGCTCACGAGCAGCTCGGGTGTTTGCACCATTAACCGATCCGTCAACGGATGCTGTTTCACCTCCACGGTTTGCGCGGCCGCTTGTTTGTTGTCGGTCGTGGTCAGGTTTTCGATCGCACCGCTGGCCTGGGCAACCTTCTCCATCGGTTTCTTGAATGGGCTTAGCCTCTGCTGCAACTGGTGCAGGCTGTAAGGCGCTTTTTCGAGCCAACCAGCGGCCGGCGCAGCGAGGAAAGAAACCCCATAGCCGATCATGCCGACGAGTGACAAGAGGATGAGCGCGGACCCGACGAGGGGAGGGATTTTGGCTTTTGCCAGGCCGCGCACGAGCGGGCGGAGGAGGTAGCTGAGCAGAAGCGCGAGGACAATCGGGAGGAGAAGCGAGCGCACGAAATACATCGTGTAGAAAAGCGCGAACAGAAAAAGCCCGGTGGTCGCGAACGAGCGCGTATCGAATGGCTGGCGGAGCAGGTCGTGCATGCGAAGACGCGGTGCGACGACCGTGTTTTCCGTGCCTTCCTCCGTTCTTTTGGGATCGGAAGCTGCTTTCTCGAGTTCGATTTCCACTTCTCGCTGAATCGGTTGTCGAGGCACATTCACGCGCTTCGAAGCCGTCGCAGGGAAAAGAACGATCACTGGGAAGCGGCAGTTTTTCGCAATCTTTTTGCCCGGCGTCCACCCCGGTTTTCTCGAGGATCAAGGACACGGCGGAAGGAATTCTTCTGGCCGAAGTCTCCGACGCGCCGCCGACCCCCTGCTATCCGTCGCTGAAACGACCGGTTGACGAGCGTGGTGATTTCACCGTTGAGTTCTCTCCCGATGCCAGCTGCTTCCTTACGCGCACTTCTTGCTCACACGATCGATTACGCCGGACTCTTCCCGCCGGCCGAGCTAGCGCTCGAACCAGCCTTGCAAAACCATGCGGCCTACCTGCGTTCCGCTGAGCGCTGGATGCTGGGCGCGTTCATCCTCCCAGTTGGAAAGTTTGCCGAGGCGCGCGAGCAACTGGCGGCTTTCGACGCGGAGCATCCACTCGAGGTTTCCGCTCTCGGACCGAAAACCACGAAACCGGCGGAGTTTCGGCGCGCCCTCGAGAATGTGGCGGAGGCGATCAAGGATTTTCATAACGGTCACAAGGGCGTGGTCTCGATCCGACAGTTTGAGATGCCGCTGCCGGCCGGGCCGGTCGCGGAGTCGTTAGGCGTGGCCCGCGCCACGCTCGGCGATCTTTCGCTAAATGTTTTTTGGGAAGCGCCGCATGAAGCGGCGGAGGCGACGATCGAGGCTCTCTCGGGAAGCGGGGCGGGTTTCAAGCTCCGCACCGGCGGCGTAACGGCGGACACTTTTCCCGACGAGGGGCAAATCGCGCGCACGCTCGTGACCGCGGCGCGCCACCGTGTTCCGATTAAGTTTACCGCCGGCTTGCATCATCCGGTCCGCCTTTTCCACGAGAGTGTCGGGACGAAAATGCACGGCTTCCTGAACGTCCTCGGGGCGGGAGTGCTGGCGGCCGAGCATCGCTGGAGCGTGGCGCAGACGCAGGAAATGCTGGCGGAGGAGGACGGGGATTCGTTCGCTTTCGATGACGAGATGATGCGCTGGCGCGACTGGAAAATTTCGACGGCGCAAATCGCCGCCCGCCGCCATTTGGTGACGTCGTTAGGTAGTTGCAGCTTTGACGAGCCGCGCGACGATCTGCGGGCGCTCGGCCTTTTCGAGAAACCCTGAGACATGTCCGCCCCGCTTCACTCATTCATTGAGGTTGCGCCCGAGTCGCACTTTCCGATCCAGAATCTGCCCTACGGAATTTTCCAGCCTAACGAGGGCCCGGCCCGCGCCGGTGTTGCCATCGGCGATCTTGTCCTCGATCTCGCGGCACTCGAAGAAGGGGGATATTTTCGCGCCTTGAACTTCGGGCCGGGCAAAATCTTTGCCGGCGACTCGCTCAATGCCTTCCTCAACCTCGGCCAGCCGGGCTGGCGCAAAACGCGCCATATTTTGCAGCACCTGCTCGCGGCCGATACTGCCACCCTGCGTGACGACGAAGCTTTACGAGCGCGCGTTTTTCATCGGCAGGCAGAGGTGACAATGCAGTTGCCGGCGCGAATCGGCGACTACACGGATTTTTATTCCTCCTATCACCACGCCTTCAACGTCGGCACGATGTTTCGCGGACCGGAGAACGCGCTCATGCCGAATTGGAAGTGGCTTCCGATCGCCTATCACGGCCGCGCCAGCTCGATTGTGCCGAGCGGTGCGGACGTGCGCCGCCCGCACGGACAAATCAAGCCTCCCGATTCGGAGGCGCCGATCTTTAGCGCCAGCCGGGCGCTCGATTTTGAACTGGAAGCGGCGTTTTTCGTCGGTCCGCCTAACAAACTCGGCGAACCGGTCCCGATCGCGCAGGCGGCGGATCATGTTTTCGGTCTCGTTTTAATGAATGACTGGAGCGCGCGCGATATCCAGACCTGGGAATACCAGCCGCTCGGGCCTTTTCTGGCGAAAAATTTCTGCACCAGCATCTCACCCTGGATCGTAGCCCTGGAGGCGCTCGAGCCGTTTCGGAAACCACTCCCGTCCCAGGACCCACCGCCGATGGAATACCTGCGCACGCCTAACGACTTCACTTTCGATATCCGGCTGGAGGCAACGTTGCAGACCGCGAAAATGAGCGCGCCGCAAACCATCACCCGGAGTAATTTCCAAAATCTCTACTGGAGCATCTCGCAACAGCTCGCGCACCACACGGTGAGTGGCTGTAACCTGCAGCCGGGCGACCTCCTCGCCAGCGGCACGATCAGCGGCCCGGCGGAGGACGGCCGCGGCAGCATGCTCGAGTTGACCTGGCGCGGCGCGAACCCGTTGCAATTGCCGGGCGGCGAGACGCGCAAGTGGCTGGAAGATGGCGATCGCCTGACGATCAGCGGCTGGGCGGAAGGGGACGGCTACCGGGTCGGCTTCGGCGAGGTCACGGGGCGGATCGTGGGCTAGGAATAGAAGACCCGTCCAGCGACGGACGGCTTTTCATACCCAACAGGACATTCCTTAGGCTTGGCGGCGAGGGCGGACGAAGAACCAGGACCGGCCCAGTTTGCCAGCCCCGACGGGAAAAGTTCGGCCGAATGGGAAATTTTCTATTGCGCGGCGTCGGAATTGCCTTCATAGGAACCGCACGTGTTTCGCTTTTTACTTTTTCTCAGCTGTATCTTCGCTTTCTCGAATCTCCACGCCGCCGGCCTCTCCAATTCGGAGACTCGTTTTGTCTACGTCGACGCCAATGGCAAGGTTCAATCGACCGAAATCATCTCCCATTACACCGGTAAGCTGAAGAATCTGCCGAACATCGATCCGAAGCTGGCCCGGGCGGCGACGATCGCAGAAGAACGCGCGAACGCGCACTCGAAAAGCAGTTGCTGGCGTTATGTCAAACAGGCGCTGGTCGCGGCTGGTGCGGTCGATTCCTACCCCAGAACCGCTCTCGCACGACAGGCGGGTGATGAGCTCGTGCATTCCTTTGGCTTTACGCGCCTTGCGGTGCGTGATCCCTACCAGGCGCCAGTTGGCTCCGTGCTGGTTTACGGCTCTGGCCGGGCCGCGGGTCATGTCGAAATTCGCACCGCGCGCGGGTTCGTCAGCGATTTCCGTGCTTCGACGCCGTCGCATCGCCCGTTGATCGGCGTCTACGCGAAGCTCGATTCCTCTTCGCGCCGCCGATAAACGCCTAGAAAGGCGCCGGCGTCGCGACCAAAAACCAGCTCACCATCGCCAGCGCGATGATTAGTTTGCCCGCAACCGCGGCCAAGTTGCCGAGGAATGCGCCCCAACTGGCGCGTCCGGCATCGATCAGCCTCATCCCGCCAATAATTTCGCCCGCCAGCGCGCCGACGACTGGACCGACAAGCAGGCCTGGCAGCCCGAAGAAGATTCCCGCGATGGCGCCCGCGACCGCCCCGACCCCTCCCCAGCGCGTTGCCCCAAAACGCCGCGCGCCCATCCAACTGCCGGCAAAATCGACCGCATAGGAGGCAAGCGTGAGCAGGAAAAGGAGCGCGAGACTGGTCCAGCCCAGGCTTTTCTCCGGCCCGAGCATAACCCGGTGCAGGATCGCCGCGGCTAGGATGATGGTGGTGCCGGGGAAAATGGGAAGGATGGTCCCGATGAGCCCAACAGCCATCAGCACGAGCGTGGCGCTCCACCAGAACAACTCCATGAGATGGACTGTAACACGCCGCGCTTCGAATCGGACGAGCAGCGTCCGGGATCAGCGATCCCGGCTACAACCTTGACAAGCCAGCGCCTGTCCGCGAGCCTGCCGGCTCACAAAATCCTGATTCATGGCCAACTCCAAATCTGCCGCCAAACGCGCTCGTCAAAATCCTCGCCGCACCCTTCGTAACCGGAGCGTGATTACCAACCTGCGTTCACTCACGAAACGCCACGCGGCCGGCGCAAAAACCGAGGAAACCCGCGAGCTCGTGTCCGCGCTCGACAAGGCGGCTAAACGCGGAGTCATCCACAAAAATGTCGCGAACCGCCGCAAGGCGCGCTTGAACAAGGCCGGTGCGAAAGCTGCCGCGGCCTGATTTCCTTTCTTGTTCGTCGTCCCGCATTATCTCTGAAGGACGGCTAAGATCAGGAGCATGAGCAGGATAAAGAAACTGCATTGCATCTCGTCCGGAACAGTTGAGTTTTGCCCATGATTCCTGCGCTTGTTCTCGTTTTACTTGGGGTCGTTTATCGGATCGCCACCGCCATCATCGTACAGGGCGGAGGGAGCGCGTGGCTTTCAAATTTCGCCCCGCTTGCCGCCATCGCTCTTTGCAGCGCGATTTATTTTCCGCGCAAATATAAGTTCACTGTGCCGTTTGCGGCCCTGCTTTTTTCCGACGTTGTGCTGGACGTTTACTACAAGGCTTCGCTCCTTGATCCGCTGATTTTATGCCGCTACTTCGCTTTTGCGCTGGTCGGTCTGATCGGTCTCGCGGTCAGCCGTCGGCCTTCGCTCAAGACGATTGTTCCCGCTTCACTCGCCGGTTCCGCGATCTTCTACGGGATCACCAACTTCTTCTCCTGGCTGACCGATCCCGGTTATGCGAAAAATTTCGCCGGCCTGATCCAGGCGCTGACCATCGGGTTGCCGCAATACGGCGCGACTCCGACCTGGATGTTTTTCCGCAACTCCCTCGCGAGTGATTTGCTCTTCACCCTCTTGTTTGTCGCTTGCATGAGCTACAGCCGGCGCGACGCCGCCCTGCGGGCTCCCACGGGTCGTTCGTTAGTCCATTGACCGCGATGGCGCAGCCGGAGCAACGCGACGAAGTCGAGATGCTCGCGATGATGCTGCTGATCCGCCGCTTCGAGGAGCGCGCGAGCCAGCAGTATCAGGCGCAGAAGATCGGCGGTTTTTGTCACCTTTACATCGGGCAGGAAGCCGTCGTCGCCGGAGCCGTCGCTGCGACTCGCCCCGATGATTACCTCATTACCGCCTACCGCGATCACGCCCATGCGCTGGCTCGAGGAACAAGTGCCGATGCCTGCATGGCCGAGCTTTTCGGCAAGGTCACCGGTTGCTCCCGCGGTCTCGGCGGGTCGATGCATTATTTCGACAAGGCAAACCACATGTATGGCGGCCACGCCATCGTCGGCGCCCACGTGCCGCTTGCGGCCGGGATGGCGTTTGCCTCCAAGTACCGCAAGGAAGACCGCGTAACGCTCTGCTTTTTCGGTGACGGCGCGATCAACCAAGGCGGCTTTCACGAAGCGCTCAACCTTGCCGGACTTTTCAAGCTGCCGGTCATCTTCATCTGCGAAAACAACTTCTTCGCCATGGGCACCTCGGTGAAACGCTCGACCTCGCTCAAGGAGATCGTCGATCGCGCCGAGGGCTACGACATGCCGGGCGAGGTCGTCGACGGGATGAGCTTCCGCGAAGTGCGCGACAAGCTGGGCGAGATCATCGCCTCAATACGGAAAGATCCGCACCCGGCTTTCGTCGAGGCGCGCACCTATCGTTACCGTGGGCATTCCATGTCGGACCCGGCCAGTTACCGGACCAAGGAAGAGCTGGAAAAGTATCGGTTGGAGGATCCGATTACCCGCATGCGTGCCCAGCTCACCCGCGAAGGAAAATTGACCAACGAGCAATTCGACAAGCTCGACAAAAGCGCCAAGGAGCAGGTCATGGCGAGCGTGAAGTTCGCCGAAAAAAGCGCCGAGCCGCCGCTCGAGGATCTCTACAAATACACCTACGTCGGGAATGGCGAATCCGGCGTCGCCTTCGAGGAAAGTAGTGTAGAGCCGCGCGTGTCGCCCGCAAAGGCACGCTCCACCAAGCCAGCGCGTCAATTCCCACCGGGCAAGTCGCGTCGTTCCGACGACGGCGCGAGCAAGAACGGCGATGCGGCCGACACGGCCGCCGCTACATCGAAATCGGAAAAGGCGTGAGAGAAATCACCTACCGCCAGGCACTCAACGAAGCGCTCGCCGAGGAAATCGCGCGCGACCCGAACGTCTTCCTCATGGGCGAGGAAGTCGCCGAATACAACGGCGCCTACAAAGTGAGCCAGGGGCTGCTCGATCGCTTCGGGCCGGAGCGCATCATCGACACCCCGATCAGCGAGAATGGCTTTGCCGGGCTTGGCATCGGGGCCGCGATGGTTGGGCTCCGTCCGATCGTTGAGTTCATGACCTTCAGCTTTTCGTTAGTCGCATTCGACCAGATCGTGAACAACGCACCGAACATGCTCACCATGTCCGGCGGGCAGTTTAACATCCCTATCACCTTCCGTGGGCCCAATGGACCCGCCCACCAGCTCGGCGCGACCCATTCCCACGCCACTGAGTGCCTCTACGCCAATGTCCCCGGTCTCAAGATTTGCACCCCCGCCACCCCGCGCGACGCCAAGGGCTTGCTCAAGACCGCCGTTCGCGACAACAACCCGGTCCTCGTCCTCGAGTGCGAACTTTTCTACAGCCACAAAGGCCAGGTCGAGGATGAAGACGTCGAACTTCTGATCCCGTTAGGCGAATCGGAAACCAAGCGCGCAGGCAGCGACGTCACCATCATTTCCTACGCCCAGACCGTCCCGATGGCGCTGGCCGCGGCCGAGCAGTTGGGGGGCGAGAAGATCAACGCCGAAGTGATCGACCTCCGCTCGATCAAGCCGCTCGACTGGCCGGCCGTCTTCGCATCGGTCAGCAAAACCCACCGGGTGGTGATCGCGGAACAGGATCGCCCGTTCTGTGGCGTCGGCGCCGAGATCGCCTACCGCATTCAGCAAGAAATTTTCGACGAACTCGACGCTCCCATTCAGCGTGTGACACAGGAAGACGTGCCCATGCCCTACAACGAAGAACTCGAGAAAGCCGTCCTCCCCAACGCCGAAAAGATTATCGCCGCGGTCAAAAAGATTTGTTAGGCCCTAACGAAGGAGATTCCAGTCATGCCTGAGATTCAGATGCCGAAACTGAGCGACACCATGACCGAGGGCACGCTCGTCAGTTGGAAAAAAAAGATCGGCGACCAGGTCACCGCGGGCGAAGTCCTGGCCGAGATCGAGACCGACAAGGCGACGATGGAATGGGAAGCGAGCGATGACGGCGTCCTGAAAGAAATATACGTGCAGGAAGGCGGGAAAGTGAACGTGGGCGACCGCATCGCTTTCGTCGGCGGTGAAGACGAAGAAGCGCCCGCCGAATCCGGCGAGGCGGAAGAAGAGGGAGGCGAAGGCGGCGAGAACGAAACACCCGAAGAAAAAGAGCCCCAGAACGCACCCGCGAAACAGGAAGCCAAACCCGCCGAGGCCGAAGCCGCACCCAAGAAAGAGCCGGCCCCGAAAGCAGAACCCGCAGTTGCAGCCGGGAGCGGTGATTCCGACTCCACCCGCGTCAAAGCCTCGCCCCTCGCGCGCAAAATCGCCGCTGAGAAAAACGTCGACCTAACGAGTCTCAGAGGCACCGGCCCCGGCGGCCGCATCGTGGAAAAAGATGTAGAGGCGGCCGTGTCGGCCGCACCCGCAAAGTCCTCCGCTGCGCCCGCCGCCAAAGCCGCCTCGAAAAAAGCCGCCGCGCCCGAGATCGCCGCCGGCGAAACCGCCCGCATCAGCCTCACCGGCATGCGCAAAGTCATCGCCGAGCGCCTCGTCTCCAGTCTCGGACCCGTCCCGCATTTCTACCTCAACATCGAGATCAACGCCGACCCGCTTATGCGCGTTCGCGCCGAGTTAAAATCCGCCGGCGAAGGTGACGACGCGACCAAAATCACGGTCAACGATTTCATCCTCAAGGGCGCGGTCGTCGCCGCCTTGCGCGAGCCAAAAGTCAACGCCGCCTTCGATGGTGACGCCATCATCCATTACGGCGACATCAACCTCGCGGTCGCGGTTGCGATCGAGGAAGGCCTCGTCACGCCGGTGATCAAAGGCGCGCAAAACAAATCGCTCCGCGAGATCAGCGCCGCAGTCAAAGACCTCGCCCACCGCGCCCGCAACAAACGGATGAAGCCGGAAGAATTCCAGGGCGGCACCCTCACCGTCTCGAACCTCGGCAGCTATGGCATCGATTACTTCTCCGCCATCATCAACCCGCCCCAGGCCATCATCCTTTCCATCGGCGAGATCGTGAAAAAACCGATCGTGAACGAAGACGACGAAATCGTCCCCGGCTACCGGATGAAGATCGGGATGAGCTGCGACCACCGCGTCGTCGACGGCGCGATCGGCGCCAATTATTTGAAAGCCCTTCGCCAGCTTCTGGAAAACCCCTCGCTGCTCTTGTTGTAACCAGCCGCCTCACTGCGTTGAGGCGCTCCTTACGGCTACGCGGAGCCGTGGCTACAGAGCAAACCGCCGACGCGAACGAATCGCACCAAACGCGGTTCGCGCCTGGCGTCAATTCGCCCGAACTTCGCGCGTACTGAACGCGACACTGTCATCGGACTGCGCAATGACGAGTCGGTCAACGACGGAGTGCTTTGTCGCATCCAACACGATATTGACCTCGCCGAAGCCCGGCTTCAGCGGCGAAAGTGACGACGCCCGTTCGGGGCCGGCCGACCCTTACTTAAAAGCTAACGTGCCTTCGCAGATGCTCTCGCTGAGCTTGCGGCGCTCGTTAGGGCTTTCCTTGGCGCGGAGCTTTTCGGGGAGCGTTTCTTTTGCACCCGGTTTGCCGACAGCGGCCATGGCTTCCACCCGGAACCCCGTGGGAATTTTCAGCTCGGTTCTCGCGCGCTCGTAATCGAAGCCTTCCATGCCGTGCACGACCAGTCCCTGGCTGAAGCCCTGGAGCGCGAAATTTTCCCAGGCAGCCCCGCAATCATAGGAATGGCTAACCGATTCCTCTCCGTTATATTCGAAGATCTCGCGCGAGATGAAGAGCACAAGAACGGCGGCGTGCTGGGCCCAGGCTTTGTTTCCCTCCACGAGCAAACCAAGAAAGGTCGGCCAATGCTCGGTGTTGCGCCGGGCGTAAAGCGCGTGCCATTGCTGGGCATTAGAGGAAGAAGGAGCCCAGCGAGCCGCTTCAAAGAGTCGCATCAATTCCTCTGGCGAAATTTCTTCACCCGACATCGCGCGCGCCGACCAGCGATCCAGCAGGAGGGGTTCGATTGGATGGTCCGCTTTTCGGATTTCGCTGCCTTTGATCATACGTGAAGGCGGTTACGCGATCCCGCTGGAGTAAGCAAGTAGCGGAGCCGCGGTGAAGCAATCTTGCCAAGGGCCAACCGGCAATTTAATAGTGTGATCTCCAACACAAAATCATCATGTCACACGCACCTGCCGACTCGAAAAAACTGCTTTCCTACACCATCGCGGAATGGGCGTGTGCCCTGAAATACGAGGATCTGTCGCCGGAAGAGATTCAGTCCGCGAAATTGTTCTGGTTCGATTCCATCGGCTGCGCTCTCGGTGGCCCAGCAGGATGACGCGAAGATCTTGCTCGAGCACTATCAGGAGATGGGCGGAGGAAACGGAAAGGCCACCACGTTCGTCTCCGGTTTCAAAACCAACCCGGTCGACGCCTCATTTCTCAACGGCCACATGATGCGGGCGATGGATTACAACGACATCTATTGGAAGTCGGATCCGTGTCATCCGAGCGACCTCATCTCCGCCCCGCTCGCGCTTTGCGAAAGCGAAGGATTGAGCGGCAAGGACCTGATTCTCGCCACCATCATCGTTTACGAGATCGAGATGCGTCTCTGCGAGGTTGGCCGCCCCGGCGTGCGTGAATGCGGCTGGCATCACGCCACCCTGAGCGCGTTTGCGGCGCCGATCGCGGCGGGGCGCGTCTTGAATCTCAACCCGGCGCAGATGGTTTCCGCGATGGGAATCAGCGCGGCGCGTACGTTTTGTCCGGGCGCAGTGACGGCCGGGAAACTCACGAATATGAAGAACACGGTCGATCCGTGGGCGGGCCGGATGGGCGCGGAAAGCGCGTTGCTCGCGCGCATCGGATTCTCCGGGCCGGAGCACATCATCGATGGCAAGGAAGGGCTCTTCGCCGTTTTCCATCATGTGCAATACAAGGGTGAGCCGGCGACGTTTGACGGCGAAGCGTTGGTCGCAGATCTGCCGAATTCCCCGAAGTCGCATTACCGGATCCTCGATTGCGGGATGAAGAGTTTCCCAATCGAAGCGCTCAGTCACGCGCCGCTGACCGCGATGATGAAGACGGTGAAGGAGCACAGCATCAAGGCTGACGACGTAAAGGAAATCAAAGTAGAAAGTGATCGCGCGCGCGGCCGACATCCTGGGCGATCCGCGTAAGTATCGGCCCGACTCGAAGGAAACGGCCGACCATTCGCTGCCCTACTGCATGGCTGCCGGTTTGGTCGACGGCATGGTCACTCCGCTCCAGTTCAAGGAAGAGCGCGTCCTCGACAAGGCGCTCATCCCGATCATGGACAAGGTGAAGGTTGTGCCTAACGAAGAGTTCGAAGCGCTCTTTCCGAAGTTCCAGCCGAGCCGGGTCACGATTACGACGAACGACGGAAAGTCGTACGCCACGCGCGTCGATGTCCCGAAAGGTGATCCGC
Organism: Chthoniobacterales bacterium; assembly: GCA_051003415.1. Lineage (GTDB taxonomy): Bacteria > Verrucomicrobiota > Verrucomicrobiia > Chthoniobacterales > UBA10450 > Palsa-1392. The sequence goes on along the minus strand of JBPCLI010000053.1, from coordinate 55,397 downwards.
GCGATCCGATGACGGAGGAAGAAATTGCGGTCAAATTTTACCGCGCTCGGCGGCGACGTGATCGGGAAGGATCAGTGCCAGAAATTGCAGGGCGTGATCATGAGCATGGAGAACGCGAAAGATTTCCGCGAGCTCTTCGAGCTGACGACGGCACGCTAAGCGAGGGCGCAGCCGGGCCTGGTGGCGCAAGGTAGTGCAAGCTTCCAGCTTGCAGGATGTGGATGCGCAAGCTGGAAGCTCGCGCTACCAACGTGAGCTGTCGCTAACAGCGTGGTGGACCGCTGCTTTGCTTGAGGACCAGAATGCCGGAGGGCAGGAATCATCGATCCCGGCGCAACGCCCTAACGACCCGTCAGATCGTTCAATCCCGGGATCTCGAGTTCGAGGTAGAAACCATCGACTTCGGCCAGCCTGCATTCCACGTCGCAGGCCAGGAGCTCGGAGTCCTTGGTCGCGAATTCCTCCGGCGCCAGCGCCGCCGCCGGTTTGCTTTCGCGATCGACGATCAATCCGCCGGAATGCGTCTCCACCGCGGCGCGAATCGACGGCCATTGCGCCGCGTCGATCCAGACCTTACCGCCTTTCACCGGGAGCATAATGGCGGATGACGCCTTCACGAACGTGGGCACGCGCGGTGCACGCGGCGTCCATTTTGTGTCGCCCGCTTCACCGACCAATTTCGCAAACCGCTCTGCGATCATGGCCGGCGAATCGGTTTTGCGATAGCCTTCGACCGGCGCGCGCAGGAGTTTCGACATGCGGCGCAAAATATCTACAGCGCGATCTTCGGTGTTTCCGCCCAAACGAATCACCGCCGGGATATCGAGATCGAGTTCCCAGAACGCCTTCGCCAAACCATAGGCGGACCAATATTGCGCCTGGCTCGCGACTCCGGAACCCGATCCAAAATAACCGACGAGATCGGGCTGCGATAAAATAATCCGGCTCGCGCGATACACTTTCGACGCTGAGGGATTACCGCTCGTGTCGGTGAAATTGGCAATCGTGAAGCCGGCGTTCACGATCGCGTCCATCGACATCATCGAACCGCCGCCGCCCGCGCCGTGAAATCCCACCAACCCTTTGGTGCCTTCGGTCGCGGCCGTGGCTAACTGCGCGAAATAGAAGGTGCCGCGGTGATCCGCCTGTTCGACGGCGTAGGCGATCCGCTCCAGCTCAGTCGGTGGATGATCGAACTCGCGTGCGATTTCGATTTTCAATTCGGGGTGCCGTGCGACCGCGTAGTCGTCAATCGTTAGGCGACAATCGGCCGCGACGAATTCGCCGTCCTTCGTCAGGACTTTAGCGGATTGATCTCGGGCGAGCGCGCTTCCACGCTGCGCGCCGCGGTAAACAGCTTGCGCATCGAGTCGCCGAGCTGGGCGGACTCTTTGGCCGAAAGATGGCAGGAGCCGGCGGCTTCCTTCACCTCCGCTTCTAGCGGACCGGACGTCACGTCACAAGCGATGCGGCGGGTGGACGCGGCGCGTTCTTCGATCCCGCTCCCGCCGCCGGGAGAGAAAACGATGATCGGGGCGCGGGTCGCGTCGTCGATCGCGAAGGAGAGAAAAAACTCCCGCTCGATGGCGATTTTTTCTTCCACGAGCACCGCCTCGACGGGAAATGGGCCGACCGTCATCGCCAGCATCCTCTCGGCGTGGGCGCGGGCTTCTTCCGGTTTCCTCGCAAAGGCGACGCCGCCGATCCCGGCGCGCCCCGTGGTCCAAGCCTGGATCTTGATTACGACCTCGCCGCCAAGCTCTTTCGCCGCCGCGACCGCTTCTTCCGGGGAGTCAGCAGCCTTTCCTCGCGGGATTTTGAAGCCGTTCGCGGCGAGAATTTCCTTCCCCTGATATTCGTGGAGTCGTGCCATGGCTGGGAGCTATTTCCACGATTCGAACCGATCCCGCAACTGACCAGTGTGGGAGGGGCCTCCGCGCCCCGATTGGTGCACCGCCCGCAAGCAGTCGGGGCGCAAAGGCCCCCGCGTTGGCGCCCCGGATGACAGCGCGCCAACCGTAGCTTAGCTTCTGTGCCGATATGAACGAACCTGTTTACATTCTCGGCGCGGGCCGGACCGATTTTAAAAGAAACCTCAAAAAAGAGGGCAAAGCTCTGCGCGACGTGATCACCGAGGCCGGCCGTAAGGCGCTCGATGACGCGAAGATCGACCCGGCAGAAATCGAGGCCGCGGCGGTCGGGAATTTCAACGCTGGCCAGTTCACGAAGCAGCTTCACCTCGGGGCGTTCGTTCCGGAGATCGATGAGAAACTTCACGGCATCCCGACGATGCACACCGAGGCGGCATGCGCTTCCGGTTCTCTCTCGGTCCTGCTGGGCGCGCAATGGATCATGGGTGGATTTCACGACGCTGTCCTTGTCGTTGGTGCGGAACAGCAGAAGACGATGTCGTCCCGCGACGGCTCCGATGTGCTCGGAGCGGCGGCGGATTTCGAAGTCGAACAGCCGGAATACGGCGACTTTATGTTCCCGAAATTGTTCGGCAAAATCGCGCAGATCTATATCGAGAAATATGGCGCGACGCCCGACGACCTCGCCGCTGTCGCCTACAAAAATTACGCGCATGCGCGCCTGAACCCGCTTGCGCAAATGCGCGACGCTAACCTGACTTATGACCACGCATCGCAGGTCTCGGAGAAAAACCCAAGCGTCGCAGAGCCGTTGCGCGTTTCCGATTGCTCGCAGATTACCGACGGCGCTGCGGCCATCGTGCTCGTCTCCGGAAAGTATCTCGACAAACACGGTATCAATAAGTCGCAAGTCCCGCGACTGCTCGGCTTCGGGCACACGACCGATTACCTGGCGCTCGAAAAGAAGGACGCCCCAACTTTCAGCACCGCGCGCAAAGCGGCCGAGAAAGCTTTTGGCATGGCGAACCTGAAGCCACGCGACATGCACGGTGCGGAAGTGCACGATTGTTTTTCGATTACCGAAATCGTGGCTTACGAAATTCTCGGGCTCGCCGAGCCGGGTAAAGGCGCGGAGCTCGCCAAGAGCGGCGCGACTGCCTTACCACAGACGCGCGGCGAGCATGTCACCGGCAAGTTCGACTTTGAGATTCCGGTTAATACCGGCGGTGGTTTGATCGGGGATGGTCACCCGGTCGGCGCGACCGGCGTGCGCCAGGTGGTCGATGCTTACCAACAGCTGACCAACCAGTCGGGCCCGCGGCAGATCAAGGACGCGAAAAAATTTCTCACCTTCAACATGGGTGGCAGCCTAACGACTTCCGTCGCCATGATCTGGGGCCGGGACTAATCGGCAATCGCGCCGGGAGCGTTCGACGCTGTGGCATTTGGTGACATCGTCGACCTCGAGGCCGGCGCGCGAATGGCGAACTGCAATCGGACGAAAGCGCCTCGCCGCTCAATTTCGGGAGACGCAATGCAGCCAGCTCGCGAAAGATTTTTTGTAGGTTTCTGGGGGCGGCTGGGAATGGCTGGAGGATTCTAAGCGCGCGTCTTGTTGGTAAGAGATAGGCCGACAGACGCCCGCGTGTGGTTTGCGCATTTCGGCAGCCTAACGACTCCCGGGGCCATGACCCGGGGCGACGAATAGTCTTCGGCCCACGGGGCGAGCTCGCGACCGGGGACGTTTGTCCCCGGTCGAAAACTCTACGACTTGCGGCGTTGGTTGCTGAGCAACTTGGCGGCAGCCAGCGTGATCGCGCCCATCACGACCGGGTTGCCCATCGCTTTCACGAACCACGGCTTGTCCGCCACGGTCTTCTGCAGGGCTTGGGGATCGTTCTTGCGCGCATAGTCCACGACTTTCGCCGCATCTTGATCGCTCATCTGTTGCGGGTTTGTGGAGCCGAGTCCGAGCATGCCCGCGAGCCCGGCCAGGCCGCCGGTCAAACCGCTCCCACCGCCAGTTGCGCTCTGTCCGCCGCCGAGGGCGCCGAGCAACGTCCCGAGCAGCCCGGCTTTTTCCTGGGGTGGTGCTTGGGAAATGGCCTGAGTGGCCGCCCGATGAAACTCGTCGTCGGGCAGCTTGCCCAGATACTGGGTCGCCGCCTCGTGGTAGGCCTGGTTGTTAAAGCCGCTGTCTTCCGGCCGATTGGAAACAAAGCGGTCGTGGTATTGCGCTGCCTGCTGATCGTCCACGGTTCCGCCACTGCCGAAGCGCTGCATGAAGTCGTCTACTGTGTCTGCCATATTGAATTGAGTTGGTTGGTTCGCTGCGAAATTTTGCTCACCGCACTGGGGTGTAGGTCATATCCTTGGTTTGCGCGTCGAGATGGGCAGTGCCGATCTTGTGCGGTGGATTGGAAGGAGTGTAAGCGATCACGGTCAAATCCTCGCCCGGAAATTCTTTGGCCATCTGCGTCATGATCGAGCGCATCAGCGCGGGAATCTTTTCGAGCGGGACGGTGCGATTGAGGATGAGGCCGAGTTGGTTTTGCTCGTTGAGAAGGGCGCGTTCGATCGTGTTCCCCTGCGGATCAGCCTTGCGAATCCGGTCGAGGAACTCCATCTGGCGTTCTCTTGAGGCAGCCTTTTGCGGAATTTGCGCTTCTCGTCTGATTTCCGGAGGAGGTGCGGCGGGCGGGGGTGCGACAGGAGCGTCACAACCCCCCACGGCGAGCACGCTGCCGAGAAGTGAAACTCGATGGAGAGTCGTTATGCGCATCGAATGGGAAGCAACCGAAAGGTTGAGAAAGGACCTCGCGTCAGGCGTTCCTGCCTCGTAGAAGGCGATAGATAACCAGCAGAATGATCGCGCCAATGACCGAGGCGATGAAACCGGCCGGTTGGCCTTCGGAATACCAATGCATGGCGCGGCCGAGGAAGCCGGCGAGAAAAGCGCCGGCAATGCCGAGCAGGATTGTGATGATGAAGCCGCCGGGATCCCTCCCCGGCATGATCAACTTCGCGATCGCGCCTACGACGAGGCCGATGATGAGAGTCAAGATGATTGACATAAGCGGATAAGGTTGGCTGCGTTTCGATTAAACCGTCGCCAAAGGTTCGTTGGGGCAGTCCGCCGTGGCTGTGAAGAAAATTGATTTTCTTGTGCCACGGCATCCCCGCGCGCATTCGGAGCCGGCTCACTTCGACAGTGTGAAGGTCATTTCGCCAGTGGCGGCGTCGACCCGGGCAATCCCGACCGGGTGGGGCGGCCGCGACGCGCCGTAGGCCACAACGGTCACCAAATCCTTCGGAAGTTCTTCGCCTTCTTGGTCATGATCTGGTGGATGGTGTTTCGGTTGCTCGCCTCGGACAGGCGACGAAAAGGAGCGGGGCGGGAAATGAGAGCGAGCAAACGAAGCGTAGGCGATCGCATCGGAATTCCTTTCCAAGTTATGAAATATTTCCTGTTTCGCGAACCCGATCGCACTTACATCCTTGAGCATGAGCGCCCAGGATGCCGACGCCACGATGGCGGTTTTTCTCGATTTGGAAAATATCGCGCTCGGTGCACACGACGCGCAGTTCCCGGCGTTCGATGTGCGCAAGGTGCTGGAGCGGCTGCTGCTCAAGGGGCACATCGTGGTCAAAAAAGCGTATTGCGATTTCGAGCGCTACAAGGCTTTCAAGCGCGGCCTGCACGAAGCAGCCTTTGAAATGATCGAGATTCCGCACGTTAGGCAATCGGGCAAAAATTCCGCCGATATCCGGATGGTGGTTGACGCGCTGGATCTTTGTTACACGAAAAGCCACGTCGACACTTTCGCCATCATCAGCGGCGATTCGGATTTTTCACCGCTCGTCAGCAAGTTGCGCGAAAACGACAAGACCGTCATCGGCGTCGGGGTGAAACAATCGACCTCCGATCTTTTCATTACCAACTGCGACGAGTTCATCTATTACGACGATCTCGTGCGGGTGGCGCCGACGCGGAAACGAGCCAGCGCGTCCTCCACCCGGGCGCCGGCCAAGGTCGCCCCGGAAAAAAATCAAGGGCCGCCGATCGAGGAAGCGCTCGATCTCTTGCACAACACGATCGATGCCCTGCGCGAGGAACGGGGTGAAGATTATGCGGTCCACGGTTCTCGTGTAAAGCAGGCGATCAAGCGTCAGCATCCCGGCTTTAATGAACGGGCGTATGGATTTAGAACTTTCAGCGACCTCCTCCTGGAAGCGCAAAAGCGTGGCCTGCTCAAGCTCGAGAGCGACAAGAACGCGGGCGGCTATTTTCTCCACTTGGTCGAATAGCCGATCGCAATCGCGTTCCGGCTTGACGACAAAACCGTGCGCGGGAAACACGCGAATAAAATCCGAGAAACGAAGTCTAAACACACGACTTCTTGCGCGCCATGCATGCTGCCACTTGGCCGCGAAGTCCGCCATCCGATGGACAACAGGATATTTCTCGAACGTTATCGTCTTTCTCGCGGCCGCAATGGTCTGCCGGTCGAACTCTATCGCTCGCCGGCGGCCCGCACTTATCGCGCTCAGGAAATCGAAACCGGCCGCGAAGTGGCGCTGACCCTCGTCTCGCCTGCGCCTAACGATTCCTCTTTGCTTGAGCGGTTGGAAGCGGAAGCGAACGCCGCCGAGGGAATCAACCAGGTCCACATTCCGCGGCTCTATGATTTCGGCCGCGAGCACGATGAGCTCGTTTACGTGACCGAATATTGCGAGGGCCACACGGCCTCCGCGTGGGTCGCGGCCCGCGGTCCCCTGACGATTGGAGCCGTTCTGCGCGTCGCTCTCCAGGTGGTCGATGCGATCAACGCGACCGCTTTCCAACGCCTGCATCATTCGGCGCTTAACCCGGACAACATCATCTTCGTCGCCGGGCAGACCGTGGAAGGCGACTTGCCGCCGCTCAAGGTGCTGCATTGGTTTGGACCGCCGCCTGATTTCTCGGAGACGGGCAATGCGCGAATCGACAGCGCGGTCCGCTTTGCGGCACCCGAGCAGCTACAGAGCGGCGAGGTGGATGTGCGCTCGGAGATTTATTCTCTCGGCGCCACGATGTGGTTTCTCCTCACCGGCGCGCCGCCCGGCGCGATGATCCCGGGAGATTCGACTGCGCGGGTCGGAGCGGAAAAATTGCGCGGTGTGCCAAAGATCGTGCGCCATTTGTTGGACCGCATGTTGTGTCCGGATCCGGCCAAGCGTCCGCACGATCCGGTTGCGCTCGCCGCCTACCTGCAAACTTGTCTCGCGCGCCTCGACCGACGGGCGAAAGTCGAACGCAATCTCGGCGTGCCGCTTTTCGCCAAGGCGCGGGTGGCGGTTGCAAAACCGTGGATGCCGATTCCGATCAAACCGCTCGCCTGGGCGGCGGGAATCCTGGCTCTCGCGGCCCTCGCGATCCTCTTTCTGCCCTGGCCGTTGAACCACAAACGACTGGCGTCTTCTTCGCAGGAAGCCCCCCGGGTTTCGGAGAATCAGCCTAACGAGATGGCGGTGGTGGAAAACGATTCGCTCGGAAGAATGAGCGAAACTGAACAAAGCGCGTCGCCGCCTCCGGAGAGCGTAGCGCCGGCGATTTCGCCTGACGAGATTCCGCGCGACGAAATGGCGAGCACCGTGCAGAGCACGGCAGCCGATCCTAACGAGCCACCGACCCTGGCGAAAGGTCCCGACGAGGCGGTCCCGACTCCTCCACCGGCGGTCGCCGAAAACTCCCCAACAGAACAGCCGGCTGAGACGACCTTGCCCAAGGCGGAATCGACCGATACGGACTCGATTGCCCCGCCTGTGATCGCCCAGACTAACGAGCCGCCTAACGTTGTTTCAATCACGGCGCCCGATGAGCCCGCGGCAATCACGGATGACGAACCGGTGAAGAACGCCCCCGCCTCATCGCCGCCAAAGGAAACCGCGAAAACTTCCCTAACGAAGCACGCGACACAGAAACGATCCGTTGCGTCCGCTTCCGCGCACTCAACGACTCACTCCAGGAAGAGCTTCCGGGCTGTTCGCACCGCGAAGCGCGCTCGGCCGCTGCCGAAGTTGCGAGTGGGATCGTCGACAGCCGAGCTGGTCGGCACCACTTCTGATGGACGCTGGATTCTCTCCGTCTCCGAGAGCGGTCGTCGCATTATCGTTCCGCCGCCGCCGGGCTACGGGGAGTAACGGGCTCCTGCCTAACGAGATCGTTGAGCGCGTCGGCGGCGATCTGAAATGAGCGCAGACGGGCCGCATGATCATAGATCTGCGCGGTCGCGATAATTTCGTCGGCCTCGGTTTGGGCAAGCAGCTTCTCGAGCTGGCAGCGCACGGTCTCCGGCGAACCGACCGCGGAGCAGCGTGTTCGCTGCGAAACCGCGCTTCGTTCCGGTGCGCTCCAGAGGCCGTCCATCGTCTCAACCGGCGGTGGCAGCTTCCCGGGCCGGCCGCGCACCATGTTGAGGAATTGCAGCTGCGAAGAGGTAAAGAGTTTCTGCGCTTCCGCATCAGTCGCGGCCGCGAAAACGCCGACGCCGATCATAGCGTGCGGTTTCTCGAGCGCCACCGAGCGCTGGAAATTCCGCCGGTAAAGGGCGAGCGCGACATCAAGATAATCCGGCGCGAAATGCGAGGTGAAGGCAAACGGGAGCCCCAGCTCGGCCGCTAGCCGAGCGCTAAAATCGCTCGAGCCTAACAAATAGAGCGAAACATTGGCGCCTGCTCCCGGCACGGCCTGAAGCGCCTGGTCGGGTGTCGCCGGCTCGAAGTACGATTGCAGCTCGAGCACATCCTGCGGGAACGTGTCGCCGCTGCTTCCGAGATTGCGGCGCAGGGCACGGGCGGTCAGTTGATCGCTCCCTGGTGCGCGCCCGAGCCCGAGATCGATCCGGCCGGGGTAGAGCGCGTCGAGCGTTCCAAATTGTTCCGCGATCACCAGCGGCGAATGGTTAGGCAACATAATCCCGCCTGAGCCGACCCGAATGCGATTCGTGCCGCCGGCGACATGTCCGATCACGATCGAGGTCGCGGCGCTCGCGATCCCCGGGAGGTTGTGATGTTCGGCCAGCCAGAAGCGGTGATAACCCCAATCCTCGACGTGGCGCGCGAGGTCGAGCGTATTGCGAAAGGCGAGCGAGGCGTCGCCGCCTTCGACGATGGGCGAAAGATCGAGCACGGAAAAGTGTTTCATGATCGGAGCAATCTAACGCGGATTGACTTGCCGGGTAGCGCACTCGTCCCTGAGTGCGCTACCCCGACGCGGTCGCGAGTGCGCCCGCGTGTTATGTTAGACGATGGAATTCACCCGACTCGGAAAGTCCGGCCTCAAAGTTTCGCGTCTCTGTCTGGGTTGCATGACCTACGGCGTGCCGGAGCGTGGCAGCCACGCCTGGAGTTTGAACGAAGAGCAGAGCCGGCCGTTTTTCGCCCGCGCTCTCGAGCTTGGGATCAATTTCTTCGACACGGCAAACGCCTATTCTGACGGCACAAGCGAGGAGATCGTCGGTCGCGCCTTGCGCGAGTTGGGCCAGCGCGACGAGCTGGTCGTCGCGACGAAGGTTTTCTTTCCGTGGCGCGAGCGGCCCAACACCGGCGGCCTCTCCCGCAAGGCGATCATGACCGCGATCGACGACAGCCTGCGCCGGCTCGGGATGGATTACGTCGATCTTTACCAGATCCATCGCTGGGATTACGAGACGCCGATCGAGGAAACGCTCGAAGCGCTGCACGACGTCGTGCAAGCGGGCAAGGCGAGATATATCGGCGCCTCATCCATGTATGCATGGCAAATGTGCCAGGCGCTTTATCTTGCCGACCAACACGGCTGGACCCGTTTCGTCTCGATGCAGCCGCACTACAACCTGCTTTATCGCGAGGAAGAGCGGGAGATGCTGCCGCTCTGCAAAGCCGAAGGGATCGGCGTCATCCCGTGGAGTCCTCTGGCGCGCGGCCTTCTCGCGCGTGCCTGGGGCGAGGCAGGCGGCGGTCGCGCGACGACCGATGAGTACGGCAAGACGCTTTACCAAGGGCATGACGAGGCCGACCGCAGGGTGGTCGAACGTGTCGGCGAACTCGCAAAAGCGAAAGGCGTCCCGTGCGCACAAATCGCGCTCGGCTGGATGCTGCACAAGCCAGTTGTGACTGCGCCAATCATCGGCGCCTCGAAGCCGCAGCACCTCGACGACGCCGTCGCCGCGCTGGAGCTGAAGCTTTCGCCTAACGAGATCGCGTCGCTGGAGGAACCTTATGTGCCACATCCGGTCCTCGGATTTTCCTGACCCCGGCTGGAAGATCGAAAATGCAAATAGCGCTTTCCGCCCTCACGCTGCTCTCGTAACTTTCTCGTATGGAATCCCTTTACCTCATTGGGGTCGCAGTCCTGGGCGTCTTCGCCCTCATCTTCGCGATCGTGATCTTCAATTTCTTCGGGCTTTGGCTCCGCGCGCGGATCGCCAATGCGCCGGTTGGCATTGGCAAAATGGTCGGAATGCGCCTGCGCAAAGTGCCGGTCGGCCTGATCGTCGATAACCGCATCACCGCGGTCAAAGCCGGGATCGACGTTCCGAGCGATCCGCTCGAGGCGCATTACCTCGCGGGCGGCGACGTCAGCCACGTCATCCTCGCTCTCATCGCGGCTGATAAGGCGGGCATTTCACTCGATTTCAACCGCGCCTGCGCGATCGATCTCGCGACCAAAGGCACCGGCAAAACCGTCCTTGAAGCGGTGCGCACGAGCATCAATCCAAAGATCATCGACGTCCCCAGCGCCGCAATGGGTCGGACCACCATCGATGGTGTCGCCAAGGACGGCATCGGCGTAAAAGTGAAAGCCCGTGTCACCGTCCGCTCGCACCTTGATCGCTTCGTTGGTGGCGCGACTGAGGAAACAATCATCGCCCGCGTCGGTGAGGGGATTGTGACCTCGATCGGCTCCGCCGACACCTACAAGGATGTCCTCGAAAATCCCGATCGCATTTCCAAGCTCGTCTTGCATAAGGGACTTGATAGCGGAACCGCCTTCGAGATTCTCTCGATCGACATCGCGGACGTCGACATTGGCGATAATATCGGCGCGAAGCTTCAGACCGAACAGGCCGATGCCGACAAGCGCGTCGCCCAGGCCAAGGCGGAAGTGCGTCGCGCCGCGGCGGTCGCGGTCGAGCAGGAGATGCGCGCCCGGACCCAAGAGATGCGCGCGAAAGTGGTCGAGGCCGAGTCGCTCGTGCCGCAGGCGATAGCCGACGCCTTTCGCTCCGGCAATCTCGGCATCATGGATTACGTGCGAATGAAAAACGTCCAGGCCGACACCACGATGCGCGAATCGATTGGCGCCAGTGAAAAGCCGAGCACTGAAGGCGCCTAACAAACGTAAATCTGTCCTTGGTCAATTTCTCGAGATGAACGACACCGTCATCTTTCTCGTCCTCGCCGGTCTGGCGTTGCTGCTGAAGTTGTTCACCCGCCAGAACCCGGAGGATTCTGGGAAATCGACGCCGCCCGCGCCTTGGTCTAACGAGCAGAGGCCGCCTCCCTTGCGCCAGACGCCGGAGAGCGAGGAGGAACGGGTGCGCCGTTTCCTCGAGGCGCTCGGGATGCCGGCCGGAACCCAACCGCCCCCGCCCATCCGCCCGCGCCAGGTCATCATGCCGGCCGCTCCACCCCCGCCGCGCGCACAACGGCCGAAGGCCAGACGCACGGCGGTGCAGCCTTTGCCGCCGCTGGTCACGACGCCTCCGCCCCTGGCGCCGGTCGTGGCCGCTCCGCCCGAGCCGGTCTTTCTCGAGGAAATCGCGCCGCCCGCTGTCGTCGCTACGTTGCCGGTCGTCGCGGGCCCGGTTTTGCGTCCGACCGCGTCGCGGCCTTTGGCTCCTGCCGCCTCGTTAGGCGCGACCCTTCGTTCCCGGGCCAGCGTTCGCCGGGCGATCATGCTGCGCGAAATTCTCGGCCCACCGCGCGGTTTGCAACCGCTTGACGTGTAACGGCTCCTAGTAATCCGCCGCCACCCCATCCTTGCGCGCAATCGCTTCGACGAGGTGCCGATAGCAGCCGCGTTCTCGAACATGCCTGCAAGTGGCCGGCACTTTCAGGCACGATGAGCGACGGCGAGCGCGAGGGGCTGCCCGGGAAAACGAAGGAAGCCGCGGCGAAAGGCGACGACGAGCTTTTCAAGACGCGCTCGATTTTTTATTCCAAGGCGAAGAATCCGAAATGGCTGGACGAAGAACCAGATCGCATCGCCGACCTCATGCTTGCGTGAGGCGAGGAGCAGGAAGAGGCATGGAGATCGCTGCCTAACGAGTAAAGATCAGACCATCTGCAGACGGCGGAAAGCCGTTTCAGCTTCGCCGCGTCCGCAGAGGCCGCCTTAGCAATTTAGTTAGTTACGCGGAAGCTTGTCGTAGCAGGACTCTACTTCGGCCGTTCCAATCGCGAAACCACCGGCAAAGGCCGTCGTTCCGAAGATGGAATTCAAAGTGGCGGCGGCATCAGCGTTTAAGGTGAGGTTGACGCCCTTGACCGTCAGCTTCGACATTTTATAGGAGATGCTGACGGTAGAGAGACCAAGATCGAAGAGCGGAATGCGACCGGCGAGCGCGCCATCCAACGTGGCGAGACCTGTCAGTATCGGTGTGCCCGAGCTCGAGAGGCTAATGACGAAGCTGCTCAGAACGAGCTGGGTGCCGCCCGCCGAGGGGACATTTCCTGAAAGACGCACCTCCCGGAGGGAGGGCCTACAACGCTTTGAGCTGTTCCTCCGCCGCTCGCGGGATACGCTTAGCCTCTCAATGCGCATCCGTTCTCTCCTGACCGCCCTCGGGCTCAACGCCATCCCGGCGGCCGGTTGGTTCCTTGGTGATTGGTCCGCGGGTACGACTCTCGTCCTCTACTGGATTGAGACCTTGCTAGGCACGTTGCTGGTCGCCGCCCGTATTCTGCTCCATCGGCGGCTCCACCCAAGCAAGGGGCATTGGAGTTACCAGGCTCCGCAAACTCAGCCGTCGCCGGGCAGGAGCACCTATCTCATGGCTTTTCTTGTCCCGGCTCTCGTTTTCACTCTGGCCCACGGAGTGTTCCTCGCCGCGCTTGGCTTCATGGCGGTCGTGAATCACCTCGCGCCGGAAGCGCGGGTCGAGGCCGGGCCTTTACTCGTTGGGCTGATCGGCCTGGCCCTTTTTCAGGGCGCAGATTTCTGCCTCGATCTCATCTGGCTGAGAGACCGCTCCTTTGCCTGGCTAGAGCGGCTTGGCCAGCAAACTCTCGGGCGCGTCTTCGTGATTCACCTCACGATCATCGGCGGGATGATTGCAGTCATGTTCACGGGCGTGAACCGGGATTTCTTCGGCGTCTTCATTGTCCTGAAAACACTCCTTAACTGCAGCGTCTTCCTTCCCCAATGGCAGCCGAAAACGCCGCCCCCATGGCTCTCAAACACGATGGATCACATAAAAGCGCCGAAAAACAAAAACACGACCTTCGCGGAGTTCTGGAAACAGACCGACGACCAGGAAGCGGCGAGAGTGGCGCGGAATGAGACTTCGTCTCGCTAACGACAGTAGGATATAAGACCCAATTGGGCGCGAGGGTTTGGACCATTTTCTCGAAGCCCGGGTCCTTGCGCCACGGATCCCATTTCCGATCCAATTTGAACTTTCCGTAGCTTTCAGCGAAAGCACTTCTCCTTGCGGACGTTTTCGAAAGATTTAGCTCGGCTTTAACTGGTTTCCCGCCAATGCTTTAGTTTTATGAAAACTTCGATCCACAGATTCACGGTGATAATTGCGCTGGCATTTGCTTTCGGCGGGGCACTTCTTTTCGCGGCCGATCATCCCGCACCGTCGATGGCGCCCGGGCCGGCTCTTGCGAAACTCAAGGCGGGCAATGAGCATTTCGTTACCGAAGCAAAGAGCCCAGCCAAGCCCACGCGCGAGCGACGACTCGAAACCGCCGAATCACAGCACCCCTTCGCCATTGTCGTCGGCTGTTCCGATTCGCGCACTCCGCCCGAGATGATTTTCGATCAGAACATCGGTGACCTGTTTGTCGTCCGCACTGCGGGCGAGGTGGTGGGGGACTACGAACTGGGGAGCATCGAGTATGCGGTCGAGCATTTAGGTGCGCGGCTCATCGTGGTGCTTGGTCACGCGCGTTGTGGCGCGGTCCAAGCAGCTGTTGCGGGCGAGACTGCGCCGGGTCATGTGGGTTCTATTGTGCGCAACATCCGGCCGGCAGTCCTAAGTGTGAGTCACCAGCCAGGCGATCCGCTGAAGAACGCCATTAAGAGCAATGTCGAACAGGTCGCGGCGCAGATTCGGAAGGAGGCTCAGCTCGGTTCGCTGGCCTCCGAAGTAGAGGTGGTCCGCGCCTATTACGATTTCGATACCGGGAAAGTGGAGTGGCTGGAAGGAAAGTAAGGTTTCTTCTTTTCCCACAGGCTCACTCTGCCCGCAGCAGCTTTAGAGGGATCGACAGCCAGCGCGTGCAAGGCTGGAAGGGCGGCCGTGGTCAGGCCGAGCGAGAGTTCCCCTGCTCGACATCCCTTTGCCGTTTAATGCAGCCGCGCTTTTCCATTTCATTTGGTTTACCACACCGAAGAAGCCTTGTGCGCCGTCTTTCGCTCGACCCGCGCGCGGGGGCTTGCAAGCACGGGACGATCTCGTAGTTTCTGATCCGCTCGAAAAGCCGGCGTGGCGGAACTGGCAGACGCGCCAGACTCAAAATCTGGTACTCGCAAGGGTGTGTGGGTTCGAGCCCCTCCGCCGGCACCAGCGATTTTCATAGTGAGAGCCGTCCTGCACACGTCATACGTTTAGTCGCGCTAAATTTCGCGAAGTAACCTCAAAATTTGACACTTCTTGACACTTGTCATGACTATCCCGCCCCCCTTTAAAATCGCTGATTGACCAGCAACCAAGCGTGGAGCCGGTTTTTCGTGGCTTTTTTCATATGGCCGGGATTTCAAATTGGGGTTTAAACCTTAACTCTACGGACACAAATTCCTGATGTAGAGGTTATTACGAGTGTCGGCGATTCGGAATCCTCGGAACCCAACGGGGCAAATGGCTCGCGGCCTCTAAAAAATAGCCGGAGAAAAATCTGCTTTTTCTTCTCGACGCCAAACAAGTGAGCGCACATCCTCGGTACTTTCAGACACCCCACGCCTATGAGCGCCAAGACCAAGATCCTAAACATCCGCGCAGATTTCCCCGACCTGCGAGACACAATTCAATATCGGACCAAGATCGCGCGGCAGACCCCGGAATTGGATGCTTTGCCCAGAAATTGCACCCTGACCCCCTCGTCTTTCATAGGTAGCCCGGAAGTCACTAAGGGATTCCGCTTTCCATGGTTTGCGATAGTGAAAATATTCAAACCAAGTTCTCGACTTCGCCAAACCCTCCTGTTCCCCGGTGGGAGGCCTCCAGAAGTAGCCTCGGCCTCACTCGCTGTCGCCCAACCTCAAGGCCTCGCCTCGCTCCGTTTAAACGAAAGGATAAGCTCGGTTTTTGTCCGCCCGATTGTTCTGTTACTGCTGATCGTCGGACCTTTCGCAACGGGTTATTCAAACAGCATTACAGCAGGCGGTTTCGACTTTCCGGCTAGTACGTTGATTACCCTTTCCACAACTCGAAACGGCGAAGGGGACAACACCGTACAGTTCTATGAATTCGTAGAGGGATTCGGCCCTTTAAGCAACGGCGTGTGTAAGCCATTGATCAATAATTACCCCTATCTGGTATGTGGCTCTGCATCCGCAGGAGTTACCACAATAAGTGGTCAGGACTCATCTCACCTAATCTATACGGATTTCGCCACAGCTTCGATTGATTCCGACCAAGTAGTTTCCCAAGCTTTCCAAAAAACGACAATTACGATTAACGTAGATACACCGAGCGTATTGCGAAAAACCTTAAGTCAGACATATGAATCTACGGGCAACGCCGTTTTTTTTAATCAAAGCAACTACTTTGTTGTATATCCCCCAAACTTTTCTTTAGAGGACGGAACTATTCTCAGTCCGGGCGTGTACAAGTTTTTTACAACGAGCGGCGTTGCTTTAGATAACCAATGTTGTTCCGATTTATTCCCCGCAAGTCTTTCCGCGACTACGCACTTGGACCTGGAACTGGTTCCGCAGAACATGACACCAGCACTGGAGTTGGCCGTGACAGATCTGAACGACACGCCGACAAATACAATTCGGCCAAACCTCCTACTCGTCAACAGTTTGCTCCTGCACAAATACATCCGTCGCAACGATCAAGCACTCAAAGTCCAAATCACCGGTGCTCCGAAGGCGAAGGTGCGGGTCTATCTTCAGCGTAGTAGCGCCAGCGGGGGGCACATCGGCAACGACGGACCGCACCTACCGAATCCGCCCCATGGATGGCTTGCTACGTATCCGGTAACGCTGCCGTGCTTCATTCCGTTCGAGAAGCCTGAACCGAATGACTGTTCTCCCAAGGCAACATATCCGGGACCAGGTACTCTCGCACATTCCAGTTACGAAGACAGAGGCGCAATAACCCTCGACGACATGGGTTTTGGGATCGTCGAGTATATCGCGCCCGAGATATGCGGCGACGAAACAATCTTTGCTTCAATCGACGGCCGAACCATTGTTTCAGCACCAATTCACATTAGCGAACCTCTTTCTGCTTTTGCAAATCTAGACGTCAAACCTGGACCAAGCGGAAATTTCGTCGACGAGGGCAAGACATATCATTCCAGTAACCATTGGGTGACGGTTGCCATGCAGAAGGCGATCGAGCGATTCATGACCAATTACAAAGCAGAGGCGTTGGCGCACCCAAAGTCCCTGCCGACGAGTCTTCTGCCTGTCAACGACACGTCACTCGTCAATGGCGGAGTATTTGACGTTGGTAACAAGAAGAAGAAGGACATACCCCCCGGCAATTGGAATATTCCGCACAAGGGCCATCGTGTTGGCGACGAAGCAGATATAGGTGTGGCTGCGCCACCACAAGACCCGGTAACCTTGAAGCTGGGAACACCTCCGTGGCCTGTCTTCCATCATATGTGGCAAGACCAAGGATTTTTTGCTTACATTCCGGAAGGCACTAGTCACTATCATCTCTTGCTCAATGGGCCTGGGAAGGTTGCTATGGCCGAGCTTCTTCCTCAGGTTAATAGCTTCGACGGCGAAACGATCGATCTGACTGTTCCGTTGCAAAATCAGGGCGGATTATATGCTGACAACGTCCAGATCACGTCAGTAACTGCCGGGCAGGGCGTTCAAATCACGTCCCCGCTTGTCTCTCCGACTGATCCGCTGCCCTTGGGGCCGGCCGACATCCGGGCGACGGTTCCACTGCACATCACGGCAACGGTCCCACAAGGGTTGTCCAAGTTTGATCTAAAAATACAGGGCGAGGCGACAAGTGCAGAGCTTCCTAGCGAATGGTTTGCCGTTCCGGGCGTAGTTAACCCGCCTGAGAAATACTACGTAAAAACAAATGGGGCGGGCGCGTTCCAAAGGCAGAAAAATCTGTCGCTAAGCACGTCTGGCGATGCGTGGGGAATTACATTGAACGATCCGGATCAAGGAGTCATCGTCGGGGCAACGACGGTGTTTCATGGAACAATCACAAATGCGACAGGCGGTCCCATTCCGATCCAAACAGCTAACGTTTTCTATGAGGTAAGCTCAGAAGCTGGCGCTTACACCTTCGATCTCGATCCGCAATTCACCGCCTTGGGCGGCTTTATTCCCACGGATGGCTATACCGGTCCGCTCTTCGATGTTGTATGGGTTAGCGACCTTCCGGTCGCGGCTGAGGGATCAGTTTCATTCGCGCTAGAGGGCGATCCAAGCACGGGCTTAGACCCAGCTGAAGTCACAGCAGATCTCAGCTACAACCCACAGATGATCACCAATGGCGGCGTCGCGAATGGACGGTTGACTCTTACATGGCCGCTTGAGGCGAGCAGCCTGGTGCTGGAAACTGCCGATGATTTGGATGATCCAGGATGGACCCCTGTGGACGCTCCGGTCACGCAGGAAACGGGGCTCAACAAGGTCGTCTTGAATGCCCCGATGAACACGACCTACTATCGTCTTGCAAATTATGGCCCTGCCTCGCTTGTGGGGGAATCGGCGATTTTGACTATTGCGGGCACCCCTGCCTCGCAACTACTAAACATCTCGACCAGACTCGGTGTCGGAACGGGTGAGAATGTGCTTATCGGTGGATTCATCATCAATGGTACACAACCGAAGAAAGTAATCCTGCGCGGAATCGGGCCATCGCTCGAATCATTCGGGATCCCGAACTTCCTTGCCGATCCTGTGTTGGAATTACACAAGCCCGACGGCTCGGTGGTTACCGACGACAACTGGAAGGACACGCAGCAGGCCGAGATCCAATCGACCGGTATTGCGCCGTCGAACGACAATGAATCCGCTATCGTCGCGACTCTTGATCCCGGGGCTTACACCGTTGTCCTCCAGGGCAAGAATCAAACAACGGGTGTCGCCTTGGTCGAAGCCTACGACCTCGACCAAGGGGCCGATTCCGCCCTGGCGAACATCTCGTCGCGCGGCTTTGTGTCAAGCGGCGACAATGTAATGGTCGGCGGGGTGATAGCCGGTGGCGGCGGCGGCGGGACATGCAGTGTTGTTATCAGAGCAATCGGACCATCTCTGGCTGAAGCCGGCGTTGAAAACGCCCTGCCGGACCCTAGCCTTGAGCTATACGATACCAACGGCGCGTTGATAGAGTCAGCTGAAAATTGGATAGACGAGCAGAGTGCCGCCATCCAGAACGTACAGCTCGAACCTGCCGATGGGCTCGAATGCGCGTTGTTGGCGGTTTTACCTCCGGGCCCTTACACCGCGATCGTGCGGGGCAAGGACAACACCACGGGCGTCGCCCTAGTTGAGGTCTACAATGTCAGTCCTTGAGCAACCGAGAAGGGTTTACAAAGCCGCACGAATGACACCACCGGCGTCGCCTTGGCAGAAGTATATAATGTCAGTCAGTAAACCTCTGAAAGGTTATCACGCTATAGCATCGACTTAATATGAAACAGTTCCATCTTGATTCAGCCTTTCGCAGCCTCGTGCTGCGCCGAACCTTCGTCATCGTAGTATTTCTTCAATTCGGTTGGCCGCGCCTAACCCTCGCAGGCGCGTTCGAAGAAACAGGAAGTCTATCGCATCCGCGTTATTTGCATACCGCCACCTTACTGCAAAGCGGGGAGGTGCTCGTTGCAGGTGGAAGTGATGTTTCCGACGTGCTTTCCAGCTCTGAGTTATACGACCCGATAAACGGCACTTGGGCACCAACGGGCAACCTTTCGAACAGACGGGCTATTCACGCGGCGACTTTGCTATCCGACGGGAAAGTTCTTATCGCAGGCGGCACCGACGGTCCAGCCTCGCTCACTGCGAGCTGCGAACTGTATGATCCCGCGAGCGGTGTTTGGACACCGACTGGCAGTTTGTCTATGGCAAGATCCGCTTTCACTGCAACGTTATTGCCGGACGGTAAGGTTCTTGCCGCTGGCCCCGGAACCGGTGTTGAATTGTATGATCCGACGAGCGGCTCATGGGCAGATACCGGTAGCCTCGCGACGGGACGTCAATCGCACACTGCGAATTTGCTCGCCAACGGAATGGTGCTCGTGACAGGGGGACAATCATTTTTTACTGGTAAACTTGAGACGTTTGCAAGCGCTGAGCTTTACGATCCCGCAACGGGCACTTGGTCGTCGACGGGCAGCCTTTCCACCGCACGCTACTCGCACACCGCGACCCTACTGTCCAATGGCATGGTGCTGGTCACAGGGGGACAATCGGGTAACACCGGTGAGCTCGTGACGTTCGCAAGCGCTGAGCTTTACGATCCCGCAACGGGCACTTGGGCGTCGACGAGCAGCCTTTCCACCGCACGCTACTCGCACACCGCGACCTTGTTGACTGACGGCAAGGTTCTGGTGGTGGGCGGGTTCGGAATCGATAATCGCGAATTGACAAGCGCGGAGGTGTACGATCCGGAGAGCGGCACTTGGAGTTTCGCCGGTAGCCTCAACACTGGACGTTTCTGGCATACGGCGACGTTGTTACCGAGCGGCAAAGCGTTGATCGCAGGCGGTGCAAATAGCCCGCCGAATCAATCCTTCGTTACTCTCGCGAGTGCTGAATTGTATGACCCAGTTCCGCTTCCAAAGCATGATCTCGAGAACATCTCCACGCGCCTGAGTGTTGGTACGGGTGACAACGTCCTGATCGGCGGATTTATCGTAACCGGCACAACACCTAAGACCGTGCTCTTGCGGGCGATCGGCCCATCTCTTACCGACGCTGGTCTTAGCGACGTGTTGGCCGATCCAATCTTAGAGTTGCACGAGCCCGACGGAACGGTCGTGACCAACGATAACTGGAGAGATACGCAAGCGTCCGAGATCACAGCGACAAATCTGCAGCCTTCGAACGATCTGGAGTCGGCTATTCTGGTTACGCTTGACCCGGCCGATCCCGCGGTGCCGGGCAGCGGGGCATATACGGCGATTGTCCGGGGGAATGATGGTGGAACTGGCCTTGGCTTGGTCGAAGCCTACGGCCTGGAAGGATCAACCGATTCCCGGCTGGCGAATATCAGCACTCGCGGTTTTGTGCAAACCGGGGACGACGTCATAATCGGCGGCTTAATCATCGGCGGGACAACCAGTCAGATCTTGGTGCGCGCGATCGGACCGGAGCTAACCGTCCAAGGGGTAGCCGGCGCACTCGAAGACACGACCCTGGAGCTCCACGACAAGGATGGAATGCTCATCACCGAGAACGATGATTGGAAAGAAACCCAGCAGACAGCGATCGAAGCCACAGGCCTTGCCCCGAGCGATGATCGTGAATCCGCTATCCTCGCAACCCTCGCTCCCGACAGCTACACCGCCATCGTCCGCGGAAGGAACGACACCACCGGGGTTGCCTTGGTGGAGGTTTACAATATTGGACAGTAAAGCGGATGTTCCCGCCGACGCATAAGTCAATGACCGTCAATTCATGCGATCCCACTTTTGCGCAGTGAGCCATTGATCTTCTCCAAAAATGACGAATCTATCTGGTCGATTGACAAGCAATTGGCCAAGATCGAGGCGCCCCAGCTAGAAGGATTACTAGACAGATTTCAAAATCTGGTACTCGCAAGGATGTGTGGGTTCGAGCCCCTCCGCCGGTAATCTCTCCTTCGTGCTCCTCCTCGTTCTCGTCCTTCGTCCTCGAAATTCCATATCTTCGAGGACGATGACGAAGGACGAGGGCGAGCAGGATAAAGACACCGATCAATGCTGACCGTTTCACAAGTTTCCAAATCGTTCGCCGGGCGCGTCCTCTTCGAGGATGTCTCGCTCCAGGTGAACCGTGGCGATCGCATCGGGCTGGTCGGGCCGAACGGCGCCGGCAAGTCGACACTTTTTTCCCTTATCCTCGACGAAGCGTCGCCCGACGCGGGTAAAGTCTCGCTCGAAAAAAGCGCGACGATGGGCTACCTCCCGCAGGAAACGGCGGCGGCCGGCGACGAATCGGTTCTCGAATTGGCCTGCGGCAAATCGCATCAGCAGCTCGAAGACGAGCACGACTGGGAGATCGAGCCGAAAGCGAAACGTATCCTCGCCGGGCTGGCCTTTCGCGAGAGCGATTTCGCGCGGCCGGCAAAGGCGTTGAGCGGCGGCTGGATCATGCGCGCGCATCTGGCGCGGCTTCTGGTGATGGAGCCGGACCTGCTCCTGCTCGACGAACCGACCAATCACCTCGATCTCGAGTCGTTAGTCTGGTTCCAGGAATATTTGAAGAATTATTCGGGTGCGATCCTCATGATCTCGCACGATCGCGAATTCCTGAATGCGCTCGTCGGCAGCATTGTCGAGATCGCGCACGCCAAGCTGGTGCGTTACCGCGGGAACTGGGACAGCTATGTCGAACAAAAAGCTGCCCGGGAAGAGCAGCAGCTTTCGGCCTACAAGAACCAGCAGAAAGAGATCGCGTCGCTTCAGTTATTTGCCGATCGCTTCCGGGCCAAGGCGAGCAAAGCCTCGCAGGCGCAGAGCAAGCTGAAGCAGATCGATCGGATGGAAAAGATTGCCGCGCCGACTGCGCAGGCGAAGACAATCAAGTTCCATTTCCCGCAACCGCCGCGGAGCGGCTTGCGCGCCATCACGCTCAAGGAGGTGCGGCACGCTTACGGCGATCTCGTCGTTTACGAGACGCTAAATTTCGAAGCCGAGCGCGGCCAGCGCACCGTCCTGGTCGGACCTAACGGCGCCGGCAAATCGACTCTGCTCAAACTGCTCGCCGGCGTGTTGCCGGTGCAGGTTGGGGAACGCCAGCTCGGGCACAATGTGCGCGTCGGTTATTTCTCCCAGCACCGCGTCGAGATGCTCAACGTCAGCAGCACCGTACTCGAGAGCGTGCTCGACGTTCCCGAGCCGGTCTCGGAACAAACCGCCCGCACGGTGCTCGGCTCATTCCTTTTCAAAGGCGACGACGTTTTCAAGACCGTCGGCGTGCTGAGCGGTGGCGAAAAATCGCGCCTCGCTCTCGTCAAGCTGCTCCTCTATCCGCCCAATCTTCTTCTGATGGACGAGCCGACGACTCACCTCGACGTCGGCTCGATCGACGCCCTCATCGGCGCGCTCCGGCAATATGAAGGCACGTTTATTTTCATCAGTCACGACGTGCATTTCATTCGCGCCATTGCGCAGAGCGTCCTGCACATCAACGCCGGCCAGCTCACCCCTTACTTGGGCGATTACCAGTATTACCTCGACAAATCACAGGCCACCTCCGAGCGCGCCGCGCTCACCTCCGGAAACGGCCTAACGAATGCACAGCCGATGCAGGAAGAGACCGCCCCACCGCGCAATGCACCGGGATTGCGCGAACAAAAAGCCCAGAGGCGGGCCGAAGCCGAAGTGCGCAAGGTGCTGGCCAAGGAGGAACGCGAGCGGGCCCGGCGCGTGCAGGAACTCGAGATGCAGATCGCCACCTTAGAAGGCCAGCAAAAGGAACTCGCCGCCGAGCTCGAAGACCCGGCCGTTTACGAAGCCGGC
This sequence comes from Chthoniobacterales bacterium, assembly GCA_051003415.1. GTDB lineage: Bacteria > Verrucomicrobiota > Verrucomicrobiia > Chthoniobacterales > UBA10450 > Palsa-1392. Next base: position 32,460 of record JBPCLI010000053.1, on the reverse strand, counting down.
GGCCGCGCCGTCGCGATCAACCGCGAGCTTTCCGCTGTCTCCAACGAGCTCGAGCGGCTCACCGCCGAGTGGGAGAAAGCGACCGCGACCGCATTGTAGCCGGGCTCGGTGAGCCCGGCCGTTGCAACGCCAACTCCTCGCAAGGGAAGCGAAACGCCCGGGAGAGTCCTTTCTTAGCCCGGGAGACCGACCTCGCGGACCAGTGAATTGCCTCGCGCCAGCGTGAATGTGCCTCCTTGGACTGGGAAAGCGCTTTTTCCGCCGGGTCTCGGGCTTTCGTTCTTTTCGCTGTCCCTGAGCGGAGCGGCTTGTCGCTCAGGCGGGTTGGTCACAACCGCGACGATCCGCGCTTCGGTTCCAGGGTGGCAGGACCAGTCGCGCCCAGGCCGCGCTCGACCAGGTTGCGCATTCCGCGGCCGACCATCTCGATCACGCGCGCCGCCGGGACCCGCTCCCGGCCGAGCCTAACGAGCATCTGATTGAGCGCGTCCGTCAGGTCTGGGGCGGTATTGGCGAGCGTGCCGTCGAGGTCGAAAACGACGACCACAAAGGGGAAAGTCATCTCCTGCTCTCGCGCAACTGCGTCCGTGGAACAAGTTCGCGGCCGTCCAGGCCGTCGTTACCACTTTTTTTCTTTTCCAAGCCCGCGGCCGGCGCATTGTTGCGCTCGTGATTTTTGTTGCACTTCCGGTCACCACCCTGGTTCGTATTTTCCGGCGTTGAAAGACCTGACCCCTTTGCGGTCGGAGATCCGCTTCCTCGGCGCCGCGCTCGGGCGCGTCATCACGCAGATGGAGGGCCAGGCCACGTTCGAGACGACCGAGACCTTGCGCACCCTGGCCAAGGCAAGCCGGGGAGGCGAGAGCGGAGCGGCCGCGCGTCTCGCCAAGGTGGTGGCGGGACTTACGCCCCAGGCCGCCATTCACCAGGCAATGGCATTTACTCTTTATTTCGAATTGGTGAACCTGGCGGAGGAAAATTTCCGGGTCACTCTCCTGCGCCGCCGGCGCGCCGCCCGGAACGAAGCCGCCGGCCGGCCGACCGGCGAGCCGATGCGCGAATCGATCGAGGCGGCGATCAAGGAACTGAAAGCCGCCGGCGTTTCGCCTAACGAGATGCAGGCGCTCCTCGACCGGCTCAGCATCGAACTGGTTTTCACCGCTCACCCGACGGAATCGAAGCGCCGCACCTTACTCACCAAGCTGCAGCGGCTGGCGGAAATCCTTCGCCAGCGGCATTTCCCGGAAGAGCAGGGCGAAGCACCCGATCCGGCACGGGTGGAACGCGAAATCGTTTCGCTTTGGCTAACGGATCGCAGCCGGGTCGAGCGGCCCGAGGTCACGGACGAAGCTCGCACCGGTCTCTGGTATTTCGACACCACACTTTTTCAGACGCTCCCGCGACTCCAGACCGACATGGAGCGCGCCTTGCAGCTCTACTATCCCGAGGTGCGACCGGCGCGGCGCTGGCTGACCTTTGGCTCGTGGATCGGTGGCGATCGCGACGGCAATCCAAACGTCACCGCCGCCGTCACCGCCGAGGTGCTCCTGCTGCATCGGCAACTGGCCTTCAACAAATTGCGCGAGTTGGTGTTCGACCTCTCGCACTCGATCAGCGTCTCGGATCGGCGCGCGCTCATCTCGCCGGAGGTGCAGCGCCTCGTGCAGGAGAACCAGCACTTCTCCGCCGCGGTCGAGAGAATGTGCGCGCGTTATCCGCACGAGCCCTATCGGATCCTGCTCAACGTCCTGCGCGGGCAACTGGCGCAGGGCGCGAGCGAGTTTGAGGAAAAGAGCCTAACGAGTGAAGCTGTGGAGGACGCCACCTTTCTGCGCTCCGAGGAGGTGGGTAAAATTTTCGCGGTCATCAGCCAGAGCCTGCAAGCCGGGCGCAGCGCGCTTTTGACCGAGGGCGAACTGCGCACTGCCCGGCAAACGGTTGAGGTTTTCGGTTTGCACACCGCTCGACTCGATCTCCGGCAGGACTCCGCCTCCCACGAGGCGGCCGTCGCAGAGATTATCGGTCGGCCTGATTATCCGAAACTCGAGGAAACGGCGAAGCGCGCAATCCTAACGAGCGCGATCGCGGCGGCACGTCCTCTCGCCTTGATGGCACTCGTGGAATTTTCCGCGCCGACCCGGCATGTCATCGAGCCCCTCCGGCTGGCGGCACTCGCGGCGCGCAAGCTCGGTCCGGAAGCCCTTGGCATCTACGTCATCAGCATGACGACGGCCGTCTCCGACCTGCTCGAAGTGCAACTGCTCATGCGCCTCGCCGGCGCGACCATGCCGATCGCGCCGTTGTTTGAAACGCTCGACGATCTCACCCGCGCGCCCGTGATTCTGGACGAACTGGTCACGCAACCGGTTTACCTCGCGCAGTTGGAAAAGTACGACCGCCATCAGCACGTCATGCTGGGTTACTCCGACAGTAACAAGGACTGCGGCTATCTCGCCGCGAACTGGGCCCTTTACGTAGCGCAGGACGAAATTGCTGCGGTCGCCCGTGCGCAAAATTTGCGGATCACACTTTTTCATGGTCGCGGGGGCAGCATCGCGCGCGGCGGTGGTCCGGCGGCAAAAGCGATCCTCGCCCAACCGATCGGGCTGCGCGACGGCGGCATTCGAGTCACCGAACAAGGCGAAGTCTTGTCCACGCGTTATCACGACCCGGATCTGGCGCATCGCATTCTTGAGCAGATGACCTACGGCGTTTTGCTCGGGAGCCAGGCCGCGCAACATCCGGCGGAGGTGCCAGCGAACTGGATCGAAGCCATGACGCGGATGAGCGAGGCAAGCGTGCGCGCCTACCAAACGACGGTGCACGATCCGCAGTTCCTCGAGTTCTGGCGCGAGGCGACGCCGATCGATCAAATCGGCAAACTCCGCTTCGGCTCGCGGCCCTCTCACCGCAGGAAGTCGCAGAAGGTGTCGGACCTGCGCGCGATCCCGTGGGTCTTTTCCTGGATGCAAAGCCGCTATAATTTCCCCGGCTGGTACGGGCTCGGCACCGCTCTCGAGACCGTCCTCGCGCGAGGCCCGAAAGGAAAACGCCTCCTGCGCGAGATGCATGACTCGTGGCCCTTTTTCCAGACGCTGATCGACAACGCCGAACTGACGATGCGCAAGGCCGACATGGGAATCGCGCGACTCTATTCATCGTTAGTCAGGCGGGCCGCGGTGCGAGAGCGGGTCTTCGGTCTCTTGCTCGAGGAATTTGAGCGGACCGAGCGTGCGATCCGGGCCGTTACCGGTCAGCCGCAGTTGCTCGCCCAGCAACCGGTGCTCCTGAACTCGGTCGAGCTGCGCAATCCCTACATCGATCCGTTGAATTATCTCCAGGTCCATCTGATGCGCCGGCTGCGCAGCGGCAAACTCAAGAAAGCCGCCGAAGAAGACGCCCGCGCGGCGTTCGAATTAACGATCAACGGCATTTCCGGCGGCCTGAAGAACACCGGCTGATCTCCCGGCTCGCCCTCACTCTTTCCTCATCCATGTCAGCCAGGGGCGAACGCCCGGTTGTACCATTCCGGGCAAAGCGCTCTGCCAATTTGTAAATGCCGCTCCACAACCCGCCCGATCGCCCTTCCGCCATTGCGAGGAGGACTCAATCCCGTGTCGGGGCGAGTTGCGCGTTAACGCTCGGCGCGGAGAGTCGGGCATGGCTGATGACCTTCTCTCACGATTCCTACGCTACGTCCGGATCGATACGCAGGCGGACGAGACCAGCACCGCATTTCCCAGCACGCCAGGGCAATTGGTGCTGCTCGAGATGCTGCGGGAAGAGCTGAGTGAATTGGGAGCGGCGGACGTGCAAATGACAAAGCACGGTTACGTCATGGCCAGCATACCGGCCAACACGCGCAAAGCCCGCGTGCCGACCGTGGCGTTTCTCGCCCACGTGGACACGGCACCGGATTGCTCTGGCAAAGACGTGAAACCAATCCTGCATCGCAAGTACGATGGCCGCGTCATCAAGTTTCCGGATAACCGTGGCCTGACTCTGGATCCAGCGACGTCGCCGGAGCTTCGAACGGCGTTGGGCAAAGACATCGTCACGGCCAGCGGCACCACCTTGCTCGGCTCCGACGACAAGTCGGGCGTGGCGGTGGTCATGAGTCTGGTTGAGAAGTTGCTCCGGGAGAAGAAGGGGAAACACGGGCTGATTCGAGTCTGTTTCACTCCTGATGAAGAGATCGGCCGGGGCGTGGATAAACTGGATCTGCGAATTCTCGGAGCGGATGCTGCCTACACCCTCGACGGCGGTGCGCCGGGAGAGATTTGCTGGGAAACCTTTTCCGCCGATGCGGCCGAGGTCGTGATCGATGGCATCACCACCCATACAATGGAGGCGAAAGCGAAAGGGATGGTGAACGCGGCCTATCTTGCGGGCAAGCTTCTGGCCGCGCTGCCGCGTGAGCGCTTCGCGCCCGAGACCACCGAGGGAAGGGAGGGCTTCATTCACCCGATCCATGTCGAGGGCCGGACGGAACGGGCTGTCGTGAAATTCATCCTGCGCGATTTCGACCTGAAAGGTCTGGTGGAGAAGGGCAAGATTTTGCAGGGCCTTTGCCGAGGCTTACAAGCCACCGAGCCGCGAGCGCGCATCCGCTGCAAGATCCGCAAACAATATCGCAACATGGCGTACTGGTTGCGTAATGATATGCGCCCCGTCGAGCTGGCGCGCGAGGCTTTCGCCGCGGCCGGACTCAAACCCTACGACCACGTCGTGCGCGGCGGCACCGATGGCTCACGCCTTACTGAGCTAGGCCTGCCCACCCCCAACCTCTTCTGCGGCGAACACAACGCGCATGGCCCGCTCGAATGGGTGGCGGTGCAGGACATGGAGTCGGCCGTAACCGCCTGCGCCCACCTGGTTGAGCTGTGGGAAGGAAAAGGCTGAGTTTAGGCTGAGTTGAAGTCCTCCCTCGCGGCAAATGAGGAGATGTAATACGTCCTGTAAGTTCGAGGGCCTGCTGCTGATTCCATTAACTGCGTGCCATCGGCATAGATGGCCAGCATTCTTTTTAAAAGCCAAAAGCTCTTGGATGCAGTCCCAATTGGCGAATGATTGAACGAGTCGTCCCGATCGGGATCTCACCGAGCCAGACGCTTATTATTGCAAGTTATAAGCTTCGACTAGCGCTACGCCGGTGCCGTTGTCGGCCCCGCTCACAATCGCGGTGTATGCGCCCGGTGCCAGAATGGCAAGCAGGGCGGATTCCTTAGCATTCTTTGGGGCGAGGCCGTCGTCCATGATCGTTTGCTTATCGGGGCCATCCATCCAGTTATCGTTCGAGGCGATGATGGCACCGTTGCCGTCGTGCAACTCGAGGATTGGATCGGCGAGCGCACCCGTCACGCCGGCCCCGGTTAATGACGGCCCGATTCCTCGCACGACGATAGTGCTATCGTCGCCTCCGCCGCCCCCGATGATGAAGCCGCCAATCATGACGTTGTCTCCGGTCTCGACGAAGCCTCTAGTACTGATATTAGCAAGTTGAGAAGCAGCCGCCTGATCGAGATCGTACGCTTCGACCAGGCCAACGCCGCTGCCCCCATTTTTACCGGCCAGAATAACCGTATAAGCACCGGGATCGAGCGTGGCGAGAATGGCTGACTCGAGATCTTTAGTCGGCGCGAGCATCGTGGCGCTGATTGCCTGTTTCTGCGTGTCTTTCCAGTCGTCGTTACTCACAAACGTGCCGTCGGGTTTATGCAACTCGAGAGTCGGATCGGCCAAAGCACCCGTGATGATCCCGTCTAACGAAGGACCGATCCCGCGGACAAGCACCTCCTTCGGATCACTTCCAGTAATGATAAAGCCGCCGATAAGGACGTTGTCGCCGGCTTGGACGTTGAGACGGGTAGAGATGTTGATCAGGTTCGACGCGATTTTCGCGAGAGAGAGTCCGCCAGCTGTAACCGAGGTCGGTGCACTCGCTATGATCGTGCCGGTGCCCCCGATTAACTTCGAGCCAGAGTTGAAATCCCAAAGCCGAAGTAGATTACTGGAATCAAAAGCCACTAACTGTCCCGTGCCCGTAGCGGCGAGGTTTGCGATGAAATAACCAATACCTTGCGGATTGGGCCATGTGCTCACGACCGCGCCACTGGTGGGGTTGATCTGAGCGATCCCGTCAATTCCGGCCGTAAAAATATCACCCGTGAATGGATCATAGGTAATTGAGGTCGCCGAGATGGCTGTGAGCTTTCGGGTGGTAATGAATGTCGAAAGATCGATCGTGCCCACATTGCCCAACCGATCCTCACCGCCCGTCGTATACCAAACCGAGCCATCCGGAAGAAAGGCAAGACCCGTCGCCACGGTATCGTCGCCGGTGATTGGGTGCGGAGTGCCGGTACCAAAATTCGTCCCCGTCCCGACCGTGGCAAGTGGCGTGTCCTTCCAGCCGACATAAAGAGTTGTCTTTGTAGGCTCAATCGAAACGACGTTATTGTTTACGCCGGATGAGACCGATTGGAAAACCCCGGTCATGGGATTGATCTGGTAAACGGCGCCGGCGCGGCCCGAATAGATATTCCCATCGCCCGCGACTACGAGGGAGGCATCAATCGCGAGACTTGGGAGCGCCACGATCTGCTGAGTGGTGACACTCAGCGTGGTCCCGTCCCACGAAAAGGAACCGCTTCCGACTTCATTCAAAGCCCCAAACGTCGTGTAGTAAAAGCTCTCCGCCACGACGGCTGAGGCGCGAAGATCCCCGGAACCCGCCAACAGCACGAGCGCGACGCCGCGAAACAATATCCATCTCAGATCGCGACCCAATCGCGCGCTTCTCGATCCATATCTCGCAGCGAGGCATCTCATAAACGATGACGAAACCCGAAAGCGGACAATAGCCGCCTCTGGCGTTGAATGAATTAGCAGAATCGCCACAATCTGCAACTGAATTTCCACGAAACGAAGGCCGAGCCGGTGGCGCGCGATGATTGCCCTATTTTGCCACCTTTACTTGAGGCCACATTACCTCAATGCAGTCATCCTCTTACCGCCAATCCGCCGGAGAAACCAAACGGGTGGCGTTATCAAGTTCCGTCCTGGTGGGTATCACTTTGCCAACTTGTGACAGCAGACCCAGCGCGTCCCCTCCAAAACCGGACACCCCCAACGCCCGTTTATTAGAAGCGAGAGAGGAGCGGCGCCTACATCCAAGATCGGCGTGTCGTTCCGACAACGCGCGCCGTCCGAGGTGACCCAAAACTCCCTGCCGACTGGCTTGACGGCTCCATTCGGCGGGTCATACTCCGCGACCAGAACGGCCAGATAAACGCCGTCGCCCTGGATCGAAGCCGCATCGAGGAGCGGAACCGGGCTTGCCTCGCCCGGTGAGTTATGATTTATACTTCGGTGACCGCGTTTTTCATCTGGTTGCGGCTTTTTTTATGTCACTCGAACGCCATCCTATGGGAGTGAGCAATAGCTTCAAGGAATACTTCTTCGAACTCGTCATGGTCTTCCTCGCCGTGATTCTTGGATTCTTTGTAGAAACCTTCGCGAGAATCTCACCAAACGCGACGAAGAGCGCCAATATGCTCAGTCGTTTTGCGATGATCTCGCGAGTGACCAGGAGGAGCTTCCGGAGCTGCTCGAAGGTATCAATCGTCATGTGCGGACCGCAACTGAGTTACAACAGTAACTTCCGGCCGCGAATACGGCGGACGATGCGACCGGGATCTACGGGTTCAAGAGAGGTAACTTGTTAGGGTTGAACCTAAGCATCGGTACCGAGTCAACCAACGCTGCGGTGAGGGGAAATTTCTTCGACCAAGGGGAGTCACAGGAATGGGAATGAGAACACTGAGTTTCGCCAGGCATTTACGGTTTCTATTGGGAGAAGCGAGCGCCGGATGACTGAATACTCGCTCTTTTCCTCGCTGGGTGCGCTCCTGCTTTTCCTGGTTCATCTCGCGGTGATTGCACGTGTGATCCTGCGGCCGCATCGGGAACCGGCGTCGCGGATTGCCTGGATCGTTCTGATCATCCTCCTGCCAGTGATCGGCGTCATCGCCTACCTTCTCCTTGGCGAGACAAACATCGGCCGTCGTCGTGCCCGTCGCCTCCGGGAAGTGCTCGCCGGCTTGCCGCTGGTTGGCGATGCGCCCGGCTCCGACGCGGCAGTTCGCCAGGCACGAGTCCCGGAGAGTTATGGGCATTTGTTCCGCGTCGGGCGATCGATCAATGGATTCGAACCGGTCGGTGGGAACCGCGGGCAACTGTTGGGGGATTCCAACGCCAGCATCGATTGCCTTGTCGCAGACATCGATGCCGCGAAGGATCACGTGCACCTGATCTTCTATATCTGGCTGCCGGATAATAACGGGCTCAAGGTGGGGGAAGCACTCAAGCGGGCTGCGGCGCGCAACCTGATTTGTCGGGTAATGGCCGACAGCCTCGGCTCGCGGATCATGATTGACTCGGAGCATTGGCGCGCGATGCGCGACGCGGGCGTGAATCTCGCCAGTGCCCTCCCGATTGGTAATCCACTGTTACGGCCGTTACGAGGACGGATCGACCTGCGCAATCATCGCAAGATCGTGGTGATCGATAACTGGATCACTTATTGCGGGAGCCAGAACTGCGCCGACCCAGAGTTTCGGATCAAGGCCAGGTATGCGCCGTGGGTGGATGCTTTGATGCGGTTCGAGGGTCCAATCGCGCGGCAGAATCAGTATCTCTTTGCCAGTGACTGGATGGCGCAAGGGAACGACGAACTCCATGAGCTCCTACGACGTCCGTTGCCTCCGGTCGAGGGTGGGGTGACCGCGCAGGTGATCGGCACCGGGCCGACGGTGCGCAACTCCGCTATGCCCGAGGTCTTTGAGACGTTGATGTATGCGGCCCGGCATGAACTGATGATTACCACGCCCTATTACGTGCCCGACGAGGCGATGCAGACGGCGCTCTGTGCCAGTGCTTATCGCGGGGTGGCGACGACTCTTATCCTTCCGGCGCGCAATGACTCTTTCGAGGTGCAGGCAGCCAGTCGCAGTTACTACGCAGACTTATTGGCGGCCGGGGTTCGCATTTTCGAATTCGAGGGAGGGCTGCTGCACACGAAGTCTCTTACCTTGGATGGCGAAATCACTCTTATCGGTTCCGCCAATATGGACCGGCGCAGCTTCGACCTGAACTACGAGAATAACATTCTGCTTTACGATCCCGCACTCACGGCCGACATGCGCCGCCGGCAAGACGAGTATCTGGCCCGGTCGCATGAAGTGACAGCCGAGATGGTCGCGCAGTGGCCAGTCACGCGCCGGCTTTGGAACAACGCCGTCGCCATGCTCGGGCCTATCTTATAGACGCCAAGGACTCGCGAAGCGACCCGCTCTCGGCTACTGTGCTTTTTCCGCGCCGAGGCCGGTGTTCGCCCTCACGACTAGCTCGTCGAAGCGTGCTTCGGCGCCGGGTTCTCGAGTCATCACAGTGCCGAGGATGGCTGCGAGGAAGCCTAGCGGGATGCTGACGATGCCGGGATTCTCAAGCGGGAAGATGGGAGCGTGCTGGATGAGGTGACGCGCGCTCGCTGCGACAGTCGGCGGGTCGATCGTCATGATGGTGGGGCTGATGATGATGATGCCAATTGAGGCGAGGAGGCCGACGATGAGACTGGCGACGGCACCGGCGGTGTTGAAGCGTTTCCAGAAAATCGAGAAGACGATCGCGGGCAGATTAGCGCTGGCGGCAACGGCAAAGGCGAGACCGACGAGGAAGGCGACGTTGGCGGTCGGGCCGAGAGCGATGGCGAGACCGATGCTGACCGCGCCGACGACAAAGGCGGTGATGCGGGCCACGCGGACTTCTTCACCGGGCCTATGTTCCTTGCCGTGATGGATGACGTTGGTAAAAAAGTCGTGCGCGAAGCTGGTGCTGGCGCTGATCGTTAGGCCGGCGACGACCGCGAGGATGGTGGCGAAGGCGACCGCGCTAATGAAGGCGAAGAAGACGTCGCCGCCGAGGGCGCGGGCGAGCTGCGGGGCGGCCATATTTCCGCCGCCGTTCTGGACGATGAAATCGGGTCCGAGCACGCTGGCCGCGCCGAAACCGAAGAAGGTGGTCATGATGTAGAAGATGCCGATCAGGGCCATTGCCCAGACGACCGATGAGCGCGCGGTCCTGGCGTCGGGCACGGTATAGAACCTAACGAGGATGTGCGGCAGGCCCGCGGTGCCGAAAACAAGGGCGAGACTTAGGGAAATGAAGTCCAGCGGGTTCTTGAATTTCATCCCCGGAGTGAGGAAATCCTTCGTCACCGCGGCGCCGGATTTGTCGTGGTAAGAGATGTTCGTTAGGGCGTGGAAGAACTCGTTTAGGCTGAAATGAAAATGGCTCATCACGAGCACGCTGAGCAGGACCGAGCCGCTCATGAGGAGGATCGCCTTAACGATTTGCACCCAGGTGGTGGCGAGCATTCCGCCGAAGACGACGTAAACGATCATGAGCACGCCGACGCCGCAGACGGCGAGATTGTAGCCGATGCCCGGGAGTAACACTTTGACCAGGCTGCCGGCGCCAACCATTTGCGCGATCATGTAAAAGGTGCTGACCGTGATTGTGCTGAGCGCGGCGAGGGCGCGAATCGGGCGCGGCTTTAATCGGTAGGCGAGAACGTCGGCCATGGTGTATTTCCCGGCGTTGCGCAGCGGCTCGGCCACCACCAGCAGCACGACGAGATAGGCGACGAGGAAGCCTACCGAGTAAAGGAAGCCATCGTAGCCGGAGAGCGCGATCATTCCGGCGATGCCGAGGAAGCTGGCCGCGCTCATGTAATCGCCGGCGACGGCGAGACCGTTTTGCCAGCCGGTGATGCGCCGCCCGGCCGCAAAGTAGGCGTTGGACCCGGAGGATTTTTTCGCGCTGTAGAAAGTGATAACGAGCGTGGCGGTGACGAAGCCGACGAACATCGCGATCGCAGTCGAATTGGTGCTCGTAGTGCCGGCGGCGATCATGGAGCGTTCGCGTTTCTGCCAGACTCAGCTCGCAAACGCGCCGCGGCCTTATCCCATGCGCCGGCTTTCGCGACGTAAATCCCGGCCACGATCCAAGCCATGAAGAACTGCGAGAGCGCGAAGAGATACGCGAGGTTGGCGCCATCGCCGATCTTCTTTTTCATCAACTCCGGACACCACCCGACCAGCACCGGGAGGGCAAAGTAATAAAGGATCGAGATCACCATCGCCGGAACGATGAAGCGGCGCTTGGACCGGAGCAGTTCCCGAAACGCCGCGCTGGCAGCGATGGCGTGCCAATCTGCCGAGCCGGTTTCCTCGGCGGCCGTCCGCTCGTGCGGCGCTTTTGGGCCGGCGTGGGTGAGAGAGGCAATATCCGTCGGCGCACCCACGATCGGCGTCGGATCGAGTGGGCGTTGCGAATCTTCCGGCGGCATCGCGGCGATTAAGCGCGATTATTCCAGCGCCCGCAAGCAAAAGCGCGCGTCTTTTCCTCTCGCCGGATTCGGTCTGGGTGGGCGGACTACTTTTTCTTCTCCGCCTTGTCGGCTTTCGCTTCTACGTTGGTGGCGGTCATGGTGTACATGATCGTTACCTTGGAGCCGACCTTCACGTCGCCGGTCATCTTGGTTTTGGAGTCGCGGGCCAACTCCCAGCGATCCTTCCCTTTTTGCACGACAATCATGCTGTCGGTCATTTCCAGGACGGGGCCGGTCACTTGATAACCTTTGGGCGACTCTGCCTGCGCCGCACCAGCCAGCGCAAAGAGTCCCGCCGCGACGATTCCACACCAAGTTGCTGATTTAATCATAGGCGACTGAATGCCTTGTTAGGCTCGACGGCAAGATCAATTTCTGCCCGTGCCGGGAATCCAGGGCGCCGCTGGACAAAGAACGGCGCGATCGGCGGATCAAAGGAAGTCGCGAAATCCGTTTTTTAATTCCCAAACTCGCAAGGCGGCCATGATCAGGCGTCGATTGCACATCAAGGGCAAGGGATCGCCGGCTGCTCGTGATAGATCGTAGGACTGGCTGGCGCAGAACCGGGATCGACGGGCGCGCTTGCGGCGGCGACGGGCGTAGAGAGTCAAGGAGGGGAGGTCGTTGTCGATCGCAGGCATACCGTCCGGTTCGTGCAAGATCTCTGGCCTTTCCTGCCGGATCTTTCGGTCGGCGGAGCCACGGGTGGCAATGTCGTTTCGGTAACGTTTCTGTTACCTCAACAGCCGCGTTCTGCAGGGATGGAAATCAGCACATGATCCGGAATCTCTCGAGCAGCTCCTGCCGAAGTTCCAGCGCGAGCCGAGGATTGTAGCGGCTGAGGATTTTCTGCCGCTGTTCTGGTTCCATCGCGGCGAGTTGCCGGACGAGATCATTGCGCGTCTTATTCTTGGCGTAGCGGCTCCAACCGAGCCCGAGTGCAAGCAGGGCCGATGCTCCCCAAACGGCCAGGTCCCTTTGCTCAATCATGACCTGCCAGGATAAACCGTCGGTGCGCAATTGTCACAAAAGTGGCGGATTGCGCGGCCCGAACATGGTCGAGCGGCGATTCAGGTGAGATGAAAAAATCGATCCGACAACTTTGTCTCGTAGCGCTGACCGGCTCGGTCCTGGCTGGCTGTGCGGCACGCGAGACCGAAATTCATACCAGCACGACCGGCGCCCAAGGCAGCGGCGTGAGGGATGCGAGCGACGCGAGCGGAGGCGCTGCCTCGGCCGCGGCGGCGGGCGCAGCGATCGGAAGTCCCGGTCGTTAGGCAAGCGGAAGCGAACCCGGGCATCCGGGGAGCTCAGCGGTGAAGAGGCTTTCCTGTGCCCAGGTGCCGGAGCAAATGACGTGAAGTCGGCGCGGTTTGCGGCCGGGACATGTCACAGAGCCCCGCGTCCGGCGGCTCGGGCGGCACGTTCCCGAGAAAGGTCGGGACCGAGCGCGGTTGGATCTCCTGTTCAAGATCGTAGGCGAGAGCGAGCAGACGCGGCTCCTGCAGGAAAGTGCTGTACATCCAGATGCCGGCCGGTTTTCCATGAAGAGTCAACCCGACTGGAATCGAAATATTTGGATAACCCGCGACCGCCGCAGGCGTCGATGCATAGCTATAGCTCGGCGCAATGATCGCGTCGAGATTGTCGCGCGCCAACGCCGCATCGATTCCTTCATCGCGCGATAATTGCAGGCAAAGCGCGCGCGCCGCGACGTATTCGGGGTCGGTCAGGTCGCCACTGGTCGCCTCCGCCAGTTCGAAGATTTCCTGTCCGAAGTATTTCATCTCCTCCGGGCAATGCTCGAGGTCGAAGGCAATTAGGTCGGCCAGCGTGCGGATGGAAGTGTTACCCAGGGTCGCAAGATACTCCGCGATCTGGACCTTGAACTCGAAAAGCAGGACGGTGAATTCCGCGTCGAAGTAGGCATTCGAATCGCCCGTGTCGGTCCGCACAATAGTCGCGCCGAGATTTTCCATAACCTGAATCGCGGAGTCGCCCACAGCGATAATGTCGGCCTCGCCGCCATAGGCCGATTTGAAGTAACGCCGATCCATCCCGATGCGTGCTCCGCGGAGCGCACCGCGCCGCAGGAACTTGGTATAATCGCGTGGCACCTTGTGACCGATCACTTCGCCAAAGGGCGATTGCATAACCCCGAGCATGATGGCGGCATCGGTGACCGTTCGACACATCGGCCCGGCGGTATCCTGGCTGTGCGCGATCGGAATGATTCCATCCTGCGAAACAAGGCCGACCGTCGGCTTCAGACCGACGACCAGATTATTACCCGAAGGACAAACGACTGATCCATCTGTCTCCGTGCCAACGGCAGCCGCGCAAAGATTCGCCGCCGTCGCCGCACCCGATCCGGAACTCGAGCCGCAGGGATCGAAATCGAGGCGATAAGGATCGCGGGTGAATCCACCGCGCGCGCTCCAGCCATTAAAAGGAGCGAAGCCGCGGAAGTTGGCCCACTCGGAGAGATTCGCCTTCCCGAGAATGATCGCGCCGGCGGCACGCATCCGCTGGACGATGATGGAATCGGATGGCACCTCGCTCCCGACGAGCGCGAGCGAGCCGGCAGTCGTCTCCATCTTGTCGTCGGTCGCGATATTGTCCTTCACGAGGATGGGGATGCCATGCAAAGGACCACGCAGGTGTCCGCCCTGGCGCTCGGCATCCAGCTGCGCCGCGATCTGCAGGGCATCCGGATTCGTCTCGATAACCGCGGCCAGGAGGGGATTCAGTTCCGCGATCCGCCGGAGGTAGGTCTGCGTCAATCGCACGCTGGTCAGCGCCCCGGAGGACATCAATGCCTGCAGATCCGGGATAGTTGCCTCGATAATCGGACCGCTATGGCCGAGGGCGGCGGCCGAGGCATTTTGGAAGAGTGAGGTGATTCCCCCGGTCAGGAGTGCCGCACCGCCGGCCAGGGTCGTCCCAACAAACGCCCTCCGGGTGACGCCATCATGACCGGAGCCAGGCTGATTCAACGGCTCCGTATGCATGAAGTCAGCGTCCGACCGCGGCGGCGGGTGTCAATATGAAAAATGGCCTAACGAACTGGCAGGAGAAGGGCAAGCTAGCGCCGGAAACCGTATTCCAGGGTGAAAAATTGCGGGTGCAGCGATTCGAGAGGCGCACGCAGTTTGGCCAATTCCTCCTCCGGCCCGTGAATTTCCAGACGGGTCAGCGAGGCGATCTTGAACGCGTCGTCGAGCAGATCTTCGACATTCCCGAGATGGGCCAGGGCGCCTTCCGCGTCGGCGTAACCCTCGCGGCAATGAGCTGTCTCGCCGTCGAAAGAGAAGCCGTAGTAGAGGCACTTTTCCTCGTTGCTCGCCCTCGCGACGAATTGTTCGCAAAGGGCTCGAAGGCTTGCGCTTTGTCGGGCGGCACCTGGAAGTAGGGAACGATCGAGCAGCATTTGTCGTCAGGCATATTGGTTTTTGAGTGTCGCGTTCTGGCTATGTCAGGAACGAGTAGCTAGAAGATAGAACCAATTGCCGAGGAGCAGCGCAATGGCGAGGCTGCGGAGAAACAACTTTTGCGCGCCGGAGAAGTTTTTCAGACGGCAACGAGGGGCACGGGCCATGAGCACCATGACGGCATAGAGATCAAAGGCGATAACCGCACAATAGGCGAGAAAGGCGAGGGGATTGAAAAAGAAGGAAGTGGCGAAATGACCATGGAGAAATTGATAAGCGGCGCGGGTGGCACCGCACGTCGGGCAGGGTAGGCCGGTAAGGGAATGGAACGCACAGTGCGGGGTCGGGAGCCGGGCGGCGAACCAAAAAGCGGCCAAGGTGAGCGTGCCTAACGAGACCAGGAGCCAAAGAAGCTCGTGATCGATCTCACTCGGTGCCAGGGAATGCCGACTAACCTGCATCAAAGCCCGGATCTAATGATGGTTCCCCATCAGCGCCCCGAGGGTGCCGAACATGATTCCAAGAACGAAACCGGCGCCGCAGCAGACGATGATTGGTAGAAGGATCGCCAGGACCGCTTTGCCGGTTGTGGTTTCGTGCGCCCTGGCGAGACCGATGCATTCCACGATCAGGCACCAGATGGCAGCGATCACCCCGCCACAGGCGGGCACAATCATGAGCGGGTAAGTCGATCCGACTGAGTAGCAGAGGACTCGCAGCGTCGTCTCATAACCCCGTTTCGCCCCGCCTACCAGTGTGAGGCAGAGATGGACGATCCCCGCCCCGATGAAGAGCCCGAGCGTGAGAACGATCGGGAAAAAGATGAGGGCGAAAATGCCGCCAAACCCAAGACCGAAGAGTCCGCCGAGCGCGTTGTGATTCCCCAGCGCCCCGAGCGATCCGATGAAAAGGCTGAAGATAAAATAGAAGAGCCAACCGGCGCTCCCGCCGATCACCGCGTAGATCAAAGGGTCGACCAGGCCCCCCTCCGGCTTCATGCTCGCGAACGCGGCAGTCGGATTGAGCAGGACCAGTTTCAGCGTCTCAAAAAACGCCGGGAAGAAACCGAGCGCCTGGCGTCGATCCCACGGTAGCCCGCCTTCCGGCGCGACGGCAGCCGCAACCAGCGGAGCGCCGGGTACCGCGGCAGCAGCGGCCGCGCCTTCAGCCCCCGGAAACTGCGCGAGCGGGAGCCACGTGGGCATTCCCTCCCGCCAGAAGAGATCGGTCGGGAGGAAGCGCCCGCTGCGCAATCCCTCCCGGATTTCTTCCTCTAAAAAAACACCGAGCTTTGTCTCGCCGCGGTTGACTTGGATGTTCGCCATGAACACGTTTTTAGCGGGCGCGCGAAGCCGCGTCAATCCTGATACGGAAGACGTTAGTGACTCTGTTGTCTCGGTAGACGCAAATCTGTCGCGGTGATGGGGCAGAATCGCGAGAGGGGTGCCGTCGCTACTGGATGACGACCTCTTTTAGGCGGGCGGCGAGATAACTCGGCAAATCCATAGCGGCGAATCTGGGGGGCGGGGAGACAGCGCAACTGGAAAGTCGACGGCGCCAGTCACGTTCGCCTCGATTCCGAGAAACCTACCTGCCTGGCATCCGACCTCACTAAACCGGACGTATAGTAAAAGGCACGCGTGACGCGTGTCATCTCGCTTTAAATCAAACTAAACAAAAAGGGATAGCATATGAAAATCGATCGCATCACTGAAACGCTCGCCGCCAGGGCCACCACCCGTCGCGCAGCTTTGAAAAGTCTCGGCGCCGGCGTCGTCGGACTTGCCGGTTTACGCCTCCTAACCGGTTCGGCCCAAGGGGCCTCACGCACCAGCGCGCCGGACGATATCAACGTCGACGTCGTGCAGTTCGCGCTCAATCTCGAGTATCTCGAGGCGGAATATTACCTCTACGCCACCACCGGGCAGGGCTTGCCGGCCGGCGACATCGAGGGCAGCGGCACGCTGGGGACCACGATCATCAAGCGCGATCCGAGGGTTCGGTTCCAGACGCAGCTCTTTGGCGATTACGCACATGAGATCGCGTCCGACGAGAAGAACCATGTGGAATTCCTCCGCTCCACCTTGAACTCATTGGGCATCGAGCCCGTCGCGCGCCCGCCGCTCGACCTGCTCAACAGTTTCAACACCCTCGCTCAGGCCGCCGGCATCGGGCCTTCCTTCGATCCGTTTGCGGATGAAGTGAGCTTCCTGCTCGGCGCCTTCATCTTCGAGGATGTAGGCGTGACCGCTTATCGCGGCGGCGCGGGTCTGCTCACCGACCCGGGGATTGTCTCCGCGGCGGCCGGCATTCTCGGGGTCGAGGCATATCACGCCGCCACCGTCCGGGCCAGCCTGCTTTCGCTCTCTGATCCCTCGGTCAACCACACCGTGAAATTGATCTCCGACTTGCGCGACGCCCTCGATGGCCCGGACGATGACGATCAGGGCATCATCCTTGCACACCACGCGAACGTCGTGCCGACGGATGCGAACTCGCTGGTTTACGCGCGCACGACCGATCAGGTGCTGAGCATCGTCTACGGAGCTCCGGGAGCGCACAGCGGGCTCTTTTACCCGAACGGCCTGAACGGCGTCATCTCGTAATCGGGCTGCCGTGCCCATGCCATCCCGCGCGACCGCGGGAGGCGTGGCCATCGCATCGCGGCCTCGCAAGTTTCATTTCCCCGGGAGCGAGCTCCCGGGGAGTATGGAACTTTCCTCCTTGCTCTGCGCTCTTGCGCGGCAGCGGTGTTTTTTTGAAAGGGTCCAAAGGTAAACGAGCGAAACGCGGGCAAATGCGGACCGATCGGATCGTCGCCTTCTCCGGAGTGTTCGAGGCGCCGGGGCGGTTGCGGGATCGGTGAAATGACGCGCTAGCCGCCGACGGCCTGGTAATGCCCGAGGCCACGTTTCCACATCAGGTTGGCGGCAGCCCACATGGCGAGCAGCCAGCCGCATTGGATGGCGAGCGCGCCCCACATCTCAGCACCGCGCAGGCGCCCCTGGAAAATCGCGATCGGACAAAAGAGTTCGTAATAGAACGGCAGCCATTTCATGACTGCCTGGATCGCGGGTGGCATGATATCGAGCGGGAACATCTGGCCGCCGAGGAAGTATTCAAAACTGTAAACGATGAAAACGATGGTCGAGATCTCGAGAATCCAGAAGGCCATCATGGAGAGGGCGTAGGTGAGGAAGAATTGGATGAAGGCCGACATGAAGAGGGAAATGAGCGCCGCCAGCCATGTCACGGACTCGTTAGGCAAAATAATGAAGTGCCGAAAGTAAATGAAGATGGCCGCGATGGGGAGAATCGTGACCGCAGTGTAAACCAGTCGCCCGCTGAGGAAAATGCTGAAGCGATAGCCGAGGTAATTGACCGGCTTGGTGAGGAAGCTGTTAATCTGGCCTTCGCGGATGTCGGCGGCGATCTGCCATTCGTCCTCGGTCGGGGTGACGAGGTTGCTCACTAAAATCGTGAGCAGGTAGTAATAGATCATCGACCCATAGTCGTAGCCCCGCATGCCGCCGCCGCTTTCGCGAAAGATCGCGCGCCAGAGAAACACCGTGCCGACCAGCGGGATGATGCCGAAGATCGCGCGCAGCAGGTAATTCCAGCGATACACAAACGTGTTTTGGATCCCGAGATTGAAGACGGTGAGGTATTTTTGCGGCTGCATCACCAGCGGCTCGGTAGTTGTCGCATCTGGCGATTTTGCCAGCGGCTCACGAGGATCAAGGCGCAGATCGCTCCGATTAGGGCCATGAACATGTCTTCCTGCGTGTCCCAGATGTCGCCCTGGGTGCCGAGGAAAGCGGTCGCGGCCTGGCCGGAGATCAGCGAGGTAGCCCATTCGAAGAGCTCGTAAAGCGCGCTGATTCCCATGCAGATGAGAAGCACGATCGCAAAACGCCAGCCGCCAGCGGTGACGACGCGCAACCGAATGAAAAGCTCGCGTGCGATCAATGCCGGGACGAAGCCCTGCATGAAATGGCCCAGGCGATCGAAGTGATTCCGATGCCAGCCGAAGTAGGGCTCGATCCACGTAAACAGCGGCACGCGAGCGTAGGTGTAATGGCCGCCCACGCAGAGGAGCATGATGTGGAGGGTGATCAGTGTGTAAACCAGCGTCGTAAAGCGAAAACTGGAATAGGTGACGATGAGGAGCGCGGCGCCGATGATGCCGGGCGCAACCTCGAGCCACCAGGTGATGCGGTCGTAGGGCTGCCAGGCCGACCAGGCGAAGACCAGCGCCAGCAAAAACAGCAAAAGGAGATGAAGCGGAGAAATGCGGTTACTCATCTCTTGGAAGTGCGCTCCGCGAGTTCCACCGCCAACCGGATGGCGGCGATCATGCTGTCGGCCCGGGCGATTTCTTTCCCGGCAATCGCGAAGGCTGTACCGTGATCGGGGCTGGTGCGAGGAAACGGGAGGCCGAGCGTGACATTCACGCCTTCATGAAACGCGTACAGTTTCAGCGGGATCAATCCCTGATCGTGATACAGGCAAAGGACCGCGTCGAATTCGCCCTCGACCGCGCGGTGAAAAATGGTGTCGGGCGAAAAGGGACCGGCGATTTTCGCGGCGGGGTTTTGCTTTTGGAGTTCGGCGACGGCAGGGGCGATGAGTTCGATTTCTTCCCGGCCGAGTGCGCCGTCTTCCCCGGCGTGGGGGTTTAATCCGGCGACCGCGATTCGTGGCGATTTCTTGTGCGCAAGAAAATTGGCCAGGAGCAGCCCGACGCGAACGATCTCTTCGCCGCGGAGTTGGTGCGTGACCTCTCGAAGGGGAATGTGCGTGGTGACGAGCGCGACGGTGAGACCGGCGCCGGTCAGAAGCATGGCGAAATTTTCCACTCCGCAGCGGGCGGCGAAGAATTCGGTCTGGCCGGGAAACTCGAAACCAATTTCATACATGCGCGCTTTGTGAATGGGGCCGGTGACGACCGCGTCGATTTCTCCCGCGAGGGCCAGCCGGGCCGATTCCTCGAGCGCTTCTCTTGCGGCGCGCGCAGTTTCCGGAGTGGGCTGGCCTAACGAGTGGCCTTCCGATTCCCCGAGCACGCGGTAATCTGCCGCCGGCAATTTCCCCGAGGCCAAAGCCGCGCGAACGATCTCCGGTCCGATGCCAGCCGGATCGCCTAACGTGATGCCGATGCGTTTGCGCAAGGCACAACAGTGATCAGGCGCGCCGTCGCTGGCAACTGGAAGCAGCCTAGAAGGTCTTGATGTAGGCCTTCGAGCGGAGACTGGCCAGCCAATGCTCCTGCAGCTCTTGGGCCTTTTCCTGGCGTAGTCGCGCCTCGATCTCGTCGCGCACGTCCTTGAGCGGTTTCGCTTCGCCGCCCTGGCGCGCTTCCACTTTCAGGATGTAATGGTTGCCGCCGAGATCGACCACTTTGCTGATCTCGCCCGGCTTGAGGCCGAAAGCGACGCGCGAGAGTTCCGGGGCGAGCGTCTTGTCATCGACCCAGCCCCAGTCGCCGCCCAAATCGCGCGTGCTGTCTTCGGAATACATCTGCGCCATTTTGTCGAAATCCGCACCGGTAATGAGCTTGGCCCGAATCTCGTCGGCCATCGCAGTCTGGGCCTCGCCGCCCCCCGACTCGGTGTGCCCCGGGATCATGATCATCCGAAGTTTGACCTGCGCCTTGCTCGAGAAGAGCTCCTTATGCTGGCGATAATATTCCTCTACCTTTCCCGGCGGGATGATGAGGTTCGAGCTCACGTTCTTGGACCGCATCGCCTGCACGATGATTTTATCGCGTTCGAGATCGCGGAACTTCGACATCGTGTATTTCTGCGCCTCCATCGTCTTGAGGAAAGCACGGCGGTCGCCGCCGAAACTTTCCTTGATCACCTGATCGACACGCTCGTCGATGAAATGCGGCGGGATCTGGAGCTTGTCCTTTTCAAAGGACTGGATGATGAGCTGACGGTCGATCAAATCCTGGAGCGCGCCCTTGCGCAGCGCGGTGATTTTTTTCGCCAGCTCCGGGCCGGAATACTGCGAACGCAGGAGGCGTTCACGCGGTTCGACGACGTCACGGACCTCCGAGTAGGTGATGACCTTGTCATTCACGATCGCGGCGATGCCGTTGATCGATTCCGCGCCGTGGGTGGGGGATGCGGTCGCTGCCACTCCGAAACAGGAAAAGGCGAGCAGCGCCATCGTCGGGTAACGCCAGATGAAATTCAAAGTTGTTTTAACCATTGCCACACTTCTGGAAGGTTGAGATCAATCCTATCGGAAGTTAAACGAGGAAATTTGCCACCGACAAGAATAAAGTCGCCCCGTCGAGTGAGCATCAATTTGCTCTCGCGCACCTCGACCCGGCTGACGCGAGCCCGGGCGGCGGAAAGCTTGATCTCGCTGAGCAGGAGCAAATTGTCAACCGCCGCGGCCCACTTTCCGAAACGGTCGCGCCAGTCGCGACGGAGCCGCTGCAGCTGCTCGGCGGTCGTGATTTCGGCCAGGGCGCGGTAAGCCTGGATGCGAAGCGCGGCGTCGCTGATGTAGGCGGTCGGAATGAAAGCTGGCACAAGCTTGGTCGGGCCGGCGGCGAGATACTCGCCTTCGTTCGTCGCGACGAAATCAAGCCGCACGTCCACCTCGAGCCGCGGTTTTATCTTCTCGCCCTTCAACTGTGCCACGGCCTGCTTCAGGAGCTGGCAGTAAAGATCGAACCCGACTGCGACGATGTGTCCGCTCTGCGCCGTCCCGAGGATGCTGCCGGCTCCGCGAATTTCCAGGTCGCGCATTGCGATCCGGAAACCCGCGCCTAACGAGCTATATTGCTGGATGGCGTTGATCCGCTTGCGCGCGGCGCCGACCGTCATCATGTCGCGCGGAAGAAGCAGGTAGGCATAGGCCTTGTGCTCCGCGCGCCCGACTCGGCCGCGAAGCTGATAAAGATCGGCCAGACCGAAGCGATCGGCCCGGTCGATGATGATGGTGTTGGCGTTGGGAATATCGAGCCCGCTCTCGATGATCGTGGTGCAAACCAGGACGTCGATTTTTCCGGCGACGAAGCGCTGCATGACGCCCTCGAGTTCGTCGGAATTCATCTGCCCGTGGCCAAACTCGGCCCGCGCGGTGGGACAAAGCTCCGCGATCCGGTCGCGCGTTTTCTGGATCGACAGGACGCGGTTGTGCAGGAAAAAGATCTGCCCCTGGCGCTCGAGCTCGCGATTGATCGCGTCGCGAATGATGCGCTCGTCATAGCCGCAGATCACGGTCTCAACCGGAAGTCGATTGAGCGGCGGCGTTTCGATCGTCGACATGTCTTTGACCCCGACTAACGACAGGTAAAGCGTGCGCGGAATCGGCGTGGCCGAGAGGGTGAGAACGTCGACCAGCTTGAAAAGCTCCTTGAATTTCTCCTTGTGCAGAACGCCGAAACGCTGCTCTTCGTCGATCACCACAAGACCGAGATCCTTGAAAATGACATCGCCTGAAATGAGGCGATGGGTTCCGACGACAACGTCGACGCCGCCCTCGCGTAGTTGTTCGAGCACCTTGCGTTGCTCGGCATGCGAGCGGAAGCGGCTCAGCATTTCGATCCGCACCGGGTAGTCGAGCATGCGCTGTCGGAAGGTCTCGAAGTGCTGTTGCGCGAGGACGGTCGTCGGAGTGAGGACGGCGACCTGTTTGCCTTCCATCACGGCTTTGAACGCCGCGCGAATCGCCACTTCGGTCTTGCCGAAACCAACGTCGCCGCAAATGAGGCGATCCATCGAGCGCGGCTCCTCCATGTCGCGCTTCGTCTCGGCGATTGCTTTCAGCTGGTCGGGCGTTTCGCGAAATGGGAAGGAATGTTCAAACTCGAGTTGCCATTTAGTGTCGGAGCCGAAGGCGTGGCCGCGCTGCGTTTCGCGCTCCGCCTGGAGAGCGAGCATCTTGCCGGCGTAATCGAAGATCGAAGCAGCGGCATTTTTTTTCGCGCGGCTCCATTTCGCGTCGGCCAGCGAACTGAGGGGTGGTGATTTTTTCCCGACTCCGACGTAACGCGAGACCATGAAGGCCTGCTCGAGCGGAACGTAGAGCCTGGCTTCTTCCGCGAATTCCAGCACCAGCACTTCGCCCATTTCAGCGTTGCCGATTTTCTGCAGGCCGAGAAAACGCCCGATGCCCTGCTCGAGATGAACGACGAGGTCGCCTTCATTGAGTTCGCTGAAATCGATCTGCGCGCGGTGGGTGCCGAATTTTGCCGTCCGCTGCAGGCGACGCCGGCCGTGGGTCGGAGCGCGCCCGAAAAGTTCCGCCGCGGCGAGGACCACGAGCTGGGCCGCCGGGAAACAGAAGCCGCGCCCGAGCGTGCCTTCGAGCAACTCGATTTCGCCTAACGAGACTTTGGCTTCGGCCATGATCTCGCGAAAACGTTCGATCTCGCCTTCGGTCTGGAAGTAGATGGCAATCCGCGACCCGCTTTCGCGCCAATTCGTTAGGCGTCCAAAAAATTGCTGCCGTTTCGCTTCCGCGATGATGAACTCGCCAGTGTCGAATTCGCCGATTTCGCAATCGACAAAGGCGCCGCTAAAATCCTCGACCGCCTCGCCGGGCGAGCCCACGCTAATCACGACGTCCGCCGCTTCATCCTCTTCCGCTTCGATCACGACCCGGAGATGATTTTGTTCGATGTAGTCGGAAACCTTTCCGCTCTGGTCGTCGGCTGCGCCTAACAATAACTCGGCTTCGTTCAGGTTGCGGTGCGAGGTCTGGGTATCGAGATCGAACTCGCGCAGCGATTCGATTTCGTCGCCGAAAAACTCGGCGCGAATCGGGGCGGCTGCCTGCCAGGAATAGATGTCGAGAATTCCGCCGCGGATGGCAAACTGGCCGCGCGTCGTGACCTGGGCGACTCGTTCGTAGCCGGCCTGGCCTAACGATTCGGTGATTCGTTCGAGCGGCTCGCCCGCGCCCCGCCGGAGCCGGAGAGCGGCAGCGCGGAGCGCACCGCGTTTCGGGGCAGGTTGCTCGAGGCTCGCCCGGGTCGCGACGATGACCTGGCGATTCCGGGTTTGCTCGACCTGGCTGAGGAGCGCGAGGCGCTCGGCGGCGATCTCCTGGTCGGGCAGGATATTTTCGACCGCGAGGAATTCCGCCTCTGGGAGAAAGAGCGCGTTTGGCAGCCAGTTCGTCAGGCTTTCGTGCAGCAACTCTTGGGTCCGCACGCTCGGGCAGACGATCCAAAGCGTTTGCTTTATTTCCGCTGCCAGAATCGCGACGAGAAAGGCGCGCGCCGATTCGATGACATGTGGAAAAACAATCGGACCTTGGCCGGCGCGCAAGGCCTGCAATTGGCCGGCGATCGGCTCTGCCTTGGCGGCGATTTTCAGCAGCTCGACACCGGTCGATTTTTCCACGTCATGCTCTCGCCGAAAGGCGGGGGAAGTTCAATTTGTCGCGCGCCTATAGTTCGCGCCCGACCGCTTCCGCGACCGCCTGGATTCGCCTAACAAGATCGGCGAATGCTTCCGGCCGGAGCGCCTGTTCGCCATCGCTCCGGGCGCGTTCCGGCTCGTCGTGAACCTCGATCATGACCGCGTCGGCACCGGCTGCAACCGCTGCCAGCGCCATTTGCGGAATGAATTCGCGCAGGCCGATGCCGTGCGTTGGATCGACTACGACCGGCAAACGCGTTTTCGCTTTCAAGATCGGGACGGCGTTCAGGTCGAGCGTGTTGCGGGTCATCGTCTCGAAGGTGCGGATTCCCCGCTCGCAGAGGATGACGTTCGGGTTTCCTTCGCTCAGGATGTATTCCGCGCTCATGATCAGGTCGTTAATCGTGGCGCTGAATCCACGCTTCAGCAGCACCGGCAATTTGCTCCGGCCGACTTCCTTGAGGAGGGCAAAATTCTGCATGTTGCGCGACCCGATCTGGAGGCAGTCGGTGTATTTCTCGATCATCGCGAGGTCGCGCGTATCCATGATCTCGGTCGTAATCGGCAGGCCGGTTTCGGCTCGCACGTCGGCGAGAATACGAAGGCCGTCTTCACCCAGACCCTGGAAGCTGTAAGGCGATGTCCGCGGTTTGAAGGCCCCGCCGCGCAAGACCCGCGCGCCGGCTTTTTTCACCGAGGTCGCAATCGAGAGAAGTTGTTCTTTGCTCTCGACCGAGCAGGGACCCGAGATTAGCACAACCCGCTGGCCGCTGCCAAATGGAACGCCGCCGATCGACACCGGGCGAGGCAGGTCGCCGTTTGAGGCGACCAGCTTGTACGGTTTCATTACCGGTACGACCGACTCTACCCCGGGAATGGCACCGATCGGTTTTTCGCGAATGAGCTCGTCAGGTCCGAGCACGCCGATCACGACTCGCGATTCGCCCCGCATCACCTGGGAGCGCAGGCCGAATTCCTCGATTCGCGCCACGATGTGGTCGATCTGCGCATCGGTCACGGTGGGTTGAGTAATAATGATCATGTCGCGAAGAGCAGAAGTTTAACCTCTGCACGACGACGGGCAATCCTTGCTGATAATGCGAAAGGGGAGGCTATGGCTCGATCGTTACTGGGGTGCCCTTTTCGACATTCTTGAAAAAATCTTCCGCCATGAATTCCGGCATCCGAATGCAGCCGTGCGAAGCTGCATAACCGGGGAGGTAGCCGGCATGCAGGCCAAAGCCGGGCGCGATTTGCATGTAGTAGGGCATCGGTGCGCCTTTGTAATGGGTGCCGGGCGGTTTCGGATCGACCTGCTTGTCGATATTCGGCACGACGACGTTGTCATTCGCGTCGACGTAGTCGCCGTAAATGCTCGAGGCGTGATCGATGTCTTTGCTGAGGATCTTGTAATTGCCCATCGGCGTGTTCTTGCCTTCGCGACCGGTCGAGAGCTGTGAGATGCCGACCAATTGTCCGCCCTTGTAGAAATAGGCGCGCTGCTCGCTGAGCTGGATCTTGATCGAGGGTTTTCCAGGCGCACCTTCGCCATCCCAATAAGAAACATTGTCCGTCGGCGCCGTAGAGGCGATCGGTTCATTTCCGTAGACGCCGCCGAGATACTGCGTCTCGCCATAAACGAGGCGCGGATCGTCTTCCGCACAACCGGCCAGACCCGCCAGAGCGAGGAGAGCGACGGCTAAGCAAGGGTTCAGTTGAGAGAGAAAGGAAGGCATTTTGAGGAAGGGAAGCGCAAATAACGCGGACCGCTTTGGAAAGTCAAGACGACCCCACGGAAGCCCGCACTTCATGGTGCGGCTTGAATTCTGCGTAAATTTGCTGAAACTGGCGACCATCTCGCACTAACAAGCTCAATCCATGCCCACCTACGAATATGCCTGTCAAAAATGCGGGCAGAATTTCGATGCCTTCCAATCAATGCGCGATGAGCCCTTCAAGGTTTGCCCGAAGGAACTCTGCCTGCAGGCGAAATGGGGCAAGGGCAAAGTGAAACGGCTGCTCGGGACGGGAGCCGGACTTATTTTCAAGGGCTCCGGCTTTTACATCACCGATTACCGGAGCAATTCCTACAAGGAAGGCGCGAAGAAAGAATCATCCGGCGGAAGTGAGAAGAGCGGAGGAGACAGTGCGGGGGGCAAGACGGACGCCAAGCCCGCGCCAGCAGCGGCTCCGGCGACAAAGACGGAGTCGAAGCCGAAGAAAAGCTCCGAGTCATGACCAGGCTGAAGTGCCGGGATTGCCAGCACGAAAACGAGCCGGAAAGAATTTATTGTCACAACTGCGGCGCGCGTCTCGACCGGACCGGCCCGGCAAAGGAAAAGATCGAGGAAGGCCCGACTAAAGAACGGACCCGTCAACATCCGCCGAAGATGTTTTCGCCCAATCGCGGAAAGGGGAAGGCGATCGCGATTAAGGTGGCCAACATAATTCTCGGCGCGCTTTGCCTCGCCGCGGTGATCGTGGTGCTGCTCCCGCCCGATCCTCCACCGGCACCGAAGAACTACGATTTCGCTCCGTTGATCAACCGGGACATGGTTTCCGCGCTCTCAACTCACCAACCGCCGATGCTGGTTTACAACGAAGGACAGGTAAACAGTTACCTGGCCGCCACGCTCCGGCGCAAGGACAGCCCGTCGCAACAGGGTTTCGCTCCCTTAAAACGCGTTTTCGTCCAGTTTCAGGAAGGGCAATGCGCAATCCACATCGAGCACAAGTTGATGGTGCTTTCGATCGTCGCCGGGAGCACCTATCAAGTGGCAATCGTGAACAACAATATCGTGGCCACGAGTACGGGCGGATACATTGGACGGATGCCGATTCATCCTTCTCTGATGAAGTACGGCAACTTTCTTTTCGGCAAAGCTTGGGACTGCCTCGCGCAGGAACGCAATTCCGTCGCCCGCCTCGCCGGGATCGAATTTCATCCCCAGTCTGTGACCCTGATCGTATCGCGCTAAGCGCGCTCGCCTAACGATCGATCTCTCGGCTAGAGCAACCGCCAACAATTATTTCCGGCTCTGCCAACCTCGCCAACCGGAAGCTTCTTTTGGCAATCTCTAGCCGAGACCCATGGTAGAGAGCAACTGATCGTCGATCCGTCCGTCTACCGGTAATCCGTTATCACGCTCGTAATTGCGAATCGCCCGCCGGGTGCCATCGCCGATGACGCCGTCAATCGTGCCCCGATAATAACCCGCGGCCGCTAATCGCCGCTGCACCCGTGCGGTCATGGATAAATCCTTGCCCCCGCCATCGTTCGTCGAGCGAGGCGGATTCGCGATGCGTCCCTCATAGATTCCGCGCGGATCATACGAGTAGTAAGCGTTGACCGGGTACCCGTAGCCGTAGCCGTAGCCGTAGGGATAGTAGCCGTAGGAGTAGGGATATCCGTAATAGGGGTAGCCATAAAAACCCGGGTAACCGAATCCACCGAAGAAGAAATTCACCCGGCCGCCGTTGTGAAAACCTGAGCGACCGTGGTTGAAGCCTCCACGATTCCCATCGCCGCCGCCCCCGTGTCGGTTGCCACGGTTTTGTGCTTCGGCCGGCGCGGCCAGCGCGAGCAAGCCGCCGAGCACTGCAATCATCGTCAAACTCTTGGTTATTTTCATCGTAATTTCCTTTGTTTTTCGGAAACAAACGTAGCACACTCGGCCGCAATTTCCCGCACCTTTTTCTTAAGAAGACCGCGTACTCTTCCGCATCCGTTCGCTCATGTCAGCCGCGCCGAAAATCTTCATCGCTCTCGGAGCCGCTCTTTGCCTAACGAACGGGATCGGTTTTGCAGCTGGTAAGCCGCAGAGCACGAGCACCTCGCGCCAGTTTGTCGTATACGGAGCCGATGTCAGGGTGCGTGGCGCAATGTGCGACCTGGCGGAGCGGACCAAGTCCGATCTGCTGCGGCTCCTCGGCCAGCGGGACAACTGGAAGACGACGCTCGTCATCGATCTCGATTATCCGCGGGCGAATTTTCCCGACGCCCGGATCGCACAACTCGACGTCAGCCAGCTCGGCTACGGTTTGAAGTTGCAGTTGAATCTGCTTCTGACCCGGGAAATGCAGGCTCGCTCGGTGCAACGCGAACTGCTCCGCGCCACCCTCGTCGAGCTGATTTATCGCAGCCGGGGCAATATCGCGGCTGGCACGCCCTACGTGACTCCGCCGGATTGGCTGGTTGAGGGGGTGCTCGCTCTGGAACCGGGGCGCGATTCAGAGAACGACGCCGAACTGCTGCGCACGATCGTTGCCTCGAAAACGATCGCGCCACTCGATGACATCGTCCGGCAAAAGCGTTCCCAGCTCGACGCGCCTTCGCGCGAGTTGCACTCGTCCTATGCCCGGGCCCTCGTCCAA
This sequence comes from Chthoniobacterales bacterium, assembly GCA_051003415.1. Classification (GTDB taxonomy): domain Bacteria; phylum Verrucomicrobiota; class Verrucomicrobiia; order Chthoniobacterales; family UBA10450; genus Palsa-1392. The sequence continues at coordinate 3,817 of JBPCLI010000053.1, read as the reverse complement.
CTCTTACTCGACGCGCCGGATGGTCGCACGAAGTTCGCCCGGTTCATCGCCGACCTGCCGGACGCGCCTAGCGACGCTATGGCGGACTTGCTCGCGCATTTTCCGGAAACGCTGGGGCGCGCTCCCGGTAAATGGTGGGCCTTGAGCGTGGCCCAGCTTTCCGCGATCGACCGTTACAAGATGCTGAGCGCAGCCGAGACCGGGCGCCGACTCGACCAGGCATTGCATCTTTCCATTCCCGCCAAGGACGGGACGACGCACGAGTATTCGTTAGGCGAATATGAAACTTACCGAAAGCTGCCGGCCCACCGCGATGCACTTCGTCGGGTTGGGCAGCAATTGCTGCTTTTCGCTGCGCAGGCGCATCCTTCTTACCGCGCGATCGTGCAGGAAACTTATGTGCTGACGGAGTTGCTCGCGCGCGACAAGGCGCGCGGCGTTGCGACGCGGCTCGAGCGCATCGCGAGCAACCGGGCCCTCATCGAACACCAGGGGTCCGAAATCGACGATTACCTGAACTGGTACGAGGCCACCCAGAGCACCACGAGCAGCGGAGCTTTTTCGCAGTTGCTCGAAACCAGCGCAAAGGCCGACGAATCGCTCCCGCGCCGACGCGATCCGATCTCGGTTTATCTCGACTCGATCGAGATGGAGACGAATTAGGCGCCTCGCTACAGCTGATCGGCCTGGGCCCGAAGTTTTCGCTTCAAGCCGTCGTGACGGACGTCGACGATCTTGTCCAGAAATTGCCTCGCACCTTCGGCGTCGCCACGTTTTAGACTGACGCGGGCGAGTTGGAGATAGATGAAATCACTTTGTGGAGAGAGGGTCAGGACGTGTTTCCACGCGGTCTCGGCTTCCGACCAATCCGCTTCGGGCATTCCGTAAAAGGTCTCGGCATAGGCCCGGGCATATTCCACGTCGTTAGGCGAGAGCCGGCTTGCCTCGCGAAACTCCGCCAGGGCGAGGCGAAGCACTTCGGGCGCATCCATTTTCCAGGCGGCAGTCAGGTCATGCCGGAGCATGAATTCGACGTTGGCGAGATTGAAATGATAAGCCGCGTTGTTGCTCTCGAGCCCGATGGCGCGGGCGAATTCGGCGGCCGAAGCCGCGGCTTTCCCCATTCGGAGATAGGCCCCGCCGAGCGCATTTGCGATCGCGGCGTTCCCCGGCGCGAGCAGTTGCGCGGTGCGCCAGTGGACGATCGCGGCCCGGAGATTGTTATGCTCCGACAAAAAATCCGCGTAGCTGGCGTGCGCCTCGGCTGAGCCCGGATGCTCCTGGAGAAATTTTTCATGGCGCAGCTGTTTGCGCTGATCGCTTTCCCCGAGGGCGCGGTCGATGGCGGGCGCCGCCGTGGTCAGCAGAACGCAAAACACGCAGAGGAGAAACCAGTGCATATTAGAGCTTACACCATTTGCTCCCTTCGAGGTTGCTGATTATCATAGCGCTCGCTCCTCCTGAGCAGCTCCCTTGCCATGCAGAAAATTGGATTTGCCGAAGCGCTCGATTCCATCGTCGCGACTGACCAGCGTTATCATCGTGACGCTTATGTCTTCTTGCGTGACGCGCTCGATTACACGACCAAGCAGCAGAAAAAATCCAAAGGCGCCGCGGTCCGCCATGTTGCCGGGCCGGAGTTGCTGGAAGGCGTGCGCCTTTACGCGTTGAAGGAATTTGGCCCAATGGCGCTGACCGTTTTTTCCTATTGGGGCGTCGAGCGCTGCGAAGATATCGGGCAGATGGTTTTTAACCTGATCGGAGCCGGAATTTTCGGGAAGACGGAGCAGGATTCGCTGGAGGACTTCAAGTCCGTCTACACCTTCGAGGACGCCTTCGTGAAACCCTTCCTGCCTGAGACCAGCCGCCCGCCGGCGAAGTTGCCGCCGGCCCTCCCGGCGCCGAAAGTTTCATGAACGATCTGGCCCGCGCCGCCGGTTCGACTTTGTTGCCATGTTGACCACCACCCGACTCCAGACTAACCCGCCGGCGAATTCGGCCGCCATTTCCTTTCCGCCGGTGACGGCGCAGAAGTGGACCTTGCCTAACGACCTAACGATCATCGTTCAGACCGACCGGAGCGCGCCGGTCGCGAGCGTCCAGGCCTGGTGCGGGACGGGGAGTATCGACGAGGGCCGCCATCTCGGCGCCGGTCTCTCGCACATTCTCGAGCACATGCTTTTTAAGGGCACCACGACGCGCTCGACCAATGCGATCGCGCAAAGCGTGCAGGACGAGGGCGGCTACATCAACGCCTACACTTCCTTTGACCGGACCGTTTACTGGATCGATGTCCCGTGTGAAGGCGTCGCGAGTGCGCTCGACATTCTGGCCGACGCGACGATGAACTCGACTCTTCCCGTGGAGGAGTACCGCAAGGAACAGGAGGTTATCCGGCGCGAATTTGCGATGTGCCAGGACGATCTCGACCGGATGATGGGGCAGCTGATGTTCAAGACCGTCTACCAGCGCCACCCGTATCGACTCCCGGTCATCGGCGAGATCCAGATTTTCGATCAACTCACGCAACAGGACGTGTTGGAATATTACAAGACGCGTTACGTGCCTAACAACCTCACCTTCGTCGTGGTCGGAGATGTCGACGCGGGCGAAGTTTACGCGCAGTTGGAAAAATATTTTGCTGCTTATCCGGCGCGTTCCTTGCCGCCCCCTTATATCGCGCAGGAGCCGATTCAACAAGGTCGACGCGAGGTCAATGAAGAGTTTCCGACCGAGCTGACCCGGCTCGCCCTGGCCTGGCATGTGCCGGAGATCACCCATCCCGACGTCCCGGCGCTCGATCTTCTCTCGACCATTCTTGGCGATGGGCGCAGTTCGCGGCTTTATCGGCGAGTGCGCGAGGAAGCGGGTTTGGTTTTTGGAATCTCGGCGTTTTCCTACACCCCAGGCGACCCGGGGCTGCTCGGGATTGATGCCGCGCTTGAGCCCGAGCACCGCGTGGAAGCCGAGCGGATGATTCTCGAGATTGTGGCGGAACTTCAAACCGCGGGCGTGACCCCCGCGGAGCTGGCTAAGGCGAAAAAGATCTCATTGGGCCATTCGTTAGGCTCACTGACCACGATGCGTGGCCAGGCGTCGGACCTCGGCTCGAACTGGTTCGTCACCCGGAATCTCAATTTCACCCGCGACTACCTGGAGGCGATGCAAAAGGTCTCGCTCGCAGACATTCAACGCGTTGCTCGCCGCTACCTGGTGGAGGACAACCTGACCGTTGTCTCGTTAAACCCGCGCGGCACCCTGGCCCCGAAGGCGGTCGAAGCAGTCGTCGTTTCGGCCGGTGAAGTAGAAAAATTTGACCTCTCCAACGGGCTTCGCCTGCTCGTTAGGGAAGATCCGCGCCTGCCGCTCGTCTCGATGGTGGCAACTTTTCGCGGCGGCCTGCTCGCCGAGACGCGCGCGACGAATGGCGTGACGCGTTTGCTGGCGAAGGTAATCGTCAAGGGCACCGCGACGCGGACGGCAGAGCAAATCGCCGATACGATCGAAGCGGTCGGCGGCAACCTGGGAAGCGACGCGGGCAACAACAGCTTCAGTATTTCACTCGACGTGACCAGGCCTGACCTGCAGCTCGGCGCCGAATTGCTGAGCGACATTCTGCTGCATGCGACGATGCCGGAGAAAGCTGTCGCGCGAGAAAAGGAAGTGCAGTTGGCCCGTATCCGGGACGATGAGGAACAGCTGACGACCGTGGCCCGCAATATTTTGCGAAGTGCGCTTTTCGGCGAGCACCCCTACGCGCTCCGCGGGAGGGGATCGGCCGAATCGGTCGGCCGGCTCACGCAGAAGGATCTGCTCG
>JBPCLI010000052.1:0-10048 GCA_051003415.1 Chthoniobacterales bacterium | reverse complement strand
CAGGATTTGAAGGTTAGTCTGAAAAACGACAGACCACTCCTGCTCGACGTTCGCACCCCGACCGAGTGGAAAGGCAAGCACATCGAGGGCGCGCGGCATATCCCGCTCGCGACGTTCGGCAAACAACCTTCGGATCTGCCTAACGATCGCCCGATTGCGATCATCTGTGGGAGCGGTTATCGCAGTTCGATTGCAACAAGCATGCTGCAGGTACGCGGCTATGAGCGGGTGGAGAATGCCACGGGCGGCATGGCTGCCTTCACGGAAGCTGAGCAATAACGTTGCTGGTTGATTCGATTCGCCTCGCCGGACTGCACTATCCTGCCGAACGGATGAATGGCGACCCTAACGGGATTCGAACCCGTGTTACCGCCGTGAAAGGGCGGTGTCCTAGGCCTCTGGACGATAGGGTCAGGAGAGCGCCCAATATCCGGAGCGGTCGTAGGCGATGCAAGGGATTTCAGCCCGTTCGGATTGGCAGCTCTTTGAGGAGCTGGGCGGTGCGTTGGGTTGCCCCGCGATGCGGGTCGAGCACGGTTCTGGCCTGGCGGATGAGCTCCTCTCGTCTCGATTGGTCGCGCAAAAGATCCCGCAAAGATCTCGTTAGGCTGGCCTCGTCGCCGGGCTGTAGCGCGCCGCCCGCTGCGATCAGGGAGCGCGAGAGTTGGGCGAAGTTTTCCATGTGCGGACCAAAAACCACCGGGCGATCGGCCACGATCGCTTCGACCGGATTTTGCCCGCCGCGCGCAGTCAGGCTTTTGCCGATAAAAACGACGGTCGCGACCGAGTACCAATCGCGAAGTTCTCCGGTGGTATCGAGAAGGAGGCAGTCGGTCCCGGAAGCGTGCACAATTTGGCTCCGGCGCGCGGTGGAAAGACCGAGCGCGCCGATTCGCGAACGGATCTCGGTTGTCCGCTCAATGTGTCGGGGGGCGAGGATGAGAAAAAGGTCGGCGAAGTCCCGCCGCAACTCGAGATAGACACGGGCGAGGATTTCCTCTTCGCCCTGGTGCGTGCTTCCGGCGAGCAGGATCGGACGTTCTGGATCAATACCGAGATCCTGGAGCGCGGCGCGCGGCGTCTCCGGGCGCGAAACCACATTCTCGGGATCATATTTAATGCTTCCGACCGGATGGAGGCGAGCACGCTCGGCGCCTAACGATTCCCAGCGCGCCATATCTTCCGGCTCCTGAACGCAAATCAGATCAAGTTTTCGAAAATAGGGCCTAACGAAAAACCTGAACTTCCGGAAACGCCCTTCCGAGCGTGGGGAAAGGCGCGCATTCACCAGGGCGACGGGGATTTTGAGACGATGAGCGATAGCGGTCAGGTTGGGCCAGACTTCCGCTTCGACGAGAATGATGCGAGCCGGTCGAATGATCTTAAAGGCGCGGCGCATGATCGGCCAAAAGTCGAGTGGGGTGTAAAGGACTTCGATCCAGTCCGGCGAGCGCTTTTGTGCGAGGGCGAAGCCGGTCGTGGTCGTAGTCGTTAGGGAAACGCGCAGCCCTGGCTCGCGTTCTTTCATTTTGGCCGCGAGGTTCAGCGCGATCATCACCTCGCCGACGCTGACGGCATGCAGCCAGGTCGAGCCGCCGGGGGCGAGTCGTGCGCGCGTTTCCGCGTCATAAAAACCGAGACGCTGCCCGAATTTGTTTCGGTAGTTGCCGCGCCGGAACATTTTCACGACATAGCCCGGGAGGAAAATCACAAGGGCGAGGGGAAAAAGCAGATTGTAGAGGAGGCGGATCATTGCTCGGGTAGCGCACTCGTCTCGAGTGCTGGTCGCGCTGTTCCAGCGCGACGAACTTTTTGGCTGGCTCCGCATCCGTCCAGAATTGGTCGCTCTTCGAAAAGTCCGCCACGGTGAGACACCGTCGCCAGCACTCGAGACGAGTGCGCTACCCGGATGGAGCTGTGATGAATGCGCGGATTCATTACTCGTTGGACGCCGGTTTGCGTTGCAAGAAAAGGGTCTCGGTGGCGCCGTAGGTTTTGCGCCGGAGCACTTCCCAGAGATCTGTTGTCGGGAGGCGTTCGCCGGGTCTTTTTTCAAACACGAAGATTCCTTCATTCGTTAGGCGGGCGGGCAGGCGATCATTGCGGAGGAGGAGCCTGCTGAAGGAATCGCCCAGCTGCGATTTGTCGTAAGGCGGATCAGCGAAGATCAAGTCGTGTGATTCTGCGGTGCTGGCGTAGTTCAGAAAATCAAAGACGTCCTGCTTTCGAATTCGACCGCTCAGGCGGGTCTGGGCGAGGTTGCGCTCAATCGCCGCGATGGCCTGGCGATCACTTTCCACAAACATGGCCGAGGCCGCGCCGCGGCTAAGCGCTTCAATTCCGAGGGCGCCGGTGCCAGCGAAAAGATCGAGCACGCGTGCGCCGATGACCCGTTCGCCGAGGCTGGAAAAGATGGCCGCCTTCACCCGGTCCATCGTTGGTCGGATTTCGTTTTTCGGGACGAAGAGCCGAATGCCGCCGGAAGTGCCGGCGATGACTCTCATGGCGAGGGAGCAGGTGTGGCCGACGGTTCGGGCGAGGCGGTTGCGGCCGGTACGGCCGCCTCTACACGTTCGTTAGGCGAAGCTTCGGGACTGGGCGCCGGCGTTGATTCTTCGGTCGGCTTTTTTTTCTTTTTTGGATGACCGAAAAGGCTGCTGATCACTCCACCGAGATCGCGCAAGTCGCGGCCGACGAGCTTATCCATCAGGTCGGTTTTGGGCCGGTCGATGGTTCCGCTGACCTTGAAGTCCACCGCGGCGTAACCCGCAGGTTCCGGGAGCGGCTGAAAATTCTCCCGGATGGGCGCGAAGAGTTGACGGCGCACCTTGTCGTTCAGCGCGAGCTGTGAATCGAGCCGCAGCTTGCCCCGGAAACTGATCGTGCCGTTCGCGGTCAGGCGAATGTTAGGCGAGCGCAAAAGCAGTTGGTCGATTTTTACAACACCGGGGCTGATGTGGTATTTGACCTCGGCTTGGTCGAGATGGAGCTGCATTAATTCGTCGATCTGCAGAATCTGGCCAAGCGCGACGAGGAGGCTGTATTGCTGCAATTTGCCCTCGCGTAGGACGATTTCGCCGTGGCCAGTGAGTGCATTGCTGTCAGCAGTTTTACCTGCGGCATCGAGGAAGCCTTCCACCCGGCCTTGGAGCATGTTGGCGGGGCCGCCCGCATTCGTCATGAGTTTCTCGGCCTGCAGATCACGGAACTTTATCATCACGGCGAAGGGCGAATCCGGCGCCTGCACCGCCATTTCGAAACGCCCGCTGATGACGCCCCCGGCAGCGCGTGCGGAGATGTTGGAGAAGCCGAGTTCCTCAGGATCGTAGTGGAGCGGTGATTCGAGGTCTTCGATAAAGAAGCGATCGCGCAAAGAAATCTTTTCCACCCTGGCGCTGCCCTTGATCTCGGTCGCGGTGCGGAAACTCGACCGAAAATCGAGCCCGTTGAATTTCGCGATCACCCGGCCGGCGGAGTCGAGAAAAGTGAAGTTGCCGTCCTTGAGCGAAACGCGTTGCACCTCGGGAGTGAAAGCAGTCGCGGGCGTCGCGGCGAGGGCAGGCTCGTTAGGCGGAGGAGCGCTGGTCGCGGGCGGCGCAACTGGCGCACCTGGCAGAGCTGCCATGGCCGGCGCGGGAGAGGGGGCTGGAGCCGAATGTGAGTCTTTCGCCGGTGCCAACTCTGGCAGACGCCATTTACCGGCGGAGTTTTGTGCCCAGACGACTTCCGGTTTGATCAACGAAACCTGCCGGATGACGAGCCGCTCGCTGAAAAGCGACCAGAATTGCACCCGCAGCTGGAAGCTTTCCGCCTGGAGAAAATTGCCGCCGATCTGGCCGGACTCCTGCGGGATGGTAATGCCATTCAGCTTCAGCCCGCTCCAAGGGGTGACGCTGATCTGCGTGAGATGAAGCGGAGTGTTAAGCCGCTGGCTGAGTTCCTGCTGAATACGACGGTGCGTGCCCTGCGATTGAACGTAGAGATTGACCGCGAGCAAGACGACGAAGGCCAAAACCGCGGTCCCGGCGAGGAGCCAGAGCAACAGGCGGCCGAGTTTCTTCACCGGCTGAAACTACGCAAGGCGCGGTTGAAGAAAAGATGAAACCAGCCTAACAAGTAAACCCTTGTCCAAAACCTGCGTCATTCTAAATCCTGCCGCGCGGAGCGAGCGCGCCCGCCGCTGGGAAAAACAACTTCGCACGATGTGTGGCGACGCCTTCTTCTGCGCGACAGTCGGAGCCGGCGACGCGGAGCATCGTGCGCGGACCGCAGTGGCGGAGGGATTCGACCGAATCGTCGCAGCGGGTGGCGACGGGACGATCAACGAGGTCGTGAACGGCATCGCCGGTTCGGACGCCGCCCTTGGCTTAATGCCGATGGGGACGATGAACGTCTTCGCCAACGAACTCGGCCTGCCGGCTAATGATCTCGGACGTTGCTGGGACATCATTTGCGGCGGTCGCACGCGGTTGATTGATTTACCGACCGCGAACAAAAAACATTTCGTTCAGTTGGCGGGTGTCGGGCTGGACGCGCAGGTGGTGAAGGAGACCAGCCTAACGTCGAAACGAAATTTAGGACCGCTCAGTTATCTCATTTCCGCCGCGCAGATCGCCGGGCGGCGACCACCGCGGCTTTTGATCGAATCGGAAAACGCCATGACGAAAGAAGGCTCCTTTGTTTTGGTCGGCAACGGACGGCTCTATGGCGGACCGTTCCCCTTCTTCAAACACGCTCTGATCGACGACGGCCTGCTCGACGTCCTGGTCTTCAAGCAGCTCGGCTACATCGAGCTGATCAAGTATCTTCAAAACGTCATTTTCACCTCAGATATCACGACGCGCGAAGTGGAGTATTTTCAGACTTCGCGTCTCCGGGTGACGAGCGGGGATGACGTTCCGGTGGAGTTGGACGGCGAATTGGCCGGCAGCTGTCCGGTGGAATTTGAGATGCAACCGCGAAGCTTGAAAGTGCTGGCGCCTCCGTCGGTCCTTCGCGCTGCGTCCGGCCCAGTGGAAGAACGCGTCTTTGATTCCCAATGACAATCCCGGGCGTTTGGGATATTTTTGCTTCATGCGCCTGTCCGGCCGAAAAGCTTCCTCCCACGCGCCCCACTGGACGCCCCGCCAACGCGTCATTCTGTTTTCGCTGATCGGCGCAAATTTTGCCGGCTTCGTCGCGCAGCAGGTTGTCCTGGCCTATCAACCCGACGCGCTGGTCGATGACCTGGGCCTGAGTTATCGCGGAATAGATCAGGCTTATGCCTGGCAATTTTTCAGCGCGATGTTCCTGCACGCGAACGTTTTCAGTTTCGCGGGCAGCATGTTTCTCCTCTACTTCATCGGGCGCGACGTGGAATCGATCTTCGGGCAAAAACATTTTCTGTATCTTTACCTGAGCGGCCTGGTCGGTGGGGAACTTGGACATCTCTTCCTCATGCCCTCGACGACCGTTCTGCTCGCGGCCTCGGGCGGATTGGCGGCTGTAGTGGTGGCGTTTGCGACGATTTTGCCAGAGTTGGAGGTAACTCAGACACTCTTCTTCGTCGTTCCGTGGAAGCTCAAGGCGAAGTATCTCGGGAACGCTCTCTTCGCGCTCGCCGTGGTGATGGTAGTGTTCGACCGGCGGGGCGTGGTCGCATACAGCGCATTGTTAGGCGGGAGTGCCGTCGGCTGGCTCTATGCGCATCTGCTTGGTTTTGGTCGGCCCTCTTTCCTGCAACGTTATTGGCGCAGCCGTTGGGTGGAAAGCGAGCGCCTGCGGCAGATGTCGCTCGATGACTTCATCACCGCGGAAATTGATCCGCTGCTGGAAAAGATTTCGCGCAACGGCCTTGGCAGCCTGACCCGGCGCGAGCGCAAGGCGCTGGCCGAGGCCCGCGAAAAGATGACCGAACCACCGCAATAGCGTGGCGGTTGCGAATTCGTTAGGGGAAATCGCGCGCAGCATCCGGCCTTCCCAGGTGGCCGGCACGCTCGAGGCAATGGAGGCCAATTGGCCGGCTGGCGCTCCGCCCTTGCCGGAGATCGTTGCGAGCTTTCCGTTACGCGCGGGTGCCCTTTTCCATCTCCTCTCTGTCTCCGGAATCTGCGCCGCGCGTCTGAGCCAGCATCCGGACATTCTGCTCTGGCTGGCCGATCCCGAAATCTGCGCTGATCGTCGCGGTTTCGGCCGGATGATGACCGACCTGCACAACCTGGCCGGGCGCCCTTCGATCGCGAACGATAATTTTCGCGTCCTGCGATTCTGGAAAGGGCGCGAAATGGTGCGGATCGCACTTCGCGAGGTTTCGGAGGCTGCTCCGCTCGAGGAAACCCTGATCGAGTTGTCGCAATTGGCGGATATTTGCCTAACGACTGTCTACGATTATTGGAATAACGAACTGCGGCAGCGCTGGGGCTCGCCGCAGAGCCAGTTTGCGATCATCGGCATGGGCAAACTGGGCGGACGCGAACTGAATCACAGTTCGGACGTGGACCTCATTTTTGTCTACAGCGACGAGGGGCAGGTGACGGCGAAGTTCAGCTATCACGAATGGTTCACTCGGCTCGGGAACAAGATCACCGAGACGTTTGCCGCCTCCGATCCTGCGGGATCGCTTTTCCGGGTCGATCTCCGGCTCCGGCCAGAAGGGCGCGGCGGCCCGCTCGTCCGCTCCCTCGAAAGCATGGAAAACTACTATGCCGGCTTTGGCGAAATGTGGGAGCGGCTGGCCTTGACCAAGGCGCGCTGGATTTGCGGCGATCGCGAGTTGGCCTACGATTTTCTGCGTCAGCTGCAGCCGTTTGTCTTTCCGACAAGCCCGACGCCCGATTTGCTCGACGAAGTGGCGGCGATCAAGAATCGGATCGAACGCGACATCGTCGGGTTCGAGGACCGCGAACGAAATGTGAAGCTCGGCTCTGGTGGGATTCGCGAGATCGAATTTGTCGTGCAAGCGCTGCAACTTTTGCACGCGGCGCGGCATCCGTTCCTGCAGGAGGCTGGAACGCTGAAAGCGATCCGCGGCCTGGCCGAGCTGGAATTTTTGCCTAACGAAGACGCAAATCATCTCGAAACCGCCTATCGTTTTCTGCGCCGGGTCGAGCACCGCCTGCAGATCGAGGCCGAGCAGCAGACTCACACCATCCCGGAAAATGGCGATGCCTTGCGCGTCCTGGCGCGAAGCCTTGGTTTTGCCGGGAGCACCGAATTGGTTGCAGAGTTGCGCGAGCAGATGCGACGCGTGCGCGCCATCTTCAAGCGCGTCGTGGGTGAAGCCGGCTCGACCCGGGAATCGGGGGCGATGGACCTGAAAAATTTTCGCGCCGCGCCGCAAGCGGCCAAGGCGCTGACCCAGTTGGGCGAAAGTGCGGCGGGCTTTCACGTCGCGCCGCGCACCCGGCAAATTTTTCGCAAGCTTCGGCCCCTCCTCCTGACCTGGTTGAACCGCGCGGCCGATCCCGATGCGACGCTGACGCAGTTTGTACGCTTTGTAGAGGCCTATGGATTTCGGAGTCTGCTTTTTGAATTATTGGCGGCGAATCCGCGACTCCTGGAATTGCTGATCAAGACTTTTGACGCGAGCGAGGCGGGCGGCGGCTGGTTGATTCGCCGTCCACAATGGCTCGAGGAGGTGACCCGGGGCGGAATGCTCGACCGCACCTTCAACGTGGCGCAACACCTCGAGCGCCTGGAGTCGTTAGGCGCGATGAACGAGAAGATAGATCCGGTGCGGATCTACCGGCAGCGTGAGTCCTTACGCATCCTCCTGCGCGACGTGCTCGAGATCGCGCCTCTCTCACAATTGCTCGCTGAGCAGAACGACCTGGCGGAGGCGTGCCTCGTTTTTGTCGATCGGTTGTTGAATCCCGAGAAGACGCTGACGCTTATCGGGCTGGGGAAATTCGGTGGACGCGAGATCAGTTACGGCGCGGATCTGGACATCCTTTTTATCGGCGACGATCCGCGACCGGCGCAAAACCTGATTGGTGAAATGGCGCTCTCGACCGCGGAAGGAAGCGTCGCCACGCTCGATCCGCGGCTGCGGCCCGAGGGCGAGAAGGGACCGCTGGTCTGTTCGCTCGCAACCTTGCGCGTTTATTATGCGAATCGGGCCCAGTTTTGGGAATTGCAGGCCCTGACACGGGCGCGGGGGATCTCCGGTCCGCTCCGCTACGATTTCGAGGCCCTCGCTAAAGAGCTTTGGCGGGAAGCGGGCCGGCGTCCCGACCTAGTTAGGCAAATCGAGAACATGCTTGTCCGAATCGCCAACGATCGCGGGAGCGGAAACGATTTCAACGATTTCAAAACCGGTATCGGCGGAATGATCGAGGCGGAATTTTTAGTTCAGGGGCTGCAAATGCGGCGTGGAATCTGGGAGCCTAATTTTCTCTCCGCCCTGGATAAATTGCGTTCGCAAAAAATCGTGGCGGCAGGTGATGCCGGCAGCCTGCGGAGCGCCTATAATTTTTTGCGCTCCTGCGAATCGGTCCTGCGCCGCTGGGGCAACCGCGGTGTCTCACGCCTGCCGGCGAGTCGCTCGGAGGAGGATATTTTCGCCCGCCGGATGAAGTGCGCGACGATCGAAGATTTTCGAAAGCCCTACGGTCGCGCGAGGGAAATCATCCGCTCTTTGCGACTCCGTTACCTGATCGATTAGGCGCGCGGGCCGCCGAGGAATCTCACGACCTGGGTGAGAACCCAGAAGCTGACCGCCAAACTAACGAGCAGGATGACAAACAGCATCCCAAGAATAGCCGCCACAAAAATCCAGTCACTGGTCGTCGAGCGACGCGGTCCGGCGGTATGGTGTTGGAGAAGTTCGTAGTTTCGGACGTTGGATTTATACCAAAAAGAAAAGGCATCGCCCACGATCGGGATGATGCCGATGGCTTCGTTGATCAGGATGTTAAGCGACATCCGGGCAAGGAGGATTTTCGGGAGACCACGACGGGCGGCAGCGATCAATGCCATCGCCGAGATAATGGCGGAACCGGTGTCGCCGAGACCGGGCAGCAGGCCTATGAGGGGATCGAGCCCGAAACGAAGCTGCGTCCCCGGCACGCGGAGGAAGTTGTCCATAATGAGCGCGAGCCAGCGGAAAAGCGGTTCCAATTCCGAGCGCTTTTTTTCCTCCTCGGGCGGGAGGACTTCCCATTCGACCTCCTGAGCCTCGGTCGATTTCAGTGTCATAGACAGTGTTCGCGCGGCCGGGGCGAATGCATCAACCCGGGATCTCTTTCAGCATCTGCGCATTGGTCGGGAATTTCTTCACGAACATGAGCAAACGCTCGATCGCCTCGACTGGTTTGTGACCGGCCAGACCGCGACGGATGAGATTGATTTTGTCGAGCTCCCACGGCTGGAGGAGCAATTCCTCGCGGCGGGTGCCGGAGAGAAAAATATCGACCGCCGGATAAGTGCGCAGGTCGCTGATCTTGCGATCGAGAACGAGTTCCATGTTGCCGGTGCCTTTGAATTCCTGGAAAATCAGCTCGTCCATCCGGCTGCCGGTTTCAATTAACGCCGTGGCGACGATCGTTAGGCTGCCGGCTTCTTCGGTATTACGGGCCGCGGCGAAAAGCTTTCGCGGAATTTCCATCGCGCGGGCGTCGATACCGCCGCTCATGGTGCGTCCGCCACCGCCAGTCGCGTTATTGAAAGCGCGAGCAGTGCGGGTGATCGAGTCGAGCAGGATGAAGACATCCTTGCCGGCTTCGACGAGGCGCTTGGCGCGCTCGACCGCGAGCTGCGCGATGCGGGTGTGACTCTTGATATCGCTGTCGTTGGAGCTCGCCATGATTTCCGCGTTTGGGCAAGAGCGGCGAAAGTCCGTTACTTCCTCGGGACGTTCGTCGACCAGGAGGATGATCAACTTCATCTCCGGGTGATTTTTCACGACCGCATCGGCGATGTGCTGGAGGAGGGTGGTCTTGCCGGTGCGCGGTGGGGCGACGATCAGACCCCGCTGGCCTTTGCCAAGCGGCGTCATCAAATCCATCACGCGTGTCGTATAACGATCGGGAACTGTCTCCAGCTTGATCCGTTCGTTCGGGTTGATCGTCGT